>JANODF010000413.1:0-12353 GCA_031412555.1 Archangium sp. | reverse complement strand
TGCGCGCTGCTGCCCGTGCAGTTCTCCGCAGGGTCGCAGTTACCACCCGACACCCGGCACACGGTCGAGGCCGGTGAGAGCACATCACCCGGACACACGCCGGAAGATCCGGTGCAGCGCTCCTCGACATCACACTGTCCGACGGACGCACGGCACACCGTGGTCGCCGGCTGCAACGCATCAGGGCACGCGGCCGACGTTCCACTGCACGTGTCGGCGATGTCGCAGCCTCCGGTGCTGGCCCGGCATTGCGTTCCACCCGAGCTCAGCAGGTCCGCCGGACACGCGGAGCCCGACCCGGTGCACGACTCAGCCGGATCGCACAGGCCGGTCGACGCGCGGCAGACGGTGCTGGTGGGCGCAAGCGAGTCCGACGGGCAGCCCGCCGACGTTCCATCACATTGCTCCGCGGGGTCGCAGGCGCCGGTCGACGCGCGACAGATCGTGTTCAGCGCCTCGAGCACATCGGGGCAATCGAAGGCCGTGCCGTCGCAGAAGTCGGGCACATCACAGGTGCCGGCAGCCGCGCGGCACTGGAAAGAGTTGTCGCGTCTCACATCGGCGGGGCAGAAGCCCTGGGGGCTGCACATCTCAGGAAGATCGCAGGCGCCCGCCGCCTCACGGCACTCGGTGTTCGGAGTGCACAACGTGCCGCCGCCACCTCCCGCGACACCACCGCCCGTGCCCGCATCACCGAAGCCCGCGTCGGTCGCACCGCCACCACCACCACCACCACCCGTGGATCCAACACCGCCGCCACCACCCGCCCCCGAATCAATCGAGCCCTCAGGGACGCAGTACTCAATGCGGGTGTCGCAGACCGTGCCGGGAAGGCACCCGTCGAAACAGCTACGTCTCTCGTCGGGCGGCAAACACCCCGCCACCACGAACAACACCACGACCACCCCCAGGCGGTTTGTCATCACACATCTCTACGCCAAGACGCGTCGAC
Organism: Archangium sp.; assembly: GCA_031412555.1. Taxonomy (GTDB): domain Bacteria; phylum Myxococcota; class Myxococcia; order Myxococcales; family Myxococcaceae; genus Archangium_A. Next base: position 11,401 of record JANODF010000413.1, on the reverse strand, counting down.
GCCGCTACTTCCCCGCGATGTACGGCGCCGACGAAAAGAACAGTCGGCACACCAACAACGCCCCGACCGGCCCCGCGAAGTCAGCCACCAGACACGCGGCCAGGGTGTGCCGCAGCGCCTTCACCTGCACCGCGCCGAAGTAGAGCGCGAGCACGTAGAAGGTGGTCTCGGTGCTGCCATTGAGCACCGACAGCAGGTAGCCGACGAACGAGTCTGGCCCGTACGCCTTGAGGCCTTCACCCATCACCCCGAGGGCGCCACTGCCGGAGAGCGGTCGAATGAGCGCCATCGGCAGCGCCTCGGGGGGAAACCCAATCGGCGCCACCAGCGGGGAGAGCACGCTGACCAGGAACTCCATCGCCCCCGACGCGCGGAACATGCCGATCGACACCAGCACGCCGACCAGAAACGGAATGATCGACACCACCGTCTGAAAGCCATCCTTCGCCGCGGCGATGAACGCTTCGTAGACCTTCACCTGCCGGCCGAAGCCGAGCGTGACGATGGTGAGGATCAGCAGCGGGAGCAGCCAGTCAGACAGGATCCCACGGGTGAGATCGAAGGCGCTCTCGGACGCCGGTGACTGCATCACGTGGCTGACCAGCGCGAAGACCACGGTCGCCCCGATGGTTGCTGCGACCAGCTGACGCCACAGTGGCGTCTTCGGAGCGACCGCTGCGAGTGCCTCTGCCTTCTCGAGCGCGGTGGCATCGGGGGCCTTGAGCTTCGAGGCGTCGATCTCCACCGCGCCGTAGCGATCCATCGAGAACAGCTTCCGGCGCTCGAGCAGCTTGCAGGCGAGCACCGCGAAGAAGGTGCTGAACGAGGCGGCCAACAAGGTGGGCACGATGATGCCGGCGGGATCTTTCGAGCCGACCGAGGCCCGCACGCTGATCACCGTGAGGGGCAGGGCGATGCACGAGGTGTTGATGGCGAGGAAGAGGGCCATCGAGTTGGTGGCCACGCCTTTTTGCTGGTTGAGCTTGTCGAGCTCCTGCATGGCCTTGAGGCCGAAGGGCGTCGCGGCGTTGCCCAGGCCGAGAACGTTGGCGGCGAGGTTCAGGATCATCGCGCCCATGGCGGGATGATCGGGCGGCACTTCGGGGAAGAGCCGGCTCATCACCGGCCGCAGGAAGTTCGCCAGCGATCGGAGCAGCCCGGCCTCGCGCAGCACGCCCACCAGCCCCAACCACAAGGTCATCTGGCCGATGAGCCCGATGGCCAACTCGACCGCCGACTTGGCCGACATCACCGTGGCCTGCGTGAGCTTCGGCATGGTGCCGTTGAAGGCCGCCGTGAGCACCGAGACCACGATCAAGGCGAAGAAGACCCAGTTCACGCTCGATGCATCCCACGGCAGCCGCGCGAAAAGACCAGTTTTCTGACACCCTGCACGCATGGCTGAATTTCCCTCGGAGGCGTGGTGCCAGATGGCGATCCGCCTGCTGAACGAGGATCCCGATGCGGCAGGTGCCGCCCAGGGGTGGGACGGTGACTTTGGGGTGGTGGTCGATCGCGACGAGGGCCCGATGGGCATCGCGATCGGCGCGCCGGTGAACGGCAAGCTGCCCGAGCCGCGATTCTTGTCAGCGGACGCGGTGGAGGCCGCCCAACCCCGGTTCTTTGCCCGGGCCACTCAGGCGGACTGGTGGGCTTTGATCGAGGGGGGGCTGGATCCCATCGCGGCCATCGTGCAGAAGCGGCTCATCGCGCGGGGTGATCTTTCGCCCGTGATCGCGCGGTTGCAGTACCGCGGGCTGGCAGAACGCTGGCTCGAACGGATTCGAGAGCAGTAATTCGGGGGATTCCATGGGCATCGCAAGCAAGCTGAAGCAGCGCGCGTTGGGTTTTGGTCAGAAGGCCATGGAGCGCCTGTTCTCCGACGAGAAGCGCGCCCAGAAGGTGGTCGAAGCGCTCGGTAAGGCGCAGCAGGCCAAGAAGAGCATCGACTCCACGCAGCGGGTGGTGATGCATCAGCTCAACTTCGCCACCAAGCAAGACTTCAAGGATCTCGGCCGGCAGCTGTCGGGCCTCAAGAAGCGCCTGCGTTCGCTCGACGAAAAGCTGCAGGCACTCTGAGTCAGGTGAGCCATGCGGCTTCGTCCTTGACTGCCTCGGAACTGCGTGGCACTTACCGCGCGGCTTCTGGGCACATAGCTCAGCGGTAGAGCATCGCCTTCACACGGCGGGGGTCCCAGGTTCGAAACCTGGTGTGCCCACAGAAGTGCAGCACTTCGAACCCCTCGGGAAACCGAGGGGTTTTTTACTTTCTGCGCATCGCATTGCCGGCCTCGATGTCTCAGAATTGAGGGCATGTGTGTCCGAAGGGCGCGCAATTCTCTCGAGGGGGCGGTCATGGGTGGACGAGTCGCGGTGCTGTTGGGTGTGTTCGCCGCAGGATGTTTCGAGCCGTCTGTCGATCCATCTCTCAGCATCTGCGACGGCGTCGGCTGTGATGGTGGCTCCGGCAGCACCGGCGGCTCGACCGGAACCGGCGGCTCGGGCGGCATCGTCGTCGACGGAGTGACCTACCAACGCGACGGCGGTCTCGCGTGCCCCAACGCAGTGACCACCTTCGCGACCGCTGCCGAATGCAATCCTTCCAGTTGCTCCGACGGCTGCTGTGACGGCACTCGTTGCATTCGCACCTGCGCTCAGAGCGGCGGGCGTTGCGGCGTCTTCGCAGAGGCCTGCCAGACGTGCTCCGCCGGAGACCAGTGTGACCGCGGTTCCTGCCGAGGCACCGGTGCATGCATGGGGTGTCGCAACACCGACCTCTGCCTCTCGGGCACGCTTCCGGGAAGCTGCGGCGTCAACAACTGCAACGTCTGCGAATCCTGCAACAACCAGCAGTGCAGCACGCCCCCGGTCCGTGTCGGCGACCCCTGCAGCGGCGACGGCGACTGCTCCAGCATCGGCCGCGGCGCCTTCTGCCGCACGCAGACCACCTCAGGGCTGAACTACCCCGGCGGCTTCTGCACTTTGCCCTGCGAAGGCACCACTCGCGCCTGCACCTCCACGAGCGAGTGCGTGTCGTTCCCCACTCGATTTGGAGAGACACAGCGGCTGTGCGTGCCCCTCTGCAACCAGCGAGGCGACGCCGGAGCGGGGTGCCGCATCGGTTACGAGTGCTACCCGTCGCTCGGCTGGACGGGCTCGCCCGTCTGTTGGATTTCCCCCGCACCCGCGTTGGTGGGAAACGCCCCGACCGGGTCTCCGTGTCTGAACGACGCCGACTGCGGCACCGATCGCCGTTGTCTTCGACCCTTTCTCCCGCCGCGGTACGAGCTCAACGGCTACTTCGGCGGCTACTGCACCGGGGTCTGCACGCCGGGTGTGCCTTGCGGCAATGGGGCCGACCTCTGCACCTCAGAGCCTTTCGACACTCCGGTCGGTCCCGCGATCGTCAATGCATGCAAGGCCCCCTGCTCGGCGCCCGGCTTTCAGGGGGAGTGCCGCACCGACTACGTCTGCCAGGGTGCACCCGGAGGAAACTGGTGCGCCCCGCGGTGTCCTGCGCGCAGCTGCACCGGCGGCTCGACCTGCGACTTCACCACCGGCGCTTGTCGCTGATCCTCCCCTCCGGAAAACCGGGGGGTTCTTCCTGGCCATGGCGGCCGCTACACTGTCCTTCGTGAGCCCGCTTCTCCTCGCGCTGGTGATTCAGAGCGCCGTCTATTCATGGACGGACAAGTCGGGCCAGGAGCACTTCACCGACGACCTCAGCTCCATCCCCCGCGGGGTGAAGGTGCGCACCACCGAAGGTGCCGAGATCTCCCGCATCGACAATGACGTCACGAAGAACCCGCGGCCCGTCGCGGCTCCACCGACGACCCAGCCCGCGGTGCCCAGCACCTCTGAACAGGCCTGGCGTCAGCTGTTCCGTACGGCGCGCACCCGGGTCATCGAGCTCGAAGAAGAGATCGAGGCCGATCGAAAGAAGGTCGAAGAGGTCAACGGGCTCCCCGTGCGCAGCGGCTTCATCTGCAACACCGGTTTCTACAATCAGCCCCTCGTCACCACCGGAGGGGTGGGGGTGGTGGTGAATGGTCAGCCGCTGCCGGGTCTGGGCGTCAGCGCCACGGTGACCGGCACCACCGTCATCAATCAGCCGGTGCCGCTCTACGCGTCGCCCTGTTTCTTCTCGTTCAACCCGGAGTTCGAGCGCATTCGGGAGCGCCTCGACAAGAACCGCCGCGAAGTGGTGCGTGCCCGGGAAGAGCTCGCCGATCTGGAGAGGCGGGCTTCGTTCGAGGCTGTTCCGCTCCACTGGCGTCGCTGATAGATGCCCGATCCGTTTCGTAAGGTCTCGTAGCTCAGTTGGATAGAGCGTTGGTTTCCTAAACCGAAGGTCGCTGGTTCGATTCCAGCCGAGATCATTTGAGTGACCTGCTGACGAAGAGCACCGTGCCGGCCGCGGTACTCGAGGTGGTGAAAGGCCTTCAAGACGGCGGCTTCCGCGCCTTCCTCGTCGGTGGATGCGTGCGCGACATGCTCCGGGCGCAGCCTCCGAAAGATTTCGACGTGGCCTCCAGCGCCCGGCCCGAAGACGTGCAGCGGCTCTTCAAGAAGGTGATCCCCACCGGCATCGAGCACGGCACCGTGACCGTGGTGCTGCGGGGCGAACACGTCGAGGTGACCACCTTCCGCTCCGAAGCCGACTACGTCGATGGCCGCCGGCCCTCGAAGGTCGAGTTCCACGAAGACATCGCAGTCGACCTGGGGCGCCGCGACTTCACGATGAACGCGATCGCGTGGGATCCGAACACCGGCGAGCTCGTCGATCCATTCGGAGGACAGAAAGATCTCGCGCTGTGCACCGTGCGCTGCGTGCGCGACGCGATGGAGCGCTTCACCGAAGACGGGCTGCGCCCCCTGCGCGCCGTGCGTTTCGCGACCGTGCTCGACTTCAACCTCGAGCCGCTCACCGAAGCCGCCATTCCGAAGACGCTGCCGGTGTTCCGTAAGGTGGCCGTCGAGCGCATCAACCAGGAGTTCGTGAAGCTGCTGCTGGCGCCTTCGGTGACCAAGGGCCTGACGCTGCTCTCGAGCACCGGGCTGCTCGGTGAGTTCCTCCCTGAAGCGGCCAAAGCCGACTTCGAAGCGGTGGGGCGCGCTGCGCGAGACGAAGTGATCCGCATGGCGGTGTTGCTCTTCGGCCAGCCCCAACCGCGCGAGGTGATGATTCGCCTCAAGTTCCCCAACAAGACGGCCGATGACGCCGCCGCGCTGGTGCTGCGTGCTCCGTTGCCTCCCGCGGAGCCGAGCGATCCGCAGCTCCGCCGCTGGCTTTCGAAGGTCGAAGCGCAGCGGGCGCCCGCATTGCTCGCCGTGCACGAAGCGCGGGGTTCTTTGCCGGCCGGATTCCGCGCCCGCGTAGAGGCCCTCCTCGCCACGAACCCGCCGCTCACCACCAAACAGCTCGCCCTTGACGGGAAGGGCCTGATGGACGCCCTCGGCACCGGCCCGTCGCCTGCCATCGGCCACGCCACCCGGCACCTGCTCGAGCTCGTTCTGGACGACCCTTCTCTCAATACCCGAGAGGGACTTCTGACCGCGTTGAAGGCCTGGAAGCCGCCCTCCTGAGGGCCTCGAGGTTTCCCACAGGCTTTCCCACAGCCTGATCTGCGACGAGCCGCCGCTCTCTCGCCTGAAAACGCGTTCGCTCGGAAGAATCGCCGAAAGTCGAATTCTTTCAGTGGCTTGAGTGAGTTTCAGATTCGTAACGTGCGGCGTTGCCCACACCGGCACCCATTCGGGGGCCTTGTGGAAAAGGTGCCCTCGACCGTTTCCAGAGCAGGGGGTTTCAGGAACCCGCTGGCTGTGGCATCGGGAGCCCATGCGCGTCGTCGTTGCCATGTCCGGAGGGGTCGATTCCTCAGCCGCAGCGGCTCTGCTGGTCGAGCAGGGTCACGAGGTGATCGGCATCACCTTGCGCGTCTGGAGCTACGAGAGCACCGCCCAGTGCGGCAGCTGCTGCAGCCCCGACGACATCGATGACGCCCGCGCGGTGGCCGAGAAGCTCGGCATTCCGTTCTACGTGGCGAACGTCGAAGAGATGTTCAAGGACAAGGTCGTCACGCCGTTCGTGCAGCAGTACCTCGGCGGCCGCACCCCGATTCCGTGCGTGGCCTGCAACCAGGACGTGAAGTTCGGCTTTCTCCTCAAGCGGGCTCGCCAGCTGGGCGCGCGCCTGGCCACGGGTCACTACGCTCGCGTGACGGAAGAGGACGGACGCTTTCAGCTTCAACGCGGTGCCGACGCCGCGAAGGATCAGTCGTACTTCCTCTTCACGCTCGGCCAGGACGAGCTGCGCGATCTCATCTTCCCCATCGGCGACATGAAGAAGTCCGAGGTGCGCGCGATCGCCGAGCGCCATGGCCTCATCACCACGCACAAGGCCGAGTCGATGGAGATCTGCTTCGTGCCCGACGGCGACTACGCCCGTTTCGTGGAGAAGGTGGCCGGCGCGCAGCCCAAGGGCGAGATCGTCACCGCTGATGGCTCCGTGCTCGGCGCACACGACGGCATCCACAAGTACACCGTGGGCCAACGCAAGGGCCTGCAGGTGACGCACGCCGAGAAGCTCTACGTGCAGCGCATCGAGCCCGAGACGAACCGCGTGGTGGTGGGCCCGGCGTCGGAGACCGAACGCGCCAGCTTCCACCTGCTGCGCCCGCATTGGGTCGACGGCGCGCCGCCGATGGAGAAGCCGGTGACCGTGCGCATCCGGCACCGGCATCAGGGCTCGCCGGGCAAGGTGAAGCTCGAGCTCAACGGCCACTTCAAGGTGACGCTCGACGAGCCCGCGCGCGCGGTGACGCCGGGCCAGGCCGCGGTCGTCTACGAAGGCGAACGGGTGCTGGGGGGCGGATGGATCGCCTGATCCTCGCCTCGTTGCTGTTCTTCGCCTGCACCAAAGAACCCGAAGTCGCGGTGTGTGGGCTGCAAGCGGCTTCGAAGCCCGTGTTGCTCGAGGGCAAACGTGAAGTGGCCCTGAGCGTGGGCGCGCGGTTGATGCCGTCCGATCGCATCGAAGCGAAGGGCTTCGCGCTGCTCGAGTGTTTTGGTGGCGCGTTGCGTGTGCTCGACGACGAGAAGGTCACCGTCGGCGACCTCAAGGAATCGAAGATCGAAGCGACCACCATCCCGCGGTTCGTCTTGAAAGACGGCCAGCCGGTGAAGGCCACCATGCTCGCGCCTTCGATGATGCCCAGGTACTCCGACAACCGCTTCACGCCGGCCAGCGCGTTCTCCGCGGGCAACGAGCCGACCTCAGCCGACTATTTCAAAGCGTTCTTCACCCCCAACGGCATCGAGAACATGGCTTCAGCGCCGCGCGAAGACGGCCCGGTGAAGCTGCCGCCGCCTTCGCAGCGGGTGAAGGTGGCGCGCATTCACGCGGGGCCGCTGGGGCAGGGCGGGGCGCGGCTCGAGGTGGACGACGAGGTGGTGTTCGCCGAGACCGACGATCTGGCCACCGCTGCGCTGCCCGAGGGTCACACCTACGAGCTCGGAGCGACCGTGCGCCTGGTGTTGCCCGACGGCGCCGAAGCGACCCTGATTCGAGACGGAGTGGAATTGGAACTCGAAGGTCCGATGGATCTTCGGCTCCGCTGACCTGTAGGCTGCGCAGCCGATGCGGTCGTCACGAGTATTCCTGTTGAGCTTTCTGACTGGGCTGGTCGCTTCCGTCACGGCTTCGTGCGGGCCAACGATGGCGCCTGCCAAGAGCTGCAGCGCGGACAGCTGCGAAGGCTGCTGCACCGAATCGGGCGACTGCCTGGCCGGCACGGCGGTGTTCGAGTGCGGCACCGGCGGTGGGGCGTGTTCGGTCTGCGCGGCCAACGAGGTCTGCCAGGCGGGCGCCTGCGGGCTGTTCGAGAATGGCGACTACGACGCCAGCTTCCCCGAGCTGCCCGACGCCTCGATTCGCTACGACGCCGGCGTGTACCGACCGCCCGATTCAGGCGTGGTGACGGTCGATGGCGGAACCGATGCGGGGCCGATGAACGTCAGCTACTCCGCGCAGATTCAGCCGATCTTCGATGCGCGCTGCGACTCGTGTCACTCGTGGAGCTACGACACCATCGTGAGCATGAACGGCCGGATCATTCCGGGAAACCTGAACGGCTCGGGCATCTACACCCGCACGCTCGGTGGCGACATGCCGCGCGGTGGTGGGGCTCCGCTCACGGCGACCCAGCAGACGCAGCTGCGCGATTGGATTCTCAACGGAGCCCCCCGCAACTGACGGGGTGCGAAATTGACGCAGTGCTACCGCACGCTACTTTGGTGATGCGCCCGCTCCAGCAGTGATCGGGGGCGCCCAGGAACACATGCGCGACTCCCACCGCCTCAAAGAGAAGTACGAGCTCTCGCTCGACAACCGCCAGATCGTCAGCATCACCGTGGCTTCGCTCGTGGTCCTGGGCGGCGTCTTCATGCTCGGCGTCGTGGTGGGCAAGAAGCTCTCGGCCGAGACCGCCGCCATCGCGCAGCAGCCGACGGACTTGTTGGGTCAGCTCGACCGCAAGACCGAGGCGCTCGAGAACATGAAGGCCGATGCGGCGCTCACCTTTCAAGACGAGCTGACGCGCAAGGCGCCTGCGCCGGTGGTGGAAGCGCCGATCGCGGTGAAGCCGGTCGAGCCGAAGCCGGAGCCCGTCGTGGTCGCGCCCCCTGCGCCTCGCTTGGAAGATGCGTCGGTGCCTGAGGTGGCAGTCGTCGCGCCCAGGCCCGTGCCGTTGCCTGAGACGCCGAAGGTCGACTCGGTCGCCACGCGCACCGTCGATGGGGGTGGCTTGAAGGAGGCGTTCGGCAAGGTGCAGGCCCAGCGCCCGCCCACCGAGACCGTCGCCGATGGCTCGTGGACCGTTCAGCTGTCGGCGTACCAGGACAAGACGGAGGCCGATCGGTTCGCCGCGGGGCTCCGTGACAAGGGCTACGCGCCGTTCATCGTCGAGGCGACCATTCCCGGCAAGGGCACCTGGTACCGCGTGCGCATGGGCCGCTTCGGCAGCAAGGACGCGGCTTCGCGGTACATGGAAGACTTCCGCCGTGAGACGTCAATGAACGCGATCGTCACGACTGCGAACTAAGTGAAGCAATCCCCCTCTCCCCTCCGGGTCGGGGTGAGGGGCCGTTCTACTCAGCCTTCGGAGTCGGGGTTCTTCGTCCACTTGTCGACGTTGCCGTCGCCGTCGAGATCCTCACCGATGCGGTCGACCTGGTTGTTCTCCCAATACTCCCAGTAGTCGACCTTGCCGTCGGCGTTCGTGTCGCGCTCTTTGCGGACGATCTGGCCCTTCTCGTAGAAGACCCAGAGCGAAGGCTTGCCGGCTGACGAGAGGTCGCGCTCTTTGCGAACGACGAGCCCCTTCTCGTAGATGATCACCTCATCGACCTTGCCGTCGAAGTCGAGATCGAGCGTCTCGCGGCTGATCTGCTCCTTCTCGTCATAGGTGCGGCCGATGTCGACCTTGCCGTCCCAGTTGATGTCGAGATCCTTCCGGGCGAGGCGGTCGATGTCTTTGCCGTCGGCGCTCTTGGCGGCGACCGTGTACGTCCACACGTCGGACTTCTTGTCTTTGTTGAGGTCGAACTCGGTGACCTTCTCGTTGCCGGCCTGCTTCTGGCGGATGTTCTCGGCGACCTGCTCGCCGTCGGCCGACTCGCCGTCTTTCTTCTCGCCAGAGGAGGTCGTCGCGCAGCCCATCAGGGCCAGCGCCGCGCCGAGGAACGTCATCCGTACGGAGTTCTTCAAGGTCATTATTTTGCCCTCGGCCTGAGTCGACATAGCGTCACAGACGTCCATGGCGCGCAAGAAGATCAGCACGACGATCTACATCACGCCCGAGCAGAACGAGCTCCTCAAGGAGTTGAACCAGAAGACCAAAGTTCCGGTCGCTGAGTACATCCGCCAGGGCATCGACCTGATCCTCGAGAAGCACAAGCAAGAGCTTCCGGGTCAGCAGACGTTGGACCTGAAGTAGAGGCCCTCACCCTGACCCTCTCCCAGAGGGAGAGGGGATTTCGCTCCGGACATGACGACGCCCGCGAACCCTTGAGGCTCGCGGGCGTATTGATTCTTCAGCTCAGGCTCGGATTTCGGCCTTGGGGTCTTCCACCACGGCGGGCACCACCACGAAGGGTGACCGCTCGAGGTTCAGCTTCAGCGCCTCGTCGACGTGCGCGACGAAGTGGAACTCGAGGGCGGTGCGCACGACTTCGGGCACGTCCACGAGGTCCTTCTTGTTCTTCTCCGGCAGGAGCACCCGCTTGATGCCGGCGCGGTGAGCACCGAGCACCTTCTCACGCACGCCGCCGATCTGGCCGACGTTGCCACGGAGGGTGATTTCACCCGTCATCGCCGTGTCGGACCGCACCGGGATGCCGGTGAAGAGCGACGAGAGCGCCGTGATGATCGCCACGCCGGCCGAGGGGCCGTCCTTCGGGGTCGCCCCGTCGGGGAAGTGGAGGTGCAGGTCCGTCTTCTCGAACATCGTCGGAGCCAGCCCCATGCGCTCTGCGTTCGCGCGCAGCCAGGAGAAGGCGATGTTCACCGACTCCTTCATCACTTCGCCGAGCTGGCCGGTGAGGGTCAACGAACCCTTGCCGGGCATCTTGGTGGCTTCCACGAAGAGGATGTCTCCGAAGCCGAGCGAGGTGTAATACAGGCCGACGCTGACGCCGGTCTGCGAGGTGCGCTCTGCCACGTTGAGCTCGTGGCGCTTGGGCCCGAGGATCTCTTCGACCTTCTCCGCGGTGATGACCTGCTTGGTCATGTTGCCGGAGGCGACGCCCACCGCGACCGAGCGGCAGATCTCCGCCACCTTGCGCTCGAGCTGACGAACACCGGGCTCGATGGCGTACGAGCTGATGATCTTGTCGAGCGCTTCAGGCAGCAGCTCGATGTGCTCGGTCGTGATCCCGTGCTCCTTGATCTGCTTGGGGATCAGGTGGTTGCGGGCGATGTGATCCTTCTCGATGAACGTGTAGCTGCTCATCTCGATGATCTCCATGCGGTCACGGAGCGGGGCCGGAATGGTGTCGAGCCGGTTCGCCGTGGCGATGAACATCACCTTCGAAAGATCGAAGGGGATGTCGAGGTAGTGATCCGAGAACGTGCTGTTCTGTTCCGGGTCGAGCACCTCGAGCAGGGCCGCCGAGGGGTCACCCCGGAAGTCCGAGCCCAGCTTGTCGATCTCGTCGAGCAACATGATCGGGTTGCGCGAGCCGGCCTTCTTCATCTGCTGAATGAAGCGGCCGGGCAGGGCGCCCACGTACGTGCGGCGGTGGCCGCGGATCTCGGCTTCGTCTCGCACGCCGCCCAATGACAGGCGAACGAACTTGCGGCCCACTGCCTTGGCAATGGACTGGCCCAGAGACGTCTTGCCGA
>JANODF010000412.1:0-4189 GCA_031412555.1 Archangium sp. | reverse complement strand
CACCACCAGAAACCAGAGACTCCACCGCATGAGGAGGGGGACTCTGACAGCGACTTCGGGCGCGGCCAACGGGCCGTTTGAACCTGTGTCAGGATGGCCAGCGATGCGTCGGCTCGCCCTCGTCGTGCTCACCCTGGCGGTCTCCGGCTGCAAGTGCGGCGGCGGCACCCTTTCTTCCCGTTTCGGTGAGCTCGTGGTCGTTCAGCTCGGCGCCACCGGCCGCGAGGTGATCTCGCGCGACGCCACCCTCACCCTGCCCTCCACCTTCATGGAGACGCTCGGAGTGGGTGAAGTGCCCGTGCGCAACGTGGGGTTGGAGGAGATCTCGATTCTCTCCGTCACCCGGCTGGAGGGCGACGACTCCCTTTCGCTCGACGACGCGGTGGGCCTGGTGATCGGCGCCGATCAAGACGCCGTGTTGCCCGTGCGTTTCTCACCGTTGCAGGCCACCGATGCGACGCTGCGCGACCTCACCCATCGCGCGAAGTTCTCCCTCAGCCTCTCGGGCGCTCGCGAAGGAGAAGACGAGGTGCTCATCGAGCTCATCGCGCTCGCCGTCGCCCGCGACTGCTTCGTGCCCTCGGTGATCGACTTCGGCCAGGTGCCGCTGCAGCAGGCGGTGGTGAGCCCGCTGGTGCTGGAGAACGGCCGGGCGCTCGCCGCCTCGACCACGTGGAGCGCGGTGACGGGCGCCGACGCGAACGCCTTCTTCTTCGAAGCCACCAGCCCCCTCGAGGTGCCCGCCAACGGCCAGGTCGAAGTGCCGGTGCGTTTTTCGCCCCTCGAAGAACGCGCGTACGAAGCCACCATCACCGTTCAGCGGGGCGCGGCGTGCCCGGCAGCGCAGGTGCGGCTCATCGGAGAAGGCAGCAACCAGGCCCTCTCGTGGACTCCGGCGCGCCTCGACTTCGGCCGGCTGCCCCTGGGCGTGTCGATCACCAAGACCGTCACGGTGGTGAACAACGCCAACGTGGCGCTCTCCTTGATCAGCGCGGTGGGCACGGCCGACTTCGTCATCGAACCGGGTGCCCCCACCTCGCTCGCCCCGCGCTCCAGCACCACGTTGCAGGTGACCTGTGCGCCTCGCGTGCTGGGCCCCTTGAGCACCCTGCTCGCGCTCGACGTGGGCACCGTGCCCCTCACGCCCGCACGCATTCCGTTGAGCTGCGTCGGCGGCGGGCCGCGCATTCGGGTCGATCCCAGCCCCATCCAGTTTGGGCAGGTGCCGCTCAACAGCACCGGCACCGCCGTCACCCGGCGCCGGCTGCTGGTGCAGAACGTGGGCACCGCCCCGCCGGCCCCGGGAGATCCCACCAACAACCTCGTGCTCGGGCGCGCCGGCACGTTGCCGTGGTTCGCCATCGTGCCGAAGAACACCCTCACCCGCGTCGACGAGTTCACCGTCGCCTTGCGCGGCAGCTACGACAACGCCATCGGCCTGCCCGCGGTGGCGGGAAGAAACTTCGCCGAGTTCGAAGTGTCGATCGCGCCGAGCTCCGCGGGGGTGCGCGAAGCAGACCTGCTGGTCTATTCGAACGATCAGAAGGAGCCCGCGGCCCGCATCGCCCTCACCGCGGTGCCCCGGCTGCCCGAGACGTGTTCGCTCACCGTCTCACCCGAAGGCGCCGACTTCGGCTCGTCACCGCGCGGCGCCGTGCTCAACCGGATCATCAGCCTCACCAACGCACCCGACGCCATGGGCGCGTCGTGTCTGGTCAGCGGCATCGAGATGGCGCCGGGCTCCGATCTCGCGTTCCTGGTGTCGGATCCGGTCGCCTCCAGCATCCTCATTCCGCGGGGGCAGACCCGCGGGGTGCGCGTGCAGGCCGCGGTGCCGGGCGACGCGAACGTGGGCGACTACCTGCGCGGTGCCGTGCGCTTCAGCGTGAGCGGCGAGACGGCGCCCCGCTCCATTCCCGTCGATCTCAAGGTGAGCCGTTGCCTGGTGGTCGACCCGCCGTTGATCGACCTCGGGCTGGTGCAGCAGAACTGCACCTCAGGCGCGAAGACCATCACCCTCTACAACGTGTGCGGCGTACCCATCACCATCACCGGCCACTCCACGCCTTCGCTGCCTTTCCGCGTCACCAGCTCGCCGCTGGGCGCAGGCCCGGTGGTGCTGGATTCTGCCGACCAGCTGCGCCTGCAGGTCGCCGCCGCGCCCACCACGGTGGGCAGCTTCAGCGACGTGCTTCGCATCGACACGGAAGAAGCGGGCGTGCCCTACTCCGAAGGCGTGGCGTTGCGCGCCGTGGCCGACCCCGACGGCATCCAGCAGGAGACCTTCACGCAGGGCAACGCCGAGGTCGACATTCTGCTGGTGATCGATGACTCCTGTTCGATGGGCGAAGAGCAGGCCGCGCTCGCCACCAACTTCGCTGCGTTCATGAGCTCGGCGGCCACCAGCAACGGCAACTGGCACATCGGCGTCACCACCACCGACATCTTCACCAAGAAGGGCGTGCTCGAGCGCACCACCACCAACCCCGCCGCGCTCACCCCCACCACCCCGAACGTGGCCGCGTTGTTCGCCCAGAAGGTGCGCGTGGGCACCAGCGGCTCTGGTTTCGAGCAGGCGTTCGCGGCGATGTCGCTGGCGATCACCAACCCCAACCGAACCGGAGCGAACGCGGGCTTCTTGCGCACCGACGCGGCGCTGGCGGTGGTGATCGTCACCGACGCCGTCGAGCAGAGCCCCAACAGCGTGGGCTCGTACCTGGCCACCTTGCGCGCGGCGAAGGGCAACCGGCCCGAGCTGGTGTCGGTCTCGGTGGTGGGCCCGTTCACGCCGCCCAGCGCCACCTGCTTCACCGAAGGCACGGTCGACCCCGCGCGCTTTCAGGCCGCCATCACCGGGACGGGCGGCGTGCGCTCCGACATCTGCACGCAAGATTGGGCGACCGATCTGCAGACCATCAGCCGCTCCGTCTTCGGCGCCCGCAGGGTCTTCGAGCTGACCAGCACCGCGCGCGGCACCGACATGACGGTGACCGTCGATGGGGTGCCGCTGCCTGCGTCGGGCTGGCGTTTCGACTCCATCAGCAATGCCGTGGTGCTCGACACCGCACCGCCGCCCGGCGCCGTCATCGGCGTGAGCTACCGCACCGCCTGCTTCTAAAGCTTCTGCCCCGCCACGCCTTGCGCGGCGACTTGACTACGATTAGAGTCTAGTCGACTCTTAAGGAGGTCACGTGATCCGCTATCTCAAGACGACGCCCACGCAGTACGTGATGTTGTTCAAGTCTGGCCAGGTGAAGCGCGAAGGCGCGGGGCTGTCGTTCTTCTACTGGGAGCCCACTTCGACGGTGGTGATCGTGCCGCTCTCGAGCGCCGACGTGCCGTTTGCCTTTCAAGAGTCGACGGCCGATTTCCAGACCATCACCGTGCAGGGGCAGCTCACCTGGCGGGTGGCCGACGCGAAGAAGCTGGCGGGGCTGCTCGACTATTCGGTGACGCAGCGCGGGCAGTGGAAGAGCGACGACCCCCGCAAGCTGGAGGAGCGGCTGGTGCACACCGCGCAGCTGCTGACCCAGAGCGTGGTGGGCAAGCTCTCGTTGACCCAGGCGCTGGGCAGCAGCGAGCGCCTGGCCGCCACCGTGCTGGCGGGCCTGCGCGCCTCGGAGGCGGTGCAGTTGCTCGGCGTCGAGCTGCTCTCGGTGGCCGTGCTCGCGGTGAGG
The DNA here is from genome assembly GCA_031412555.1 of Archangium sp. Lineage (GTDB taxonomy): Bacteria > Myxococcota > Myxococcia > Myxococcales > Myxococcaceae > Archangium_A. Next base: position 512 of record JANODF010000412.1, on the reverse strand, counting down.
CCGACGCCGGAGATGGCGCGAGCGCTCGAGGCCGAAGCGCGTGAGGGCCTGCAGCGCAAGAGTGACGAGGCGATCTACGAGCGACGCACCGCCGCGGTCGAGTCGGAGCGCCGGGTGAAGGAGTCGGAGCTGCAGACCGAGGTGATGGTCGAGCAGAAACGCCGCCACATTCGCGAGACGAAGATGGCCGCCGACATCGCGATGGAGAAGGAGCGCGAGGCGCTGGTGGAGCAGACCGCTTCGAACGACAAGAAGGTGGCCGAGGCGGCGGCATATGCGCTGACCCGACAGCTCGAGCCGTTGCGCACGATGGACTGGAAGATTCTCTCGGCGATGCAGGCGGGTGGTGGTGACCCCGGCAACAACATCGCAGTCGCCTTTCGCGAGCTGGCGGAGAACGCAGGGCGAATCGGCGAGCTCAACATCAGCCCGGATCTGCTCCGCTCGCTGATGCCGGCAAAGAAGTGAAACCGAGTCCCCTCTCCCCTCTGGGGAGAGGGTCAGGGTGAGGG
>JANODF010000411.1:0-6986 GCA_031412555.1 Archangium sp. | reverse complement strand
CTTCAGCGGGGAAGATGCGTGGAAGAAGATCTGCGCGGGGGCCTCGCTGGTGCAGGTCTATTCGGGGTTCATCTATCGTGGGCCTGAGCTGGTCACCGAGATCTTGAACACGCTCGAGGAGAAGCTGAGTGAAGTCGGTCTCGATTCGATCTCGAAAGCCGTCGGTCGAGATTCGTAACTTCTCTTTCCCTCTCCCGAGGGGAGAGGGGACTTCGTTTCGAGTTGCGTTGCTTAGGTGAGCAGCTGACCGGTGATCGGCAACGCGACGATCTTCTCTTTCGCCACGCGCCCGTCCTTCAGCCACGCTGCGCCGAAGTCGCGCACGAACGTGTGCAGCACCCGCTGAATCATCGTCTCGAGCTCCGGCCCATCCAGCGCCAGCTTCGACTGCAGCGTCGCCAACGCGCGTTTGCCCGCCGACGCACGCAGCTTCGGCATCGGGCCCGCGTCATCGAAGATCCGTGAGCACAACTCAGTCAGCTCGAGCTCGGGGAACGGCGCGACGTCGACGATCTCATCGACCTCCGCCCGCGCCACGGCCGCCGCGAACAAACGCTGCGGGGTCAGCTCAGCCATCGTCGAACCGAACCGCGCGATGATCTCTGCCGGCGACGGAGACAGCAGCGCCTGAAACACCGCCCGCTGCTGACGCACCCGCTGCAGACTCGCTTCCGACTCGGCCAGCTCACGGCGCGCCCTGAACGGCACCGGCTCTGCGCCCGGCACCTTGAGCGCCTTGAGCGGCCGCCGGCCCAACAACGCCGCCAACGCCGCCGACTCTTCCTCGAGCGCCAGCCAGGTCTCGCCGAACCGCGAGCCCTCTTCGTGCACCAGCTTCTCCACCTGCCGCTTGAGCTTGAGCGTCAACGAGAAGCCGCACTGGAACAACGCCCGCAGCGTCGTCTCGCGCACCACGTCGGTGGCCATGGTGGGGTCGCCGCCCGTGTAGTGCTCGAGGCCGAGATCCAGATAGTCGCGCGCGTGCTCCGAGAGCCGCTTGATCGCCAGCGGGTCGCCCGGCTCGGCGCCATCGGCCACCAGCACGCAATTGACCAGGTACCGCACCTCACCCTCGAGGTTCTGGCGCTCCACCGAATCGAGGCCCTGAAAGGCCGCCGCCACGTAGTCGACCCGGCCCTGCACGGGCGCGAGCGCCGACTTCGGCTTCACCTTGGCGATCTTCTCGGGATCGACCCACGCGAAGACCTTGACCGACTCTTCCAGCGGGGGGAACCCGAGGTCTTCCAGGCGCGCACGGCGGAACTGGTAGGCCGCCTCTTCGAGCTCGGTCACGGCCTCCCAGCGCACCGACTCGAGGAACCGCCCCAGCTCGAAGGGGTTCTGCGTGACGAGGTCGAAGGTCAACCGGCGCAACGCGGCTTCATCGACCCCATCGATGCGGAACTCGAGGAGGTACCTGCCCTCGGGCATCTCCATCGTGGGGCCTTCGAGGTCGACGTCGGGGTTCTCCTCGAGATCGTGAATGGTGACGAGCCGCTTGTAGATGAGCTCGAGCACCTCCATGTCGAGGGCGCTCACCTTCTTCAAGAAGTCTTCGTCGTCTTCACCGCGGGCCGCGCGCAGCCAGTGCAGCACCTCGAGCGGGTCCATTCGATCACGCTGCCAGGCCGCCAGATCCACGAACGTGCGGAACTGTTCGGGCGTGGCGAGCTGCACGATCTCCGTCGAGTCGGGGAGCCCGACGTCGATGATGGTCGAGTACACGTCTTCGGCAAGCAACGAGCGCACCAGCGCCTTGCCGTCGACTTCCTCCATCATCGCGTCGATGCGGTGTTTCGGGGCGAGCTCGGTCAGACGACGAACCAGCTCCGCCCTGCGCAACAATCGCTTCTCCTGGCTCGAGCTCACGAGGCTGCCCTATTCGCTTCGGGATGGCAGAGCTAGTTGATCCCGCCGCACAGCCACGTGAGGTTGAACCCGCGCAACACCGGCGTGCTCATGCCGTCGACCGAGCGCAGCCCGAACTCCACCCGGAGGAAGCGGGTGCGCGGCACGCCCGCCTGAACCAGGTCGGCCGGGGAGGTGGTGAAGGGCCCGTAGCGCACCAACGAGGTCGAGTTGAGTTCGGCCAGCGTGTTGGCCGCCTTCACGTAGACCTGGATCGAGGTGTTGGCCGGGGTCACCGCGTCCCAGGTGAGAATGCGCCACTGGTTGTCGGCATCGCAGGCCTCGAAGTCCTTCCGGTAGGTGCCGCGCGGCGCGGTGAAGTTGCGCAGCTGATAACCGGTGAAGTCCGAGTACGTGTACAGGCCGCCGGGCTGCTGCGGCGTCCTGGTGATCGCGCCCGTCACGTTGTCGATCTTGGTGGCGTTGCCCGAGCCGTTGTTCACCCAGGGGTTGCCGTCGGCGTCGAGCCCCACGCCGATGCTCTGGGCGGTCTGCGCGTCGCTCATGTCGATGAAGTCGGCGGTGCCGTACGGAATGATCGCGCCGGTCTCGGCATCGAAGCGAATCAGCTGGGCCGTCGCGCCACCGTAGCCCGACATGAACACCCGGCCATTGGCGTCGACCGCGATGCCGCGACCCCACTCGAAGGCGCTGCCCCGCGCACTGCGCGCCGCGCTGAAGTCGAACTTGGTCCACGTGCCCGTCGAGTGATCGTACCGGCAGGCAAACGGGCCCAGCGCCCACCCCGGCAGCCAGACCCGGTTCTTCGCGTCGATGCCGATGCCGTAGGCCTGGCACTCGGGGCTGTTCTGGATTGCGTCGGTCACCAGCGTGCCGGTGAGCGTGTTGATCAAAGCCAGGTGTGCAGTGCCCGGTTCGACCACCCACAGCCGCTGCAGGCGATCCACGATGGCGCCATACGGGCCGAACCCGATCTCCACGTAGTTGAGCCCACCGGGCGCCACCGGGAGCAGCTCGCCGTTGGCCGAGTTGAGCTTGTACATGCGGCGCTCGAAGAAGATGCCCAGCCAGACGTCGCCCGCCGAACCTTCACCACCGGCCGAGACCGCCAGGGCGCGACCACCCACCTCGCTGCCCCCCGTGGGCACGGCGCCCACCGGCTTGGTGAAGAGCACGCACTCGTCATAGGTGACCGGGTTGGCCATGTCGGAGGGGATGATCATCTCGCCATCGGCCGGCGAGGTGCTGATCTGCCCGTCGCCGTTGATGTCGCGGCTGGTCTCGATGGTGCCATTGCCGTTGCGATCGATGCACGACGACGGATCGTTGGCGATCTTGGTCACCGAGCCCTGCTTGCCGATGCCCCGGTTGGCCACGAACATGTCGCCGTAGAGATCGAGCGCGGTGCGGCTGGGGTGCCAGGTCTGATCGGCCCGAATGGTGTGCACCACGCCTCCCGCGCACGGAGGCCCGGAGCTGTTCGCACAGTCTTTGGGGATGACGGAGAAGTAGCGGCCTACTTCGCGGCCCGTGCGGGTGTCGTACTTCGAGACCCAGCCCTGCGCGTCGTTGGCGATCCACATGAAATAGAACTCGGCCGAGCCCTGGTTGAGCACCACGTGCCCATTGGGGTCGAGCTTCACGCCGTCGCCCTGCCCGCCTGCGCCACCGTCGAGGGTGAAGCCGCCCGCGTCGGGGCCGATGCCGATCACCGTGGTGCCGTCGCCGGCATCCGACACGACGCCGCCACCACCTGCGCCGCCGGTGCCACCACCTGCGCCCGTACCGCCGCCGGTGCCTGCACCCGAACCGCCATCACCCGTTCCAGCGCCGGTGCCACCGTCTTGTTTGATGACCACCGTATTGCCGCACTGACACTGACAACCAGTCACCGACATCACCAACACCAGCACGGACCAATGAACGAGCTTCATGGGCCGGAGTGTCGGTGGGCCCATGACATCAGGTCAACGGGTGTTGCGTCGCTACCGGCTCCGCTAACCGATGATCCCCAGCAGCGTGCGCCACACGTCCTGATGACCGATGTCGTCATGCGACGAGAAACCGAGCAGCGAGTTGTCGGGCAGCTCGAGCTTCTGCTGAATCTTCAGCAACTGCGGCTTGCGCGCCGACTTGCTGATGCGATCGAGCTTGGTGGCCACCACGAGAATGCGGGGCGGCTTGTCCTGGAGGAAGTCGAGCATCTCCAGATCGTCGGGCGTGGGGCCGATCTCACCGTCGATGATGCACACCACCACCTTGAGCGTGTGCCGATTGCTCAGGTACGTGTTGATCATGCGATCCCAGATCGCGCGCTCCGACTTGGGCACCTTGGCGAAGCCGTAGCCGGGCAGATCGCACAGGCGAACGGTGCGCTTCTTCGCGCGGTGTTCGAGGGCGACGTCGAAGAAGTTGAGCGTCTTGGTACGCCCCGGGGTGTTCGACACGCGCACCAGCTTGCGGCGGTTGGCGAGCGTGTTGATCATCGACGACTTGCCCACGTTGGAGCGGCCCACGAAGGCCACTTCGGGGATGTTTTCCCGCGGGTAATCGTCGAGCTGGGTGGCGGTGGTGACGAACTCTGCTGTCAGAACTTTGATCATCTTGTTTGGGCGAGCTCCGCGGCCTTGAGCGGTGGCATCACCTGCGCCTTGCGCTTTTGCCGCTCGATCGTCCAGTGATCGATTGCCTTGAGCTTGGCGGCGAAGTCGAAAGGTTTGAGTGAGGGGCTGGCCGCGTCGTGGCAGGCCCGGCAGGACTTCTCTGCAGGGTCGACCAGGCCGACCAGCCGCGCCAGCTCAGGGTCTTTCATCACGTAGTTGGCCGAATAGAACTGGCCCCCGCCGTGACAGCTCTCGCAGGCCACGTGGGCGGCCTTCTGATCGGTCTGGTTGGGCGAGTGGCACGACAGGCAGCGCACGTCTTTCTGCTGCTGCGGGGAGAGCACGTCGCGGGCGCGCGCGTGGCTGGTGGCCTGCCAGGCCGCATACGCGTCGGGGTGGCAGGCCTGGCAGCTCTCGGAGCCGAGGAAGTCGTGGGCCCACACAGCCACGCCCCCACATGCGATCGACAGCGCGAGAACTCGAGAAAGCAGCGGACGCATCGGCAGTTGCGTAGCATCGGTCTCCGTCCATGTCGCGTCTCGCCTTCCTGCTCACCCTGGCGCCCCTGCTGGCCTTCGCCAAGCCCTGGCAGGGCATCGTTCCGGGCGGGGGCTCCAGTGAACTCGATGTGATCGGCAAGTTCGGTGAACCGACCCGGCGGGTCTCGGCGCGCGGGCAGCTGGTGCTGGTCTTCTCCGGGGTGCAGGCCATCAAGGGCACGGTGCAGGCGCAGTTCAAGTGCGACCCCGGCACCAAAGAGGTGCAACGCATCGACGTCTATCCAGAGCCGGTGATCGACGTGTCGGCCATCGAGAAGAGCTACGGCCGCTCGTGCCAGGCCACCGGAGGCGAAGAGCCCTGCTACTGGCGCAAGGAGACCGCGCAGAAGCACCCCTACTTCCTCTACCCGAAGCTCGGCCTGGCCATCTTCTTCAAGGAAGACGACAAGACGGTGCTCTCGTTCGCCTTCTTGCCGCCTCAACCCTGATGCGGCTCTACGGGCTCACCGGCGGCATCGCTTCGGGCAAGTCGACGGTGTCGGCCTTCTTTCGCGAGGCCGGCATTCCGGTCATCGACGCCGATGCGCTCGCCCGCGAAGTGGTGGAGCCGGGCCAGCCCGCGCTCGCGGAGATCTCCGCGCGTTTTCCCGGCACCCTCACGGCCGAGGGCACGCTCGATCGCGCGAAGCTGGGTGCGTTGATCTTCAAGGATCCCGCGGAGCGCGCGGCCCTGGGCGCCATCACCCACCCGCGCATTCAGGCGCTCGCCCTGGAGCGCACCACCGCGCTCGCCGCCACGGGTGCAAAGGCGGCGATCTACGACGCGGCGCTGCTGATCGAGAACGAGCTCCACGAGGCCATGAACGGCGTCATCCTGGTGACCTGCCCTCCCGAGGTGCAGCTCGCCCGCTTGATGGCCCGAAACGCGCTCACCGAAGCGCAGGCCCGCCAGCGCATCGACTCACAGATGTCACTGGACCAGAAGCGGCCGTTCGCCACCTGGCTCATCGACAATGGGGGCTCGCTGGAGGCCACCCGAGCGCAGGTGAAAAAGGTGATCGCCGGTTGGAAAGAGTAGGTTCGCGCCGTGCTCACCGCCTTCGTCACCGGCTACCCCGGCTTCATCGGCAAGCGGCTGGTCAAATACCTCGCGAAAGAGAATCCCGACGGGCGCATCACGCTGCTCGTGCAGCCGAAGTTCCTCAAAGAGGCGCAAGGCTACGTGGCGGCGCTGGAGGGCGCGAAGGTCGACGTCATCTCGGGCGACATCGTCGACATGCACCTCGGCCTTGCGGGCCCCGAGTACCAACGGCTGGTCGACGAGACGACCCACATCTTCCACCTCGCCGCCGTCAGCTACCTGGGCATGCCCCACGACGTCGCGCGCAAGGTGAATGTCGAAGGCACCCGCGGCGTGCTCGAGTTGGCGCGCGAGTGCAGCAAGCTCAAACGGTTCGTGCACTACAGCACCACCTACGTCTCCGGCGATCGAGTGGGGGTGGTGGCGGAAGACGAGCTCGAGCAGGGCCAGGCCTTCCGCAACGCGTACGAAGAGACCAAGTACGAAGCCGAGCGCCTGGTGCGCCGCGCGATGAAACACCTGCCGATCACCATCATCCGCCCCTCCACCGTGGTGGGCGACTCGGAGACGGGCGAGATCGATCGGTTCGAAGGCCCCTACTACCTCGGCATGTTGCTGGTGCTCTCGCCGCTGGTGTTGCCCCTGCCCCTGCCCGGCAATGGAGTGGCGCCGCTCAACGTGGTGCCCGTGGACTTCGTGGTGGAGGCGACCTGGGTGCTCGCCCAGAAATCCGAGGCGATCGGCAAGACCGTACATCTCGTCGACCCCAACCCGATGAGCGCCCGCCGTGTGTACGAACTCATCGCTGAACGCGCGAACAAGAAGCTGCCCCGCTTCAGTCTCTCGGCGCGCGCGGCAGACTTGTTCCTTCGCATCCCCGGCGTGGAGAAGCTCGCCCGCCCTCAACGCGCGGCGATTCAGTACGTGAATCAC
>JANODF010000410.1:0-6900 GCA_031412555.1 Archangium sp. | reverse complement strand
GGGAGTGCAGGAGCGCGTCGCTGTGCCGCCTACCGTCGCAGATCCGCCGCCCGTCGCAGTGCCGCCTCCCGTTGCGGTGCCGCCGCCAGAACCGCCGCCCAATCCCGTGTTCGCGCAGAACCCGTTCGCGCAGAGCTGGGTCGAAGTGCAGACAGCGCACGTCTGCGCGGCGACGCCGCACGCATCAGGCAACGACCCCGCCTTGCACTCACCTTCCGCCGTGCAGCAGCCCTGACACGTCGTGAGAGAACACTTCGAGGGGGCAGGCGTGCCGCAGGAGAACGAGAGGGTGCCGAGCAGGAGCACCAGAGAGAATGAGCGCATGGGTGCGCCCTAGGTCAGCCTCTTGGGTCAAGGCAATCAGAACCCGCGAAGTTTTTTGAGAGCCTCGTAGGCGTCTTTGAGCTGACGGAACTTCTCACCGTTGTCCTTCGCGCGATCAGGGTGGTGTTCCGCGGCGAGCTTGCGGAACGCCGATTTCACCTCTTCATCCGACGCAGCTGAGGTCACGCCGAGCAGCTCGTATTCCTTGTCGCCCTTGCCGAAGTATTCAGAGGTGATCTGCTGCAGTTGCTCATCGCTCAGGTTGAACTGCGCGACGATGCGCTTGAGCATGTCCAACTCGCTGCGCAGCAACGGCCCGTCGACCAGGCCGAGATCGTAGAGGCTGCGCACCACCTCGACCCGAATCGACGGCTTCACGGCGGAGCGCGCGCGCGTGGTGAGGAACTCGATGTCCTGCTCGGACGCCTCGATGGCGTCTTTGAGCGCGAGGCGCACCGACTCCATCGCGACCTCGTTGAACTGCAGCCGCTGCTCGAAGAACTCTCGGATCACCCGGATCTCCATCTGCACTGCCGCGCCGTCGGCCCGAGCGACCTCGACGAACAGGGGGCACAGCGCGTCGACCAGCAGCAGATCTTCCGCGCTGATCTTCTTCACCTTCGCAGCGACGGGCTTGCGTGGCTCACGTCGCACCGGCGCAGAGGCCCGTCCGAGCAGCTCCTCCTTCGAGGGGGGCCGGAAGGTCTTCGGCGCAGCCGGTTCGCGATCGAAGGCGAAGTGACCGATGAGCGCACCGACTGCGCCCAGGATCGCCGCCAGAGGTGGTGACCAGGCCAGCACCATGCCCAGGGCACCGCCGATCATCAGCCCGAGGAGCTTTCCCAACATGCAAAGCCGAGTGTTACATGCCGCGCCTATGACGGCTCAGATCATCGATGGCAAGGCGCTGTCCGCGAAGGTGAAGGCGGGTCTCAAGACCGAGATCGAAGCGCTCCAGGCGAAGTACGGCCGCGCGCCTGGCATCGCGGTCGTTCGGGTGGGGGAGGACCCCGCGTCGAAGGTCTACGTGACCTCGAAAGAGAAGACGGCCATCGAGCTTGGCTTCGCCTCGTGGCACCACCACCTCGACGAGACCGTCACCCAGGCCGAGTTGCTCACGTTGGTGAACAAGCTCAACGCCGATGACGCCGTCGACGGGATCCTGGTGCAGCTGCCGTTGCCCAAACACATCGACTCGACGCTGGTGCTCGAGACCATCAACCCGGCGAAAGACGTCGATGGTTTTCACGCCGTCAACGCGGGGCATTTGTTCCAGGGGCGGCCCACGCTGGTGGCGTGCACTCCGTTCGGCGTGATGCGCATGCTCGAGGAGATCGGCTGCAAGGTCGCCGGCAAGAACTGCGTGGTGATCGGCCGCAGCAACATCGTGGGCCGGCCGATGGCGATGCTGCTGCTCAACGCCAGCGCGACGGTGACCATCTGCCACTCGAAGAGTGACGTGGAGGCAGAGGTGCGGCGCGCGGATGTGGTGATCGCCGCGGTTGGTGTGTCGAAGCTCGTCAAGGGTGAATGGATCAAGCCGGGCGCGGTGGTGATCGATGTCGGCATGAATCGCGGCGCTGACGGCAAGCTGAGCGGCGACGTCGACTTCGAATCGGCGAAGCAGAACGCGTCGTGGATCACGCCAGTGCCCGGTGGCGTGGGGCCCATGACCATCGCGATGTTGATGAACAACACGCTGCTCGCCGCGAAGGCGCGGCTGGCTCGCTGAAGTGGAACTGCTCTTCGTCGTCGAACACGCGATGTTTCTGGAGGGCGTCGGGCTCGTGCTCACGCCCGGTCCTGAGCGGCCGTTGCCGGTGGGCACACCGCTGTTCCTCGTGCGCCCTCGCGGCATGCATCTGACGGCGACCGTGAAGTCGTTTGCCGGGCAGGGCACGACTCGGGCGATCGCGGTCGATCTGAATGAGGGTGAGGTTCCTCCGGGCACTCGCGTGTTCGGCAGGGTCACCAACGTCAGCGCTGTGAACTGAATCTCTGTGTCTGCGGGAGAGGGCTGACGGTCTTTGCAGTCTTTGCGCCCTCACCCTGACCTCTCCCAAAGGGAGAGGGGATCTCGTGGTGGCATAGGCACTGCATTTCGGTGGTGCCATGCGTCCCCTCATTTTGACTCTCGGCCTGGTGTTGGCGTCGTGTTCTCACGTGAAGACCGACGCCCTCACGGCCGATGAACACCGCACGGAAGCGCAGGTTCACCTCGAGAAGGCCCGCGAAGCGGAAGAAAAGGTCGATCCCACCGACACCACGCGCCCCGCTGCACGCGGGCCCGGTAGCCCTGTCTTCGGCGCGGTCGACGGCCACTTCGCCCCGTACAACCCGAGCGACGTGCACCTGCAGGAGGCTGATCGCGAGCTGGAAAAGGCCAACGCGCACCTCGCTGCTGCGAAGACCCTCGAGACCTTCGAAGACAAGGCCTGCGAGGGGCTGTCGGCAGGAGAGCGGTCGTCGTGCCCGCTCTTCGCTTCGAGCGTGAAGCGGGTGGAGTGGGTGAAGGATGGCTTCAAGCTCGTCATGAAGGATCCCAACCAGACCGCCCCGACCTTCGCCCGGCTCCGGTGTCATCTGGCCTATGCGGTTGCCAGCGGCTTCGACCGGCCCTCGTGCCCACTCTTTCTCAAGGGCACCAAGCTCTCGGAGGAGGGCGGGACCAGCATCATCTTCTCCAGCGAGTCGGCGGAGGTCGCGGAGGCATTGCGTGCCCAGGCGAGAAGGGTGTTCCCGGCTCCGGCGATGCGGCCGGTGTCGAACAGGTAAGGCCCTCACCCTGACCCTCTCCCGAAGGGAGAGGGGATTGGCTCAGCTCAGACTCCGGAGACCTTCGCGGCGGCGCTGAGTTCCCAGGAGAACTTCGCGGTCTTCGTCGCGTTCGCGCCCAGCTCGACCTCGATGCGCGCGATGCCGTCTTTGGTCACCGGTGACTCCTTGGTGAGCACGTTGATTTCGACCTCCTTCACCTCGGAGACCGGCACCCGCTCTTCGATGATCAACCGCATCGGCTGCGTGCGCGTGTTCGACACGTGCAGCTGAACCTTCTTCGTCGTGGTGCGCCGCCCGGTGAGTCGCGCCTCTTCGACTTTCTCTTCCGTATCGCGGATGACCTGAAGCCCATCTTCATTGCCGAAGGACAGCTTCACCGTCTCACCCGGCGCCGCGAACTTGAGCTGCGCGCGGCCGACCAGGCCCGAGTCACGAATCAGATCCACCGGCCCCGCCAGCAACACCTGGCCACTCGAGTTGGGGAACTTCGACATCACGAACACCAGGCTCGACAGCTCGGCCGGGCACACGCGCTCGACCACCGCCTTCGCCTGGAACGAGAACAGCGCCACCCGGTGCGGCTGCCCATCACTGCGAATCGTGGTCGCGCCCGCGGCCAGCAGCATGCGCGTCTCGCCGCCGTCATCGAGGCCGGGCATCTCCGCCGTGCCGGTCGTCTCGCCCGCGGTCTGAATCACCTCTTCGCGGATCGACACGTCGACCACGCGCTTCTCGATGTCCTGCTTGGGCCGCGAGGAGAGCCGGTCTTCGATCAAGCTCGGAGGCGCCGTGCCCAGCGTCGGCCGCGCGGTGGAGAAGAGCAGCTCCACCTGGTTCCACTCTTCACCGGTGCGCTGCCAGACCACCGCTTCGGCCTCCACCAGCACCTGTTCGCCCGTCAGGGTCGCCCGGTACGCCGGCCGCCACACCGCGCAGGGCACCAGGTAGCTCGCCCGAACCTGTGCTTCGCCGGTGCCTTCGAGGGTGAGCGCGAGCACGCACTCCATCCGGCGCACCGGATCTTCCGCCGCGCCCAGCGCCCCACGCGCTTCCGCATGACGGAGCTCGGTGAACGCCAGGGCCTGCCGCGCGAGCCGCCGCGCTTCATCGAGCGCGGCTTCTTTCTCCGACAACGCGCCCAGCTGCGACTTCCACTGCGCGACGTCAGGGCTGCCGAAGCCGGCGAGCTGAGAAATCGCTCGCAGCAAATCGGCCCGCGCCGCCTGGTACACCTCGGCCCGCGCATCGAGCCTCGACACCGCGTCGCCTTGCGCCAGCTTCTGCACCTCGAGCGTCTTCACCCGGGTGCGCAGCGCGCTCGCATCGGCAGGTAGGCCGCCTTTGGGCTGCTCCTTCCACCGCCGCTCGAACTTCGCGTCGATGAGCGTGCCGCCCTTCACCTCGAGCTTGAGCGACCGATCGACCGCCACCATCGGCAGGCCTTCGATCACCAGCTTGGTCACACCCGACAACACCACGGTGCCGCGGCGTTCGACTTGCGCCCGGTCTTCCATCACGACGACCTTCTTCACGGGAAGTGCGCTCATGATCAGTTTCTCCGGTTTCCGCCGACGAGCATCTTGTCGGCCGGCATGCGAATGGCGAACTGCGCGGTCAGCTTCAGGCTGCCTCCAGGCGGCACCGTCACGCGCCACCTTCGCGCGCCTTTGACGATCACCCCGTCGACGGGGCCTTCGACCTTCTCCCAGGGCGGGGTCGAGGCGAGCTCCTCCACCTTGAGATCCTTCTCGTCGGAGTCGACCGTGGGCACGCGCTCGCGCACCTCGATCAACGCAGGCGCCGCGAGCCGGTTGTTGAGCTCGATCTCCACGTCATGCGGCAGCACGGTGGAGCCGCCCAGGAAGCCGCCGGTGGTCTCCTTGTATTGCGTCTTGCGTGCGACCTTGAGCGCCTCTTCCACGCCCAGGCCCAGCCGGTGCGATTGCTCCGCGCCCGGACCGATGGCCGGCAGCGAGGTGGTCATCAGGAACTCGTCGCCCGCCGTCACGTCGACCGGGCCCGGCAGCAACGCGTGCACGCTGCGGTTGGCGATGGTGAGCGTGCGGTAGACCTTCTGTTCCACCGACGGAACGCAGACGTATTCGGGCGTGAGGCCGACTGCGCACGACATCACCGGCACCAGCACCCACTTGCCCGTCGAGGGCACGTCGAGCCGCACACCACCGTCGTAGAGGTAGTCGAACGACTTCACCGACGTCACCGGGTTGCACAACGAGGGCAGGGAGAGGTTCTGCACTTCGTAAGCAGCCCGCTGGGCCCGGCTCACGATCGCCATCACCACGTCGATCTGCACCGAGACGCCCGCCACGAACGCGAAGTCCCACTCGGAGGCGGTGGTGAGCTTGCCGCGGTTGCCCGGGTTCTCCGGCGCGCCGATGGCCAGCCGCGAATAGTCGCCGAAGCTCGCCGCCAGGCCGGCCGCGGGCTCTTCGGGCGAAGGTTCGGGCATGTCGAAGTCGGCCTCTGGAGCGCCGCCCTCGTCATCATCCATCGAGAGATCGGCCGCCTCCTCCATCTCGGCGTCCATCTCCTTGCGCATCATGCCGCCAAAGGCGCCGCCGCCGCCCTTGGGCGCAGGCGCCGCAGACATGCGTGCAGCCGGAGCCATGGCGCGCGACCGCATCGCCATCGGAGGCGCGGCCGATTCAGCCACCGCCGCAAACGAGCCCGACGACGCCATGCCCGCAGGGGCCCGGGGAGGAGGCGGAGGACCACCCCGCTTCTTGTCCTTCTGAAACATGACCGGCTGCGGTTGGGGAATCGACGAAGGCGCGGGTGGCGCTCCCGGCCCCCGCGGCGCCCGATTTCCTGCCATCGCCCCGTCATACGCCTCGAACAACGCCTCCAGGCCCGGAGGTGGTTCGCGCCACCCCGGACGTGCCGGTGCTTCCTGCCGCCGCCCGATCTTGAGCGACTTGAGCTCCGGCATGTCGGCGCGCCGCGAAGCCGAAGCGGTGCTCAGCGACAGCCGCACGTCATTCCAGTCTTCGCCGGTGTTCTGGGCGACCGACGCCCGCATCTGCAGCGCGCCGTTGGTCAGCCCGCGCTCGAGGGTGAGCGAATAGCTGGGCACCCAGCGCGCACCCGGCACGCGGTACTCCAGCTCGAGCTCGAAGGGTTCAGCAGGGGCCTCCGCCAGGGTCACCACCGCGACCCGCGACAGCCGGGCCCGCTCTGCGCGTTTCGAAGTCGAAGCCTCCTGCATGCGCCGCTGCCGGAGCTGCTGCTCCTGGTTGGCGTCGAGGATCTCCTGATCGAGGGCCCGCCTGCGCTCGAGCCGGGTGGTCAGCTCGCTCTCGGTGAAGTCACCCAGGGCCAGCATCGACTCCACGGGGGCGGGGCGGGGCGGCTCACCCCGTTTGTGCTCCAGGAAGCTCGGCTTGAGCGACTGCAGCTCGGCGATCTCCTGGTTGAGGCGCTGCCGGGTCAGCTCGAGCTGCGCGAGCTTCGCGCCCGCTTCTTCCCAGGCCCGCTGCTCGGCCGGCACGTCGACCTCTTCGGCCAACTCGACATCGAACTGCGGCCGCACGTCGACCACCCGGCCCGAGCCCACCTGCACCCGCGCGCGCAAGGAACCGGGCTCCAACGACAACGGCAGGCCACCGAACCGCAGCTGACGCTCAGGCCCGCTGGCGATCTTCGCGATGCGCCGGCAGAGGGCGCCTTCTCGGTACACGGTCACGGAATCCAGCGTCGACGAAAGGGCGCTCACGAGGCCTCCAGAATCGGAAATGAAACGGAAAATGGTGGTGCTTCAGCACTTCAACGCCGGCCGGC
>JANODF010000409.1:0-8695 GCA_031412555.1 Archangium sp. | reverse complement strand
GGTCGGCCAGCAGCAGCTTCTTGGCCACGCCCTGCGCGATGCGCAGCAACGCCCGTGCACCCGCTTCGCTGTCGAGTCGAGGGCGGGTGTCGAGCGGCTCCATCAACTCCGAGGCCCGGAGAATCGGCCCGGCGACGAGCTGGGGAAAAAACAGCAGGTACACCAGCTGGTGCAGGTAGCTGCGCCGGCCACTGGTCTGCCGGCGGTAGACGTCGACGATGAAGCTGATCGCCTGAAAGCAGACGAACGAGAGGCCGATGGGGAGCAGCAGCTCGAACTTCGGCGGAGAAAAGGGCAGCTCGAGGGCGTGCGCCAGGTTGCTCGCGCCGTTCAGAAACAGCGTCGCGTATTTGTAGAGCACGAGCGTGCCCAGGTGCAGCGTGATGGCGGCCACCAGCAACGCCTTGCGCGCCTGGGGGTTCTTCCAGCGCTCGAGCAACTGGCCGCCCAGCCAGTTCACCGCGGCGATGCCCGCGAAGACCAGCAGCGGGGCCGGGTTCCACGCGGCGTAGAAGACCAGGCTCGAGATCAGCAGCACCACCAGCCGCGGCCAGCGCGACGGCGCCACCAACCAGAAGGCGGCGTAGGTGATGGCCAACAACGCGAAGAAGGGGAAGCTGTGGAAGATCACGGCGGAGGACTCCAGCCGTCGTAGGCGCCCAGCAGCTCTTCGATGAAGGTGCGCGAGAGCTTCTGGTAGCCCTCGGTGGTGAGGTGCACGTGATCGTTGTTGGCGAGCTTCTTCTTGCGCCACTTCTCGATGGAGCCCTTGCCGCCCATCACCTCGCGCGTGCGCCAGAACGCGCAGCCCTGCTCGAGGGCGATCTGCTCCATGGCGGTCGTGACCTCTTCGATGGACTCCGCTTCACGCCAGCCCTTGCCGTCGCGTTTGAAGCGCATGCGATCGGTGGGCGCGAGGATGAGGCAGTCGGCTTCGGGCGCGGCCTGACGCAGCGTGGAGAAGAGCAGCGGGTAGCTCGCGGTCATCTCTTCCACCCCGGTGTGCGAGAGGCCGCTCTCGTTGGTGCCGAAGAAGAAGACGAAGAGGTCGGGCTGGCGGGCGCTCACCTGCTGCATCAACGCGCGCTGCTCGTAGGAAGCGAGCGTGCTGGCGGTCGAGCCCGGCAGACCGAGCGCGTCGTAGACGATGCCGGGTTTCATCAGCTCGTGAGAGACGCCGAAGAAGCTCATCGGGCCCGGGCCGGGGTTGCTCACGGAGACGATGTGTTTGTGACCGGGCGCGGCGAACTCCAGCACGCGCACGCCGCTGGTCTCGGCGGGGGGCCCGGCGATGAGGGGCACCAGGGTGCCGTCGATGATCACCTCGGGCGGGAGCGCTCCGGGTTCTTCCAGGTAGTAGACCTGCAGCCGCGCGGTGTCGGCTTCGGTGCCGAGCGGCTCTTCGAACGACATGGTCATGCTCGCGCCGGGTGCGGCTTCGGCGCGCACGCCGGTCAGGCCCCAGACGAGGCTGCTGGTGCGCAGCTTGAGCGCGTCGGTGATCGACCAGTGACCGAAGAGCGTGCGCCAGACGCCGGCACGTTCGAGGCGCGGT
The DNA here is from genome assembly GCA_031412555.1 of Archangium sp. Classification (GTDB taxonomy): domain Bacteria; phylum Myxococcota; class Myxococcia; order Myxococcales; family Myxococcaceae; genus Archangium_A. The sequence continues at coordinate 7,140 of JANODF010000409.1, read as the reverse complement.
GATGCCTTGCCGGCGGCGACGAAACCGCGGCCGGAAGAGCCGAAGCGCGTGGCGAGCTGCAGGCGGGATTCATCGGTGAAGGTGTGCGCGGCGGTGTGCGAGGCGCCCAGCTGCATGATGGCCACCCGGCCGGTGCCGTCTTTCTCGAGGGCACGCAGCCGGGCGAAGAAGCGAGAGAGCACTTCGGGGTGCACGAGGTAGCCGGCATCGGGGGTGGCGGTGCCGCCATCGGGTTCACAGACCGGGGCCTCTTCGATGATGCCTGCATCGGAGCCTTCACCGGTGGGCCGCTCGACTTCACGCGAGTTGTTGCGGCCGCGGCGGTGAATGGAAAGGAAAGGGGGTGTGGCAAGTGACCCTTCGACTTCGCTCGGGGGGACCGGTGCCTTCTGCTTCACCCTTCGCGACTTGAAACGGAGCGGAGGGGCACGCCTTCCACCGTTGAGCGCGCCGACTTCCCGCGTACGCGCCTGGTGTTCTCGCCGGGCGTTCTCCAGCGCTTCGTCGAGCTGGTAGCCCATCAAGTCGCCACCGAGCGCGAGCGGATGCACGAGGTCGCGGTTCATCAGGCCCGCACTCCACCAGCGTTCGATCGACCCTTCTCCACCCATCGCTGCCTGCATGTCGTACCAGGCGCACCCATTTTCCCGCGCGAGCTCGCCCATGTAGGCGGCGACCAGCCGGGTCTGGGTTCTCGGCGTCAGCGTTTGATCCATGCGCCAGATGCCGGCATCGGGTGGTGACGCGAGCAGGCACGCCGCTCCTGGCTCCGCCGCACGCACGCGGTCGATCACCGTCTGCATGCGCTCACGTGCGGTGGCCAGCGAGTACCGGTTGAGCGAGAGATCGAACGCGTCGTTGCCGCCGATCATCAAGATGACCAGCGAAGGCTTTCGGGCCTGCAGCTGCGCGGAGAAGAGCGCTTCGTTCTCCACCAGCAACACCGTCGCAGAGCCACCGGGAAGCCCGAGCGAGTCGACCACCACGCCCGGTGCTTCACGCTCGAGCACCACGCCGTCGAGCCGCACCGCGCCGCGCCGCGTGCGCAACATCACCTCGGTGACTCCTTCCGGCAGCGCGAGTGAAGGGAACGACGGTTGGCCGGGCGTTCCACGGGTGTCCAGCTCACCCAGCATCCGGCCATCTCCGAGCACCTGCACCACGCCCGGGTTCTGCTGCGCGACCGCGAAGAGCTCGAGCCGGCGTGCACCCGATGCCAGATAGCTGGTGGTCTGCGGTGCGTCGGCCGCCGCGGTGAAGGCGACGCCACCGAGTCCACCGAGGGCGAGGGGCGACGCGTCGGTCACCTTCTCGATGAGCCAGCCTTCGGTCGCGGTGCCGGAGCGCACGGTGCGGCCGGCATTGCGCGTCGGGCGATCGATGAAGAGGAAGCCCTGCCCCGCATCGCCGTACCGTTGCTGCAGCCGGCGCCGCAGCACGTCGGTGATGTGGTCGGACGCGATGAGCGAGGTGCCCACGGTCACCACGCGCACAGGTGCTTCGAGCTCGTCGAGGGCCGCGAACCACGGGCTCAGCGCGGTGGTGTCGCAGCGTTCGTCGATACAGGCGTCGACGATCGAGATGTGCGGCGCCTGCACCCGGGCCAACAGCACGTCCCAACGCCTGGCTTCCACGTTCTTCGTGCGGCGCGGCTCGGGGACTTCACCGGTGAGGTCGAGCGCCTCGAAGACCATGCCGGGGGCGTCGTCTTCCGGGGCGACTTCGATCGTCTCGAGGACAGGCGGGGGCGGCTGCACGACTCCGGCGCCGGCGCGATGTGGCCACACCAGGCGCGCGAGGGTGTCTTTCGGCGATGAGCGCAGTTTGGGGAAGGGCCTGACGGCGTCGGGCAGCGGCAACACCGAGAGCGCCAGCGCGAGCACGATGGTGGCGAGGAAGGTGCGCCCGATGGGTGGGCCATCTCGACGCAGCACGGGCGGGCCTGCGGTGGGGGGCGCGCGGGGAGGCAGGCGTTTGAGTGTGCTGTTGGGCAGTGCCATGAGCCGGCGCGTTCAGCGTTTCCTGCCAGCATCGTGCGGGCGATGCAATGTGGGCCCCCTCTCCTGCTTCGTCGCAAGGAAGAGAGACAAAGGTATGAATAGTGTTTCCGCCAGGGGCGTACATGGCCCGTGCACAATCTTCCCCGAATCGTCCTTGGCGCTGCTGCCGTCTCCAGCTTGATCATCATCGCCTGCGGCGCGCCTCCGCGTGACCGGGTGCTCGACATCCTCCCCGACAACCCCACGGGGCAGATCGGCGGCACGCCGTGGACCATGACGAAGGCCAGCGTGCGCCGGAGTGGCGAAGACGGCGGCACCCTCGATGTGAAGCTCTTCGGAATGGAAGTGGCCGACTGCGCGAGCTCGTCACCCGACGCGGGCTACATCATCTTCAACATGCCCGCGAAGGTCGGGAAGCGGACGCTGCAGCTCTCGTTGAGCGATCTCGGTGGTCCTGACAATCAGACCATCACCTTCGTGACGCCGCCTTCGAGCAACAACATCGCGGTCGACGGCGTGCTCAACGTGACTGAAGTGACCCAGACCTCGCTCACCATGGGCCTGCTCGCCAAGGGCGGGAAGACCACCGATGTGAACGGGACCTTCACGGCGACGTTCTGTCAGTAGCCACTACGGCACTGCCAGGGTGCCGACGAGCACGCGGTTGTCGGTCACCGTCGTGCCGTTGGGCTCGTTGATCACCGTGCGCTCACCGTTGCCGCGCATCTCCCAGAGTCCGACCCAGATGTTCCAGCTCTGACCACGCTTCGAGCTGGGGACGTCAATCAACATGATGTCGCGCCCCACTTTCCCGAGTGGGATTTCTTCCAGGTAGAACCCATCGGAGATCTTCAGGTGATCAGCCGTGATGCGCTTGAGCGAGCCCGGCTCGATGTGCACGAAGACGCCGAGCAGTTGATTGGCCGAGCTGCCTCGTGACCACCCTGAACACGTCTTGGGGCCAGAGGCCCTTTTCACCCGCCAGGCGCGAGACCCGCTCGTTCTCGAACGCGCCGAACGCGTCTTGCTGCGACCAGCGGTGATGCGCCCAGTCATCGCGTGCGCGATCTCGCGCCGAAGGCTCCTCGCGCACCACCTCGTCGAACAACGCGCGCTGCCCCAACTCAGCCGGAGGTGGTGGCCGCACCGGCGCGCGGTTGAACACCGTCACCCCAATTACCCACGCGGTGACCACGGCGATGCCGAGTTGACTGAGCCGGGTCTGTCGCGAGCCTGGGGCCAGGACGTGTCCTGCTTGGACACGCGGTGCTTACCAGAGGGGACACGGCTTCAGCGGGTGTTCACCAACCGCGTCGCCATTCACGCGGCACGGCCGCCATCGACGCGCGGCGATCGAGTTGTTCGAGATCGAGCTCGGCGTTCTTGAGCTCCACCGCTTCTTGCGCGAGCTGCACGCGGAGCTGGTCGTGCAGTGGATTGACCTGGCAGTACGTGCGCTGGCCTCGATTGCGGGTGTCGGGAACCACGGGCTGAGGCACACACTCGGTGCGCGGCGGCAACGTCGCCTCGAGCGCGGCGATGCTCTTGCGCACGGTGTCGATGCGGCGGTGCGCGGCGATGAAACGGTCTCGCCACTCGTACTCCGCGCTCGGAGCGCTCGGCACGGGAGCGACCGCCACCGGGGCACCTTCGGTCTTGAGGCCTCTGGACTCGGGCGCAGGGTCACTCACCCTGCCCTGCACCTTCGCCTTCTTCGGAATCTTCGAGGCGTCGTCCGTGTAGTGCAGCCCCTCGGAGTCCTCCCACGTGTAGATGGTCTGCGCGAACGCGGGCACGGCGAGCACGGCGGCGAAGGTGAGCAGGCGCACGCGCACCCAACGAAGCCGTTCAGCCGATATTCACCTCAGCGCTTGAAGCCGGGAGGAAGCAGCTCGCACGGCAGCTCCGAACCCGGCGCCGTCGCGCCTGGCTGGTCGAGGCAGTGCGCGTACGGCACGCCTGCATCGGGCTCCGGCTTCTGAGGGCAGCCGGTCAACCCGGCGAGCGCACCGATGAGCACCCACCGCTTCATCAGTACTTCACCCAGACTTCGTCGCCGGCAGCGAGCGCGGTCAACGCGCTCACACCCGCGGTGCCGGCGATGAGCTCGGTGGTGGTGGCGTTTGCGCTGAACGCCTGGGTGCCCTTCCAGACGATCTGCGCGTCGTTGAAGAAGAGGCCCAGGTTCTCCACGGCGACCGGCACGGTGAACTTGTTCCAGCCCGGCTTGTGCGCGGGAACGACGGCCACCGCGGGCGCAGGTTCCGGATCGTTCGGCCCCGGAGGCAGGCCGGTGGTGTTGGTCCAGTCCGTGGTGAGCACGCCGCCGTCGCTGGCCGTGCAGGTCTGCACCGAGGGGAAGTAGATGACCGTGAAGGGCGTGTTGGGCAGCTTCACGCGCATGGTGAGCTTGTAATAGTTGGTGTCCACCGGGAGCAGCTCGGAAGCCGAGCGCTCCCATTTGATCCCGGTCGCCACGCCGGAAGCGTTGCTCACCACGGTCGACTTGCCGAAGCCGCTGGGCATCGCGCGCACGCTGGTGACGCCGGTGGGGATGGTGGTGCTCACCGCCGAAGTGTCAGCACCTTCGCAGCCGTGACCGACGCCGAGCACGATCTCCTGCGTGGTGTTCGCGATGCCGTTGCCCGAGGTCACGGAGACATGACCGAGCGCGAGCAGGGGAAACACCGCGAGGAGAACGACGAGAGGTCGACGCATGGGCGACCGAAGTAGCAGAACGGCGGGCCGGGTGCTTGACCCCTCCACACCCGGAGTGCCATGGCTCACGGGCGATGCGCGTGCTCGGTCTGGTGTGTTTGGTTTCGTTGGGTTGCCCCACGCCGGTGAAGCCGGATGCGGGTGTGACCTGCACCGTGGTGGCGCCCGAGACGTGTGGAAACCCCGCGCTGCGTTTTGCCGACGTGAAGCCGCTGTTCGATGCGCACTGCGTGAGCTGTCACCAGGGTCAGCTCGGTGGGCCGTGGTCGCTCAGGTCGCACATGGACATCGCCGACTGGGCGGGCGAGGTGCGCGACGACATCGCTGATTGTTCGATGCCCCCGCCTGATGCCGGCACCACCATGACGGATGCCGAGCGTGGGTTGATGCTCGATTGGCTGCGCTGCGGCGCGCTCGAATGACTGAGCTGCACGCTTTGTCTCTGCGGCTCGAGCGCCGCTGACACATTGTCGCGGCTGAAGACGTTCCGCCGCGTCACTTCCCCGCGGAGACGCGCTGGCATCAGGCTTGCGATGCAGTGCAGGCAATGCGCGTCTTCCTGCCGTTGCTGCTCCTGAGTTCTATTCCCGCGATCGTCAACGCAGAGCCACGAGCAGGCTGCGCCGAGGTGCGAAAGACCGCGCGTTTCACCGTCTACTTCGAGCGCGTCGATCTGGAGAAGCTGGTGCAGACGGTCTCCGACGCGACCTGCCGTTCGTTTCTGGTGGGCGAGAACGTGAAGGGGAAGATCTCCATCATCGGCCCGGAAAACGGAAAGCTGCAGCTCGACGCTGATCAGTTCTACTCGGCCTTTCTCGCAGCGCTCGACGTGAACGGCTTCACCGCGGTGACGCAGGGGCGGTTCACCCGGATCATCGAGAAGCCGCGCGCGCGGCAGTTCCCCGTGCCGGTGGTGCAAGACGGCGAGAGCTTCCCTTCACCCCATGAAGTGGTGACCCGCATCTTCCACTTGAAACACGCCGAGGCCGAGACGTTGCGCACGCCGCTGGCTGCGTTCGTGAGCCAGGGCGGTGAGCTGCTCGCCGTGCCGCCCGACGTGCTCATCGTCACCGACCTGGTGGCCAACCTCATCCGCATCGGGGCGCTGCTCGAGACGCTCGACGTGGAGAAGGCGTCGACCGACGTGACCAAGCTGGTCACCGTGAAACACGCCGCCGCCGATGAGCTGCTCGAGAAGGTGACCCGCGCGTTTGCCCCGCGTGCAGGCGTGAAGAGCGCCGACACGCTCACTTCGCTCTCCGACGATCGCACCAACCGCCTGCTGTTCACCGGCCCTTCCGCGCTGGTCGATCGCGCACTCACGCTGGTGGAGCAGCTCGACATCGACGTGCCTGGTGACAGCCGTGCGCGGGTGTACCGGCTCAAGAACGCCGACGCGAAGGAGCTCGCGGCCACGCTGGAGGCGATGACCAGCGGCGGAGGAAAACAGAAGGGCCCCGCACCCTCGGCCGGGAGCACCAGCGGCGAGGTGCGCATCAGCGTGAACGAAGCGCTCAACGCGTTGCTCATCGTCAGCAGCGCCGGCGACTACCGCGCGCTGGCCGAGGTGATCAATCAGCTCGATCAACCCGTGCGCCAGGTGTTCATCGAGACGGTCATCATGGAGGTCAACCTGCAGCGCGACTCGCAGTTCAGCCTCTCCATGCACGGCGTGGGCGGCACCGCGGAGACACCCTTCATCTTCGGCTCGCAACCCGAAGGTGCGCCGTCTTCGCTCTCGCTCAGTTCGTTGGCCGCTTCCTCAGGACTGCTCGCGGGCGTGCAAGGCCCGGCACTGACGGCGGTCTCCAAGGTGTTGGGTATCGACCTGTCGACCTTCGGCTTCGCGCTGCAGGCTTCGCAGTCGAACTCCGACGTGAACATCCTCTCCACGCCGCACATCCTCACGGCCGACAACAAAGAGGCAGAGATCGCCGTCGGTCAGCGCGTGCCCTTTCAGCTGGGCGCCAATCAGCAACAGCTCGCGGCTGCGTTGGCGAGCGGTAATACGAGCGCTGCCAATTTGACCGCGCTGACCGGCTCCATCTCGCGCGAGAAGGTCGAGCTCAAGCTCACCGTCAAGCCGCACATCGGCGCGGGTGAAGACATTCGCATGGAGGTCAACCAGACCGCCGAAGAGCTCGCCGGCACCAGCAGCGCCGCGGGGCCCATCACCTCGACGCGCAGTCAGAAGACGACGGTGGTGGCGAAGAACGAAGAGACCATCGTGCTCGGCGGCATCATGCAGGACCGGGAGATCGACTCAGTCTCCAAGGTGCCGGTGCTGGGCGACATTCCGCTCATCGGTCAGCTCTTTCGCAGCACCAAGAAGACCAAGTCGAAGGTGAACCTGCTCGTCTTCCTCACGCCGCACATCATCTACGACACCAACGACTTCAAGCGGCTGCTGGAGCGCAAGATG
>JANODF010000408.1:0-36422 GCA_031412555.1 Archangium sp. | reverse complement strand
TTGTGCGGGTGGATCAGGAATTCCTGATTCCCAGCTACAGAATGCGCGATTGCTCACGGCCGAACACCCTGACGAGCCGCAGAACACGGCAAGAGTCAGCGGCGCTCGGAGGACTCAGTCTTCACGAATCAAGTCTGGGGTCGGGGTGAGGGGCCGTGAAGCCGTATTAGAACCCCCATGCGAACGCTGCTGCTGACGATGCTGAGCGCAGTCACAGTGCAAGCAGCCGACGACGCGCGCTTCGGCACCGACAAGGGCTGGAGCGGCGACACGCGCGGCTCGCCCTTGATCGAGCTGCTCATCGTTCCGTGACAGGAAACCGATCGAGAAGGCTGCCGGAAATTGAAGTCGGCTTCCATCACCGGTCTCCCCGAGCCCAGTCGAGGGGCGAACGGTGGTGGCGTGAAATTCGTGACGCGTTGCACCTTCGTCGGTTACTCGAAGGCCATGGGGCCCCTGCAGCGAACTGACGAGAACCGGCCGCTGATCGAAGACATCCGCCTGCTCGGCCGCCTGCTGGGCTCGGTGGTGCGCGAGAACGAAGGGCAGAAGGTTTTCGACACGGTCGAAGAGATCCGCCAGCTCTCCGTCGCCGTTCGCCTCGAGAAAGACACCCAGGCCGGCAAGAAGCTCGACACCCTGCTGGGCCAGCTGAGCGACGACACCGCGGCCAGCGTCATTCGCGCGTTCAGCTACTTCTCGTTCCTTGCCAACATCGCCGAAGACCGGCACACGGCACGGCGGCGCGAGGCGCGTGAGCTCTCGGGTGAAGCCGACGAGAACACGCTGGCCCCCACCGTGGCCCGGCTCGAGCGCGCCGGGGTGAGCCCGAAACGAATCGCCGCGCTGCTGGACCACGCGATCATCTCCCCCGTGCTGACGGCGCACCCCACCGAGGTGCAACGCCGCAGCATTCTCGACGCCGCGCGCGCCATCGCCGAGCTGGTGGCGCAGCGTGACCTGCCGCTGACGCCGCGCCAGCTGGCCCAGAACGAGGCCGCGCTCGCCGGCCGCATCGCGCAGCTCTGGCAGACCCGCATGATCCGCACCTCGCGGCTCTCGGTGGCCGACGAGATCGAAAATGCGCTCTCGTATTACCAGTCCACCTTCTTGACCCAGGTGCCGAAGCTCTACGCCGAGCTCGAGGCGTTGCTGCCCGGCAAGCAGCTCGCGTCGTTCCTGCGCATGGGGAGCTGGATCGGCGGCGATCGCGACGGCAACCCCAACGTCAACGCCGACACCATGCACCGCGCCTTCTCGCGGCAGACCGAGGTGGCGATTCAGCACTACCTCGATCAACTCCATCAGCTCGGGGCCGAGCTCTCGATGTCGCTCACCTTGACCCGCGTCTCGCCGGGCCTCTCGAAGCTCGCGAAGGCCTCGCCGGATCATTCGGAGCACCGCGAAGACGAGCCCTATCGCCGCGCGCTCTCGTACATCTACACGCGGCTGGCCGGCACCTTGCGCGCCCTGACTGGAGCGCAGCCGCTGCGGCGCGAGCTGCCCGGCGCCCCGCCGTACACCCTGCCCTCGGAGCTGCTGGCGGATCTCCATACGGTGGAGCAGTCGTTGCTCCACCATCACGGCAGCGCGCTGGTGCAGGTGCGGCTGACCTCACTGCGCCGCGCCGTCGAGGTGTTCGGCTTCCACCTCGCCACGCTCGACCTGCGCCAGAGCAGCGACAAACACGAAGCGGTGGTGGCCGAGCTGCTCGCCGCCGCCCGCATCGAAGCCGACTATTCCGCGCTCGACGAGAAGCGACGCCGCAAGCTGCTGCTGCGGCTGCTGTCCGAGACGCGCTCCATTCGGGTGCGGGGCGCCGAGTATTCAGAGCTGACCCGCGAAGAGCTGCGGATCTTCGAAGCGGCTGCCGTGCACGCGAAGCAGCTGGGCCCGCGCGCGCTCGAGCACTGCATCATCTCGCACACCGAAGAAGTCAGTGACCTGCTCGAGGTGTTGCTGCTCCAGAAAGAGACGGGGCTGATGACCGGCACGCTCGATGGCGACGCGCACGTCGAGATGATCGTGGTGCCGCTCTTCGAGACCATCGGCGACTTGAGGAAAGCGGCGCAGGTGATGAAGGAGTACTTCGCGCTGCCCGGCATCAGCGAGCTGCTGGAGAGGTCCGCGGGCGAGCAGGAGATCATGCTCGGCTACTCCGACAGCAACAAAGACGGCGGCGTGTTCACCAGCAACTGGGAGCTGTACCGCGCGGAGCTGGCGCTGCGAGCGTTGTTCGGTTCGATGAAGACGCCGCTGCGCATGCGCCTCTTCCACGGGCGGGGAGGCACGGTGGGCCGCGGCGGAGGACCCAGCCACGAGGCCATTCTCGCGCAGCCGGCCGGCACGGTGGGTGGGCAGTTCCGGCTCACCGAGCAGGGCGAAGTGATCGCCTCCAAGTACGCGCACGCCGAGAACGGCCGGCATAACCTCGAGCTCATCGTGGCGGGCGTGCTGGAGGCGACCCTGGGCGCCCGCACCCCCGAAGCCCCGAAGGAGTTCCTCGACGCTGCCGAAGCGCTCTCGAAGGCAGGCATGAAGGCCTACCGCGCGTTGGTCTACGAGACGCCCGGTTTCGTCGACACCTTCTACGAAGCGACGCCCATCGCGGAGATCGCCGAGTTGAACATCGGCTCACGCCCCGCCGCGCGAAAGAAGACCCGGGCCATCGAAGACCTGCGCGCCATTCCGTGGTCGTTCAGCTGGGGCCAGTGCCGCGTCAGCTTGCCGGGTTGGTACGGCTTCGGCTCGGCGGTCTCCACGTACCTGGCGGGCGGCAACAAGAAGAAGCGGCTCGAGCTGCTGCGGCGCATGGCCACCGAGTGGCGCTTCTTCGGCGCGCTGTTGTCCAACCTCGACATGGTGATGGCCAAGAGCGACCTGGGCATCGCCGCCCGGTACGCCACCTTGGTCAACGACAAGAAACACAGCCGCGAAATCTTCGGGCGCATTCACGAAGAGTGGCAACGCACCACCGACGCGCTGGCCGCCATCACCGGTCAGACCACCCGGCTGGCCACCAACCCCGCGCTCGCGCTCTCCTTGAAACACCGCTTCCCGTACATCGACCCGCTCAACTACCTGCAGGTCGAGCTGCTGCGCCGGTTGCGCAAGAGTTCGAAGCAGCCGGTGAGCGACCGGGTCAAACGGGCCGTTCACATCAGCATCAACGGCGTGGCCGCTGGCCTGCGAAACAGCGGATGATGCGGCCTTCATGATTCCGGCGTCGATTCCACCCAACGAAACCGAGCGGCTCGCCGAGCTGCTCCGGTACCGCGTGCTGGATACGGACCGCGAACCCGCGTTCGACCGCATCACCCGCCTCGCCGCCACCTTGCTCGAGACGCCCATCGCGCTGGTGTCGTTGGTCGACGAAAGCCGGCAGTGGTTCAAGTCGGAGGTGGGCCTGGGGGTCGCGCAGACGCCGCGCGACGTCGCCTTCTGCGCGCACGCCATCCACGACAAGACGACGATGGTGGTGGGTGACACGCACACCGATGCCCGCTTCGCCTCGAACCCGCTGGTGCTGGGCGACCCGAAGATCCGCTTCTATGCAGGCGCGCCGCTCACCACGCCTCGCGGGTTCAACGTGGGCACGTTGTGCGTGATCGATCGCAAGCCGCGCGTGTTCTCGGCGAAGGACGCACAGGTGCTCACCGATCTCGCAGCACTCGCCGTCGACGAGTTGGAGCTGCGGGCCGCGCGCGCGCTGGCCGAACAACGCGCCGCCGTGCTGCAGCAAACGGTGCTCATCTTCGACAGCCTCCCTCAGGGCGTGGTGTTCTTCGATGCGCAGTTCAGGTGCGTCTACGCGAACAAGGCGATGGGCGAGACCTTCGACCTGCCACCTGAACAGATGCTGGGGTGGACTCCGGAGCGTGCCAACGCGCACGTGGCGAAGTTGTGCGACGACCCCGACGACGTGCTCCGTCGCATGCAGGCGATGCGCGAGGTGGAGACTGGTGACAGCCGCACCGGCATCTTCCTGTTCGCGCGGCCCCGGCCCCGGGTGATGCGCCGCACGCTGCATCGACTGCCCGACCCGGAGCGCCCGTGGCTCGCCATGTGGACGGACATCAGCCACGAAGCGGCCCTGCTGCGACGCTCCGAGCAGGAAGCGAGCACCGACGCGCTGACCGGCTTGCCCAATCGCCGCGCCGCGGAGGCCGCGTTGAACACCGCGCTCGCGAGTGGTGCCCCGGTGTCGGTGGCGCTCTTCGACGTCGATCACTTCAAGCAGGTCAACGACACCTTCGGTCACCCCGTGGGCGACGAGGTGCTTCGCCGGGTGGCCCAGACGCTGGCCGCCATCGCGCGGGGCACCGACTTCGTGGGTCGCTGGGGTGGTGAAGAGTTCGTGGCGGTGATGCGCACCGAAGTGGAGGGCGCACGCGCCATGGCCGAGCGGGTGCGCGCCACCGTCGAGCTGCTGCAGACCTCCGCGGGCAAGGTCACCCTTTCTGCCGGCGTAGCCCGGGTCGAGAAGATGAACGAGCTCGGTGCCGTCGACGCGAAGCTCTACGAAGCCAAGCGTTCCGGCCGCAACCGCGTGGCGAGCTAAGGTCGCTCCATGCCACGAGCCGTCAAAACCAGGCGCGCCCCCAGCCGCCGACCTGCCCAGAGCCCGCGGATGCGCATTCTCATCGCGGCCCTGGAGTCCTTCGCCGCTCGCGGCGCGGGCGCCAGCAGCATTCAAGACGTGGCCGACGTCGCAGGCATGAGCAAGCAGGCCCTGCTGCACCACTTCCGCAGCAAGGAGCTGCTGCGCGCCGGGGTCTACGAGCTGCTGGCCGCCCGGTTGCGCGATCAACTGCCGGCCGCCGCCGCCGAGCTGGTCAGCCGTTCGCACGACCGGTACCGCGGGCTGCTCGAGGTGGTGCACCAACGGTTCGTGGAGAACCCCGAGCTGACCCGCTTCCTGGTGTTCGAGCTGCTCGAGCGGCCTGACGCGGTGCTGGCGTGGTTGCGCGACGAAGCGGCGCCCTGGCTGGGCCTCATTCGCGGCGTGGTGGAGCAGTCGAAAGACGCCAGCCCCCACTTCGATGCCGAGGCCCACCTCACCGTGCTGGGGGTGTTGATGCTGGCCCAGAGCGCCTTACTCCCCCGAAGTGACCGGCGCTGGCTCAAGCGCATGGACGCGGCGACCCTGCGAATGATGTTTCTGGGGAGTCAGCTGGCAGCACCCTGACTTGCCATTCGGTATCGGCTTCCTTACCGTATGGAAAGCCATGTCGACCACCGCACTGACCTCGTCGCCGCCCGCGTTGTCCCAGCCCCCCGGCCCGCGTGGCTGGCCCTTCGTGGGGCACCTGCCGCAGGCCGGCAAGGAGGGCATTCTCCAGTTCCTCGAGCGCACCTGGCACCAGTACGGCGACGTCTTCTCGGTGAACCTGGGCTTCCGCGTGGTGGTGGTGGCGCACCCCGACGGCATCAAGCGAATCCTCGCGGGCAACGCGAAGAACTACGTGAAGGGCAAGACCTACGACGGCGTGCGCAAGATCATCGGGAACGGCCTGCTCGCGCTCGAAGGCGACGCGTGGAAGGCCAGGCGTCAGCTGGTGCAGCCGGCCTTTCATCGTTCGGCCCTGGGCAAGCTGACCGAAGCGATGGTGGAGAGCGGCCGGAACCACTTCGACGCGCTGCTCGCCCAGCACGGCACGGAGAAGTTCAGCCTCGACGCGCATCGCGACATGGTCGAGCTCACCCTCGACGTGGTGGTGGCGGCGCTCTTCGGGCGCGAGCTGACCGGTGCAGCGCAGGTGTCGTACGAGGCATTGGGCGCGGCGCTCGAGCTGGTGAGCCATCGCAGCAACGGCATCGTATTTCCCAAGTGGGTGCCCACTCCGCACAACCGTAAGTTCCACCGCACCATGGAGGAAGTGGAAGGCGCGGTGTACCGGGTCATCGAAGCGGGCCGGAAGTCGGGCGCCGCCGAAGGCACCCTGCTGGCGATGTTGTTGGGCAGCAAAGATGCCAGCACCGGCGAGTTCCTCACCGACACCGACCTGCGCGACGAGATCTTCACCATGTTCGTGGCGGGCCACGAGACCACCGCGCTCACGATGACCTGGCTCTTCACCCTGCTGGAGGGCCGCGACGACGTGATGCAGCGCATGCGCGCCGAGGTCGACACCGTGTTGGGCGATCGCGACCCGACCTTCGAAGACTTTCCGAAGTTGACGTACCTGCGGCAAGTCATCGACGAGACCTTGCGCCTGCGTGGGCCGGTGGCGATGAACGCTCGCAGCGCGGTGGTGGATGACGAAGTGCTCGGCATGAAGGTGCGCGCGGGCGACGTGGTGATGCCGTTCTTCTACGCGGTGCACCGGCACCCGGAGTTCTGGGTCGAGCCGAACAAGTTCGATCCCGATCGGTTCTCCGCCGAGAACAGCCAGGGCCGCGAGTCGTGGAGCTACGTGCCCTTCGCCGCAGGTCAACGGCAGTGCATCGGCAACATGTTCTCGCTGGTGGAGACCGTGGTGTTGCTCGCGCAGCTGCTGCGCCGCTTCGACGTGGAGGTGGGCCCGGGGCTCGATCAGGTCAAGCCGGTGGCGGTGGTCACCGTGCGCCCCGACAGGCCGGTGATGATCAGCCTGCGCGCGAGAGCTGCTCGATGAGCGCAGGCAGCAGCTCCCCGGCGCGCGCTTCGAGCTTCACGGTCGCGTCGCCGTCGGCCCGGGTGGGACCCAGGTTCAGCACCGCGATGGGTTGGCCGCGTTCTTTCGCGCGCAAGACGAAGCGGTAACCCGAGAACACCGTCAACGAGCTGCCCACCACCAAGAGCGCATCGGCGGCGTCGAGCAACGCGAAGGCGGTCTCCACCCGGGGCCTGGGCACCGCATCACCGAAGAAGACCACGTCGGGCTTGAGCACGCCGCCGCACGGGCACGGGCGCACCACGAAGTCCTTCACCACTTCATCGGGCAGATCCGCGTCGCCGTCGGCGAAGAGCGTGTAGCTCCAGGCGAGCGCAGCGGGATTGTCGGCTTCCAGCGTCTGCTGGAGCGTGTCGCGATCGATGCGGGTGGGGCACGAGAGGCACCGCACCTCGGCGAGCGCACCGTGCAGCTCGACCACTTCGCCGTGCCCCGCCTTCTGGTGCAGCCGATCGACGTTCTGGGTGATGAGGCCCGTCGCGGCGCTCCACTTCGCCAGCGCGAGGTGCGCGGCGTTGGGCGCGAAGTCGCGGAAACGGGGCCAGCCCAACATCGAGCGGGCCCAGTAGCGGGCGCGGGTACCCGGCTGTTCGAGGAAGTCACGGTGCTGAATGGGCGGGCGGCGGCGAGGGGGCGCGGTGGGGCCGCGATAGTCAGGAATGCCCGATTCCGTGCTGATGCCTGCGCCGGTGAGCACACAGACCCGCTTGCCTCGCAGCAACTCCACCAGGGCGTCCACGCGTGGGGCTGTAACGCGTTACGGCCTGCCGCGCAGCGAAGTGCCTCGTACCGCGATTGGGCGAGGAGTACGGTGCGCGACCATGACGCGCGCCATTTCACTTGGAGTTCTTGCAGGGGGCATCGCGCTCACCATCTACGGGGTCAACGCGTCGAACTCGTTCGGCTCCGAGGTGAGCAAGGTGTTCACCGGCAATCCCACCGACCGGGCGATGTGGTTGATGGGCCTGGGCATCGCGATGATCGTCGCGGGTGCCGTCGGGTTCTTCGTGGGGTTGAAGAAGCGCTGATCGTTGTAGGAACCGGTGCAGTGCCGACCGCTTCCAGATGGGCAGCAGCCGCGGGTGTCTTCGCGTTCCTCGCGTACGCGGCCACCCTGCATCCCGGCATCCCCGGCGGCGACGCGGGTGAGTTGGCAGCAGCGGCGTGTGCAGGCGGCGTGGCGCACCCACCGGGCTATCCACTTCACGGCCTGCTGCTGCGCCTGTTCGGCCTCTTCGGCCCGAAGCTGACGGCGTTTCACCTGGTGTCGGCCGTGTGCAGCGCGTTCACCGTGGCGTTGCTGGTCGACCTGGTGACCCGGTGGACGAAGCGGCTCGCGTCGGGGTTGCTGGCCGGCGCTGCGTGGTTCGCGTCACCCCTGGCGTGGCTCTACTCGACCAGCGTCGAGGTGTTCGCGTTGCACGCGCTGCTGGTCACCGCGGTGGCGTGGGCGCTCACGGTGGATCTCCAGAAGGGGACGAAGCAGACGGCGCTCCTGCTCGGCCTGGTGAGTGGGCTCGCGCTGACGCATCATCAGACCGCGCTCTTCGTGGTGGTGCCGCTGTGGCTCGCGCGCATCAGGCTTCGCGCCGCGTGGCCGAACGTGGTGGCAGGCCTCGTGTTGGGCTGCACCCCGCTGCTGTTGCTCCCGCTGTGGAGCGGCCACGACACGTTGTTCTCGTGGGGCGAACAACGATCGTTCAGCGGGTTCTTCACGCATCTGCTTCGGCGCGAGTACGGCACCTTTCAGCTCGCTTCGGGTGAGCACAGCGGCACGGGGCTGGGCAGCTTCCTCGGCGCCTTCGCGAAGTTCGAAAGTACGCAGTCGTTCGCGATCGTCGCGGGCCTCGCGCTCTTCGGCGCCTTCTTCGCGCCGCGCCGCTGGCTCCTCACCGGGCTCGCCTGCTTCGCGCTGAGCGTCGGCGTGTTCGGTGCGCTCACCAACCTGCCGCTCGACAATCCGCTCTTCCGCGACGTGGTGTCGCGCTTCTTCTTGATGCCGCACCTGATGCTCTGCGCCGCGGCCGGGCTGGCGTTGAGCCGAAAGGACGTTCGGCTTTCGTTCGGCCTCGCCGTGGTTCTGGGGATTCTGGGCTTCGTGCAGCGGCCCGTGCACGACGCGCTCTCGGTGAAGAACTATGGGCTGGCGCTGCTCGATCAACCGGATGACGCGGTGGTGTTGAGCCAGGGCGACCTCATCGGCAACTCGATGCGCGCGCTGCAGGCGTGCGAGGCGGTCAAGCCGGGGCTGCGGGTGATCGACCAGCAGCTGCTCAGCTACGATTGGTACACCACGCGGCTTCGACGCACGAATCCGGAGTTGGTGATTCCCGCGGGCTCGCGGTGGCATCCCACCGACGGCGATGCGTTCCGGTTGCAGGCGCTGCTGCTCGCCAACGCGCAGCGGCCGTTGGTCGTGTGTGGTGGGTTCAAGGAGGGCGAGCGCATCGAACTGCGCGCCGTGCCGTGGGGGTTGTGCGAGCGGCTGCTGGTTCCCGGTGTTCCGTTCGACGCGGAGGCGTGGTTCAGGGAGAGCGCGGCGAAGCTGCCTTCGCTCGAGTGGACTCGCCGTGAGGCGGCCGCGGGATCATGGGAGGAGCGCGTGCGGCGCGATGTGTGGCATGCGCGCGCTCAGCGCGGGTTGACGGCGCTCACGCTGGGCATCGAGCAGCACGACGACGTGACGTGGCTCACTCGCTCGTATGAGATTTTGCGCGAGTGTGCGGAGAAGGATGAGGCGCCGCAGCCCAGCGTGCTGAAGAACCTGGGGATTGCGGCGGGCAGGCTCGGGAAGACGGAGGAGATGAAGGCGGCGCTGCGGCGCTACCTTGCCGTTGCTCCGAAAGAGGATCCGGAGCTGGCGGCTGTTCGGGCGCTGGTGGGGAAGTAGTACTTCGTCACGGCGATTCTGACCGAGATGCAACTGCTGCACGGAGCAGAACAGCCCACACCGTTCGCCCCGAGAGCAGTCGAGGGGTCACTTGCCGCACGAAGCGGAGGTGGCATTGGCACCGGCGAAGCCGGTCCCTGCTCGGAAGGACCGTGTGCTTCACTGTGTTGGCCCCTCACCCCGACCCTCTCCCCACTTCGGAGGGAGAGGGAGACAAGCTTCAGCGGAACTTCTTCGCCCACTCGGGAATCGGGCGGCCAATCGACGAGTGCGGATCAGGGGCGCTGCCGGTCAGCCCGTCACCACCCGCGAAGTACTCGCGCACCTGCGAACGCGCACCCGACGAGAGATCACGATCTCCGATGGCGATGGCGTGAATGTGATCAGGGCTCCAGGCCGGCGCAGCGCGGTGGTACGCGGCGAAACCTGCGCGCCGCAGCGCCTCGACCATCACCCGAATCTGCTTCGCGCTCTTGCCGTCAGCGGTGGTCTTGATGTCCATGGCGCCGCCACCGTCGTGCGTACCCGCGGAGGCCGAGGTGCCCGAGTGATAGCTGCCCTGGTACATCGCCCAACCCGGAGGCACGCCGCGCTTCTTCGCCCAGGCCTCAGCCTGGTTGATCATCTCAATGGTGCGGCCGTTGAACGTCACGCCACGGAACCCGGTTCGGCTGTAGTTGGGCTTGGGCTCGCCGAAGGCCGGCTTGAGCAGCTTCTTGAGCGCGGCGAGGTCGCCGGTGCTGAGCTTCCCGTCGACGGTGCGCTTCGTCTTCTTCTCGAGCGCCTTCACCGCCTTCGCCGTCTGTGCGGTGAAGAGCCCATCGACCTCACCCGTCGCGAAGCCTGCCTTCTTCAGCAGCGCCTCGGTGCGCTTCACTTCACCCGAACGCTCGTTGAGCGTCTGCGCGGGCGCGGTGGGCGAGGCCGAGTCGATGATGGTCTTCTTGAGCTTGTTCCAGGTCGCGCCATCGAGACGGCCGCTGACGGTCACGCCGCTCTTGCGCTGAAACGCCTCGAGGGCTCCGCGGGTGCGTTCATCGAAGACCCCGTTGCTGTTCTTCGGGTCGAAGCCCGCTGCCTTCAAACGCAGTTGCAGCTGCGCGATCGCCGGGCGCGCGGCGCCTTCACCGATTCCCGTGGTGCCGTCTGCGTTCGTCCGCTTGCTCAGCTCGGCCAGCACGCCGTCCGCCCGCTTCATCTCGGGGGTCAGCACGAAACGATTTCGCTGCACGGCGTGATTGAACTTCGCCGATTCCGCCGCGAGCACCTGCTGCCCCCTGGTGCCCAGCGCCGAGGACGAGTCTTTGATGTTCGCCTGATCCGCCTTGAACGCCTGAATGGCCTTGCCCAGCGAACGATCAGCGACGCCGTCGGCCTTGCCCACGCGGTACCCGAGACGGGCGAGCTGCTTTTCCGTCAGCGCATTGCGCGTGCTCTTGGTGCCCAACGCCACGGTCTCGGGGCTGCTGCGAACGCGCGCGAGCGCCGACTTGAGCTGGGTGAGCGTCTTGCTGTCGAGCGCGCCGGTCGCCGGCAGGCCCACCGCGGCCTGAAACTGCTTCAACTCGGAGGCCGTCGTGGTGGAGAAGTCGGTGTCGACGGCGCCCGGCTTGAAGCCGATGGAGGACAACACCTTCTCCAGAGCGCGCACGGCGGTTCCCTGATCGCCTGATCCGAGGGTCTGGGTGCGATCGAGGCGGGCCTTCATGGCCGCAAGGCGGTTCTGATCGACGGTCGTGAGGGGAGGCATGCAGCGTTATCGGCCACGCTCGTCTCCCCATTGACGCCGCGCGTTGGCAAAGCCCCTGACAACCCGGGGCCATTTCGGCCGCATTTCCAACGAATATTGCGCACGGTTCCCCGGCCCGGTGTCTTGTGCGAGCCATGACCTATCGCCTGACCGCGCTGTGCCTGCTCGCTGCCGCTTGTGCCCAGACCCCCACCACCCCTGAGGGCTCGCTCATCGAGAACCACGGGCCGACTTCCTCCCAGGTGAAGGGTCTGCTGCGCAGCGCCGAAGGCCCGTTCATCAAGGGGCAGCGCGAGACGCTCACGGCGGTCTACGACGCAGCCCACGTGCGCTCGGTGAGCTGGTCGGCTTCAGGTGGTGCGCTCAGCTCGCGCGAAGCGAAGGTGACCTGGACGTTGCCGGACACCGAGCAGGCCGAGCTCACGCTCACCCTCACGCTCGACGACGGCCAGTCGCTGGTGACGCCCTTCCGCTTCTCGCTGGTCGAAGCCCCGGAGCAGGAGAACACCCACGTGTCGCGTACTGCGCGTGAAGCACTGCTGGCGACGCCGATGCCGGTGTTCGACGGGGGCGTCTCCGAGATCTCGGGCGGCGCGTGCGATCTCGCCTACGACTCCACCGCGGCTGTGCACCTCACGTTCACCACGAGCTCGCACCCCGCCATCTACTACGGCAAATGGAACGGCACCGCGTGGACGCTCGAGGTGATGGACACCCTGGGCTTCAACACCGGCGGCCGCATCACCACCAGTCAGGCGCAGCTTCGCGTCGACTCGGCCAACAACCCCCACATCCTCTACGTGCGCGACAATCAGGTCTATTACGCAACCCGGCTGGGTACCGGCCCCTGGACGCGTGAACGGGTCGACAACACAGGCCTGCTCTTGATGAGCGACACGGACCGCGCGGTGGGCTTTGGCCTCAACGCGAGCGGGCGCCCCTCGGCCGTCTACATGACGATGGTCGGCTCCTATGAGCGCGTGGTGTACGCCACCCGAACCGCCGCCAACACGTGGACCACCACGCTGCTCACCTTCACCGCGGCCAGCAACATCGTGGGCCGGGTCGAGGGTGACATTCTGTTCGACTCGGCGGGCACGGCCTTCTTCCCCGTGACCATCTACACCTCGGCCACGAGCAACTATCAGGACCACCTCGCCTCGTGGAACGGCACGGCCACCGACACCCGGCTGATGACCAACACCACCATCGCGCCAGGCTGGGACACCACCCGGACCTCGGCCGTCTGGGCGAGCACCGGGCGCGCGTTGTTCCGCACCGCGGCCGGTCTCTACGACGTCGCCATTCCCGGCGCGGTGAGCGCAGCGACGTGGACCTGGTCTGCCAACGAGGCCAGCGGCGCCGGCATGGGCGATCTCGCGTGGAACGGCCGGCCGGTGATGCTGCACCACCACGGCAGCAACCTCGAGCTGGTGACCCCGTCGAGCACCGGCGCCGCGTTCTGGACCTGGACTCAGCTGGGCGCGAGCAGCGGCGCTTCTTCTGCCGTCGCGGTGCACCCCACCACGGGCGTGCCGAGCATCTGCTACCAGGCCAGTGGCCGCATCATGTTCCAGTGAGGGAGCGCGTGAGAACGCCAACGACGGGCCCGCTCTGGTGCGTGGTGGTGCTGTGCGCCGTGCTCTCGGGTTGTGATTGCGGCAGCGCCACCAACCAGCCGCCCGACGTGCGCATCGACGCTCCGAATGATGGAGAAGTGCTGCGCGGCGCGGGGCCCTTCGTGTTGCGGGGCACCGTCACCGATCCCGACGAGCTCATTCCGCTCGCCAACATCAGCTGGGGCAGCGATCGCCAGGGTGGCCTGGGCCAGGGCCCGATTCTCTCGAGCGCGCTCCTCCCCGGGCAACATCGCCTCAAGCTGCAGGCGGTCGACTCGGCGGGCGTCACCTCGAGCGCTGAGATCTCCATCACCGTCATCGACGAAGTGGTGACCAACACGCCGCCGGTGGTGATGATCGACGCACCTGCGAATGGCGCGGTGTTCGACGAAGGCATGCCCATCGAGCTGCGCGGTCACGCCACCGATGAACAAGACGGCATGCTCTCGGGCGGCGCGCTCGCGTGGAGCTCCAGCCTGGGGGGTGCGCTCGGCGCAGGCGGCACCCTCTCCTTCACCAACGCAGCGCTGGGCCATCACCGCATCGTGCTCACCGCGACCGACGTGGCCGGCGCTTCGTCGGTGGCCACCGTCGAGCTCGACGTGGTGCAGCCGGGTACGAACCGCGCGCCGGTGGTGACCATCTCTGCGCCGGTGAATGGAGCGGTCTTGCTACTGGGCAGCGCGGTCACGCTCACCGGCACCGCGAACGACACGGAAGACGGTGCGCTGAGCGGCGCGAGCCTCGCGTGGTCCTCCAGCCGTGACGGCGCGTTGGGCACAGGCCTGAGCCTGTCCACCACCCTGACGCAGGGCGTGCACGTGCTCACCCTCACCGCGACCGACAGCATGAACGCGACGGGCACAGCGTCGATCACCGTCTCGGTCAACACACCCAACAATGCAGCGCCCACCGTCACCATCACGGCGCCTGCCAACAACACCACCGTCTTTCAGGGCAGCAGCGTGACCTTCTCGGGCAGCGGCACCGACGCCGAAGACGGCGCGCTCTCGGGCGCTGCGCTCGAATGGAGCTCGAATCGTGACGGCGTGCTGGGCACCGGCGTTTCGGTGACCACCACCACGCTCACCGCGGGCAGCCACGTCATCACGCTGGTGGGCCGTGACACGGGCGGCAACACCGGCACCGCCACGCGCACCGTGCAGGTGCTGCCGATGAACGCCGCGCCTTCGGTCACCATCACCGCGCCTGCCAACAACACGCAGGTGGCCGCGGGCACCGGCCTCACCTTCACCGCGACCGCGACGGATCCCGAAGACGGCGCGCTCACGGGCATGGCCCTTCGCTGGACCTCGAGCGTCAGCGGCGTGCTCGGGACCGGTGCGAGCCTCACCACGTCGTCGCTCGCTCAAGGGGCACACACCATCACGGTGAGCGCGACCGACTCGGGTGGGCGCAACACCAGCGCGTCGATCTCCATCACCATCACGCCGGGGGCGAGCAACCTGCCGCCGGTGGCACTGCTCACCGGGCCCACCACGGGCCAGGCGACCCTGGGCCTCACCTTCGACGGCTCGACCTCGAACGATCCCGACGGCACCATCGTGAGCTGGCGTTTCGCCTTCTCCGACGGCAGCCCCGACGTGACGGGCGCCAATCAAACGACGCACGTGTTCGCGACGCCGGGCACCTTCACCGTGACGCTCACCGTGACGGACGACCGGGGCGCGATGAGCAGCACCAGCCTCACGGTGACCATCGACCCGTACGTGCGCGTGCCCGTGGTGGCCGATGGTTCGGACGAAGGTGCTTCGGCGGCCTGTGGCCTGGCGGCGCGGGGCACCACCCTGCACGTCGCCTGGTACACCTCGAAACACCCGACGCTCTGGTACGGCACGTGGGCGAACGGCGTGCTGACGCGCGAGGTGGTCGACACGCTGGGTTTCAACGTGGGTGGGCGCATCGGCCCGGCCGTGCAGCTCGCGCTCGATGGCGCCGGTGTGCCGCACCTCGTCTACCTGCGCGACGGGCAGGTCTGGTTCGCGGTGAAGAATGGCAGCGGGTGGACACGCGAGCGGGTGGACTCCGCGACGTTCCCGGTTCGCAGCTCGAGCTCGCCGAGCCTCGCGCTGAGCGCCACCGGTGCCATCGCGGCGGCCTACGAGACGATGGCCGGCAGCTACGAGCGCGTGGTGGTGGCCAATCGCATGGCTGCGGGCGCGTGGTCACAGACGCTGATCACCGTCCCGCTCGGCACGAACACCGTGGGCCGGCTCAAGGGCGACATCACCTTCAACGCAGCGGGCGTCTTGTTGTTGCCGCTGCAGGTCTACACCTCGAGCGCGAACAACTTCGTCTCGTACCTCGTGTCGTGGAACGGCAGCGTGGTGGAGTTATTCCGGCTCGACACCACCCCATTGCCCGGGCTCACTGACGCCAGCTCCTTTGCGTGGGCCGGCGGAAGCCGCCTCTTCCTGCTCGGGGGCAGTGGGCTGTTCGACTTCGCGCTGGGCGCGCCGCTCTCTGCCACGACGGCGCGCATGTCGTATCTGGAGACCTCGCAGACCTCACAACACGCCATCGCCGCGACGACCACCGGTGAACCCCGCATCGTGATCAATCACGGGAGCACTCTGGAGAGTGTCTGGCCGCTCTCCACGCCAGGTTTCTGGGCGCGCTCTGATCTCGGCCCGACGGACTCGGGGCGTATCGACGCCGCGGTGGATGGCAACGGCGACACGCGCGCCTGCTTCTTCAGGGCGCAGAAGCTGGTGTTGTACTGACGCACTCGGGTTCACGCGGTGGTGAATCGGAACGCCGCGCTCTGCCGGTACGTCTCTCCGGGCCGCAACACCGTGCTGGGAAAGTCAGGATGGTTGGGCGAATCGGGGAAGTGCTGCGTCTCCAGACACAGGCCCGCGTACTTCCCGTACACGCGGCCATTCTTGCCCTGCAGCGAGCCATCGAGCTGGTTGCCTGAATAGAACTGAAGGCCGGGTTGCGTGGTCGAGACCTCCATCACGCGGCCGCTGTGTGGCTCGAACAGGCGTGCCGCGAGGCCCTTGCGGTCGAGCACCCAGCAGTGGTCGAAACCCGCGTGCGCGACTTCGAGCTGCGGGTCGCCGCGCGTGATGCGTGAACCGATGGGCTGCGCCTGGAGAAAATCCATCGGCGTGCCGTCGACCGCGCGCAGCTCACCCGTCGGCACCAGCGCTTCGTTCACCGGGAGAAAGCGCGAGCCGAGCACCGTCAGCTGGTGACCGAGCACGTCGCCCTGCCCCGCGAGGTTGAAGTACGTGTGCTGGGTGAGGTTCATCACCGTGGGCGCATCGGTGGTCGCCGAGTAGTCGATGCGCAAGGCGTCGTCGTTCAGGCTGTAGACCACCTGCGCTCGCACCGTGCCGGGGTAGCCCTCGTCACCGGCCGAGCTCTCGTGTCGCCAGCAGACGTGAGGTGAATCGCCCGAACGTTCACCGCAGAACGTCCACGGCACCTTGTCGAAGCCGCGCACGCCGCCGTGGAGTTGGTTGCCGCCTTCATTCGCCGTGAGCGGGTACTCGCGCCCGTCGAGCGTGAAGCGGGCACCGGCGATGCGGTTGGCGAAGCGGCCTATCACCGCCCCGAAGTAGGGGTGCGGCCCGAAGTACGACTCCAGCGTGTCGAAGCCGAGCGTGACGTCGTGTTGTTCGCCATGGCGATCGGGCACCCGCAGGCTGAGCAACGTCGCGCCGAAGCTCATCAGCCGCGCTTCGAGACCACGGCCCTTGTCCAACGTGACCACGTGGAGCTCACTGGCTCCCTTGCGTTTCACCGTGTGCCACTTCAAGCCCATGTCCCTCATCAGATAACGGCGCGGAGGGAGAAGGGTTCCCTCCTGCTCGTTGGGACAGGCTGTGCTCAGAGTCCCGCGTGGTGTTCGGCGGAAGCGCTCTACCCCCAGCCTCACCCGCGTCGGCATCGTGCGCGACACCTGACATTTCGCCTTCTCGCTCGGTCCGTCGTGCACCCCGCTCCGTCGGGTGCACGCCTGCAGTTCGCCCGTGAACGCGAGCCGCTGGGTCGCGCCGCCACCTGCCGCTCATCACGCTTGAGCTGAATGTCGACGACGCGAGAAATGCCCTCGTCGTCCCCTGATCTCCCTCGCCCTGCGCCAGCGGGCGCGAGCGGGGAGAGGGTTGGGGTAAGGGGCTCGCTTCATGTTCCGCGCATTCGGTTGGTTCCTCTTCTCACTGCTCGTTCCCGGCGTCGGTCTCTGGCGGCGCACCAAACGCGGCGCCGCGATCGTGGCCTGGGTGAGCACGCAGCTTCTCCTCTCGAGCGCACTGTTCGTCTACGCGGAGTCGCCGCTCGCGATGGTGTGGCCGTTCGTGCTGCTCGCGCCTGTGTACGCGCTGACCTTCGTGACGCAAGCGGTGCTCGGCGCGCGTCGAATCGGAGAACCACGGAGTCCTTGGTGGAGCGTCGCGCTCTTCACGTTGATCTCCGCATCGCTCAACACCGGGCTGAACCTGGTGAACACCGAGCGCATCGAGGCGTACAGCGTCCCGTCAGGTTCGATGCATCCGACGTTGCTCGAAGGCGACACGTTCTTCGTGCTCCTCGATGACGAGAAGTACCCGCTGACGCGCGGGTCGATTGTCGTCTTCTACGACCCCGAGAAGGACCGGACGTTCGTGAAGCGCATCATCGGAATTCCGGGAGACACCGTGACGTGGGACGGAGAACACCTCGACATCGATGGCTACTCGATGAGCACCGACGAGGCCTGCGACGACATCTCCGAGACGGGAGACGCCTGCCGGTACGAAGAGACCGACGAACACCGATGGCGCGTGTTCGTTCGCGCGAACAAGGCGCCCTTCGGTTCGTGGAAAGTGCCGGAGGGGCACGTGTTCGTGATGGGCGACAATCGCTCGAACTCGCTCGACAGCCGCGCGGTGGGTTCAGTGCCCGTGGAGTGGCTGCGTGGCACCGCGCGCGTCATTCACTACTCATGGCCAAACCTGTCGCGCATCGGAAGACCGATCGACCCTGAGGTGCGCTGAAGACCAGGCTCCCGCGGGCCGGCATGAACGGGATGCTACGGGGCTTTTCGAGAGGGCCCGCAGCTCCACAGAGCCCCGAACGTCTCTGAGGCGTGACAAGGGGTTGTCTGAGTTTCCCGGCAACTTTCCCGACCCCCGAAATCTAAGTGGCAGGCGTCATCACAGCTCCGTAACTTGACCCGCGATGCTGTTTCGTTCCCGCCTGGCCACCCGCTTGAGTCTGACGCACGGCGCGCTGGTGGCTCTGCTCGTGGCGCTCTTCGCGGTGACGTTGCAGGGTTTGCTGCGCATGCACGACGTCATGACGATGATCAGCACCGAGAAGTTCTCGGCGCTCGACGCTGAAGAGGGTCTGCACCGCGCGGCGTGGAACATCGAACTGGCGGTGCGCCACGGCCGCATCGAGTGTTCCGAAGGCGTGCCCCAGGAGACCGTTCGCCAGCGGGTGCTCCAGGCGCGCCATTCCTTTTCTTCAGTGGTATCGGGGCCAGGCGCCGCTGCGCCCCGAAGACTGAAAGAGGCCGCGTTGGGCTACGGGACTTTCGCCGACGAGGCGCTGCAAGCGAACACCTGCGCGTTCCTGATGCTCAACGAGACCGACCGCCGGCGCGCGCGCCTCGACGAAGAGATGACCAACGCGTGGATCGATCGGCTGCATGAGCTCCACACCGACATCGAAGCCAAGGAGCAGACCGTACGCACCATCGGCCGGCGCACCACCTCGATCGGCCTGGCGGTCGCGCTGCTGGGTGCGCTCACCGCCGTGGTGGTGGTGCGGTGGACGGCGCGCAGCATCGCCACTCCGGTGGCCCGCCTCGCCGCCGATGCCACCCGGTTGGGCGAAGGCAACTTCGCGCCGATCGCCCCGGTCGACGGCCCCCTGGAGATCGAAGAGCTGCGCCGTCACCTCGAGCGCACCCGCGAGAAGCTGCTCGAGGTCGACCGCCTCAAGCAGTCGTTCCTCGCCAGCGTGAGCCACGAACTGCGCTCCCCGCTGGGCCGGTTGCGCCAGGCGCTCTCGTTGCTGGCCGACGGCACGGTGGGCGAGCTGTCGGAGCGGCAGTCGCGTGTGTTGTCGCTGGCGTGGAAGGCCTGCGAGCAGGAAGTGCGCATCGTGGAGGCCCTGCTCGACATGTCGCGCGTCAGTTCGGGCATGCCGGTGCAGAAAGAAGCCGGCTGCGACCTCGAGCGCGTGGTGCAGGCGGCCGTGCGCAGCGAGCTCGACGTGGCTCAGGAGCGCGGCGTGGAGCTTCGGGTGGTGACCGCCACGAAGCCGCCCAGCCTCCGGCTCGACTCGGCACTCATCGAACGCACCGTGGCAAACCTCGTCCGCAACGCGATCTCCGTCTCGCCGAAGTCGAGCGAGGTGAAGGTGGTGATCGGCGTGAACGACACCGGGCCGGGCCGGGTGGCGCGCGTCGACGTGGTCGACAGCGGGCCAGGCTTGAGCGCCGAGGTCGAGAGCCGGCTGTTCCGGCCCTTCTCGGCGGCGAACGTCGAAGGCGCGGCCCGGCCCGCCGGCATCGGCCTGGGGCTGTCGCTGGCGCGTGAAGTGGCCCGCGCCCACGGCGGCGAGCTGGGCGTCAGTCGAGAGGCAGGCCTGACCACCTTCAGGCTCGAGCTCCCCGTGGAGCACGAACAACCCCGGCCGGAGATTCCTTCATGACGACCGCACCCATCCCTGCCCGAGGTACCTCGCAGCAGCTGCGCGAAGAGTCAGGTCTCGAGCCTGCCCACGTGCTGCTGGTCGACGACGACGTCGAGCTGTGTGAGCTGCTCACCATTCGCATCGAAGCCGCGGGGTACCGCGTCTCTGCGGCGCACGACGTGGCCTCGGGTCTGGCGCGCGTCGAACAAGACAGCGTCGACGCGGTGTTGCTCGACCTGCGGCTGGGCAACGAAGACGGCTTCGCGCTGCTCGACAGCATCAACCGGCGCTCGGCTGACGTGGCGGTCATCATTCTCACCGCGCACGGCACCATCGACCTCGCAGTGGAGGCGATGAGGAAGGGCGCGTGGGGCTTCGTCACCAAGCCGTTCCACGATCACGACCTGCTGCAGAAGCTCAAACACACGGTGGAGAGCCACCGCCTGCGGCGCGAGGTCGCGGGGCTGCGGCGCATCGTGGGGTTGCCCGAGGCGCACGCCCGCCTGGTGGGCATGAGCCCGGCGCTCCAGCGGGTGCGCGAGATGATCGGCCTCATCGCGCCCAGCGACACCACCGTTTTGCTGCTGGGCGAATCAGGCACCGGTAAAGAAGTGGTGGCGCGTTCGATTCACGCAGCCTCGTTGAGGCAGAGCGGCCCTTTCGTAGCGGTCAATTGCGCCGGGCTCTCCGCCGAGTTGCTCGAGAGCACCCTGTTCGGCCACAAACGCGACGCGTTCACCGGCGCGGTGGCGGATCATGAAGGCCTCTTCGGCGCCGCGAAGAAAGGAACCCTTTTCCTCGACGAAGTCGGCGAGACGCCGCCCCAGGTGCAGGCCCGTTTGCTGCGCGTGTTGCAGGAGCGGCGCTTCACGGCCGTCGGATCCACCGTCGAGGTCGAGGCCGACGTGCGCATCATCGCGGCCTCCAACCGCGACCTGAAGCAGGAGGTGGCGGAGAAACGGTTCCGCGAAGACCTCTTCTACCGCCTGCACGTGTTGCCGGTGTCGATGCCCCCGCTGCGGGAACGGCGCGACGACGTGCCGCTGCTGGCCGAGCTGTTCCTCAAACGGGCGGCGGCGCGCAGCAACGTGCCCGCACCGCACCTGAGCGCACGAGGGCGCGCGGTGTTGATGGCGCACTCCTGGCCCGGCAACGTGCGCGAGCTGGAGAACGTGATGGAGGCGGCCGTGTTGTTGTGCCGCAGCGGCGAGGTCGACGTGGATCACCTGCCCGGCGTGGGCACCATCAGCACGCCCTCCCCCGAAGGCAACGGAGAGCTCGCGAGGGGCGCTTCCACCCTGCTGGCGCCGTGGTTGTTGCCCGACGCGCCGGTGCCGCCTCCGATGCGAGAGGCCCGCGAAGTGTTCGACAAGGCCTACCTCGACCTGGTGCTCACGCGCACGGGCGGCAACGTCACCGCGGCCGCGAAGCTGGCGGGGCGAAACCGCACGGACTTCTACGATCTGCTGCGCCGGCACGGGCGCTCGCCCAACCGCGACGGCTGACCGTCGGTGATCTCCGACAGGCCCACACGGCGCCGAGGGATTCTCCGCAGGCAACCCCTCTGGCACTCGGGTTGCTCTGCCGCGCGCCATGGATCCAACGAAGGCAGGACTTCTCGCCGCCCTCATGTTGCTGGGGCTGTGGCTGGTCGCTCAGGGACAAGGCGCGCGCGCCACCCCGCTCATTCTCCGCCATGAACCTCCCCGCGCCGTCACTCCGCCTCCGCCGGTGGAGCATGCGAACCAGGGAGCGACGCGATGACGGTCGCCGTACAGACGCTCACCGCACGTGAGAGGCTCAAGCTCTTCTTCACCTTCTTCGACAGCCGCTTCGAAGATCTCGATCGCACGAACTGGAAGACCACGGTCTACCGCGATGGAGGTGTGGAAACACGAGGGCCGTTTCCACACGGCGCTGATGATCTACACGGCGGTGATGGTGCCGCTGACCGACTTCCTCACCGCGGTGGTGTCGTCGCTGATCATCTACGGCATCTACGCGCGCTTCTTCTCGAAGCCGCGCGTGCCGGCCGCGGGCCTGGAGCCCGTGCTCGACAAGTGACGTAGGGAGTACCTGGGGTGGCCACCGGTCACCCCACTGCTCACCTCGACCTCCTCGCGGCCGAGGCGACGTGGCAGTAAGGAGGTGAACGCGAGGTCCGAATGGCCACGCCATACGAGACCTCCGGAGAACCACCATGCCGTCAAGACGCTCGCTGCTGTTCATTCTCCTCGCCTCGACGGCCCTCGCGCAGACCCCAGTGCAGGTGGGCGACCTGCTGACGACGGGCTCAGGGCAACGCAACACGGAGGCATATTCAGGCGTGGCGCTCGGCGCGATCACCCTCTTCCCTGCGAAACTTCCCGCGACCGGCCTCGAGCTGTGGACCACTGATGGCACGGCCGCGGGCACGGCGTTGCTCACCGACCTGCTGCCCGGCCCACGGGGTTCGTTTCCCAACTGGCTCACCCGCTTCGGTGGCTTCGTGTACTTCACGGCCAGTGACGGACTGAGTGGGGACCAACTCTGGCGCACCGATGGCACGGTGGCCGGCACCACGTTGGTCTCCACCAATCGCTGTTCGCCGTTGCTGCACGTCGGCACCCGGTTGTGGTGCGTCAACGACTCGTCGGTGTGGACGACGGACGGCACGACCACCGTCACCGCCTCATCCGCCAGCTTCAGAGGGCGCGTCTCCGAAGGCTCCGCGATGGGTGACACCTTGTTCTATGCGGGCAACGACGGCGAGCTGTGGAAGAGCGACGGCACCACGGGCGGCACCGTGCGCGTTCGCGATCTGCGACCGGGCAGCAGCACGTTCTCGCTCAACTCACCCATCGTCTCGCTCGGAAGCCGCGTGTACTTCGCAGCCGATGACGGCGTGAGTGGCCTCGAGCTCTGGTCGAGTGACGGCACGCAAACCGGCACCACGCTCGTGCGCGACATCAACGCGGGTGCGACGGCCAGCCTCGTCAGTGGCATCACGGTGCAGGCGAAGCTGTGGGTGACCAGCACCCGAATCTTGTTCCTCGCGAACACCAGCGCGGGCATCGAGCTGTGGTCGAGCGATGGCACCAGCGCCGGCACGGTGCTCGTTGCCGATCTCACCGCGGGCACCGGCAACACCTTCAGCGCGACCTCGGAGCTCATGGTCTTTCAAGATCAGCTCTTCTTCTCGGGCGGCGATGGCGAGCTGTGGAAGAGCGACGGCACGAGCGTGGGCACCGTGCAGGTGAAGGATCTCCTCCCCGGCACCTCGAGGGCCAACCCCACCGACTGGTTCGCGGCCGGCTCGAACCTCTATTTCTCTGCACGCAACGCGGGCGGGTTCTCCGAGCTGTGGCGCTCGGACGGCACCCCGGCGGGGACGTTGCTGCTCAAGCCGCGGGCACAACTCGCTCCGGGTTTGTTCATAGGCCCGGTGGGCACGCGCGCGATGTTCCTCGGCAACGACGCGGTCCATGGCGCCGAGCCGTGGCTCTCCGATGGGACTGCGATCGGCACCACGATGCTGGCCGACCTGAACCCCGGGGTCGACTACGCGTTCTCGTCACCGCACGCGCTGGCAAAGCTGGGCACCGCGCTGCTCTTCGTCGCTCGCACGACCGCCGGGCCCCTCCATCTGTACCGCTCGAACGGCACGGCGGCGGGAACCACGGTGCTCAAGACCGGTTTGTCCTCGGTCGAGGCCATCGTCTCGAACGGCACACGCGCGTGGTTCGTCTCGCAGCGCAACCAACTCTGGACCACCGACGGAACGGCGGCGGGCACGGTGATGCTCAAGCAGTTCGGCACGCTCACGTTCGACGACTCAGCTCGAGAACTGACGCTGCTCGGCCAAACGCTTGCGTTCACCGGCTACGAGACCTCGACCGGGTGGGAGCTGTGGACCTCCGATGGCTCAGCCGCAGGCACGCGCCTGGTGAAGGACCTCGTCGCCGGCCCAACTGGAGGCGGGCCTTACGCACTGGCGGTGATGAGCAACACGCTCTATTTCTGGCTCTCGGGAACCACGGGGGCTGCCCTGTGGAAGAGCGACCTCACCAACGCAGGCACCGTGTTGATCAAAGACGTCTCGCCGGCGTTCGTGAACGGCATGGTGACCTTCGGCAATCGGCTTGCCGCATGGTCGACGCGTTCATTGTGGACGAGCGATGGCACGGCGACGGGCACCACGAGCTTCGACGTCGGTGGCGCGACGCTGCAGCTCGAACGCCTGGAAGTGCTCGGGACCTCGCTCATCATCCGCGCGAACGAAACGAACGCTTCGGGTGTCCTCGATGACGTCGCCGAGCTGTGGAGCAGCGATGGTTCCGTCACGGGCACGCGAAAGCTCGCGCCGCTCGGGTTGCCGTCGCTCTCGGGCTTTTCCGCGACGGGGTGGGCTGACAACTCGAGCGTCGTGGTGGGCAATCGCCTCGTTCTTCCCTTCGCTTCTCGCCACGTCGCGAAGCTCTGGGTCACCGATGGAACAGCGCTCGGCACGACTCCGTTGAAAGACCTCGCAGGGCCCGACCGGTCCGACGTCGACTGGCGCGTCACCTTCGGCGTGGCTGGAGGCCTGGCGTACTTCGCAGCAAGCGACGGGCTGTCCGGCAGTGAGCTGTGGCGTACCGATGGCACCAGCGTGGGCACGACGCGGGTGGCCGACGTGATTCCGGGAGCGGGCTCGTTCTCGCCTTCGAACGCGCTGCTCGTCGAGCCGTACCTCGCCTTCTCGGCCTTCGACGCGAATGGTGACGAAGAGCTCTGGAGCCTCGACCTGGGCCTCGACACCACCCCGCCCGTCATCACGCCGATGGTGACTGGAACGATGGGTCTCGACGGCTGGTACACCTCGAACGTGGCGGTGAGCTTTTCGCTCGTCGACCCCGAGTCGCCCATCACCATGATGCCGGGCTGTGCTGCGACGACCCTGAGCACGGACACGATGGGCGTGACCTTCACGTGCACGGCGACCTCACGAGGTGGCACCTCGATGGCGACGGTGATGGTGAAACGCGACGCCACGCCGCCCGTGATGATGTGCGCTCCGGCACAGGTGGCCGAGGCGACTTCACCCTCTGGAGCGATGGTGAGCTTCGCTGCCGCGACCGCGATGGATGCGCTGTCGGCGACGACGACTCCGATGACCGCGACCCCCTCTGGCAGCACGTTCGCGTTGGGTGATGCGCTCGTCACGTTCACCTCCCTTGACGCCGCCGGAAATCCCGGCAGCTGCACCACGACTGTCAGCGTCGTCGACACGGTGGCGCCCGTCATCACTTGCCCTGCGAACAGCACGGTCGGTGGGACGTTCGCGACGTTGACGGCGAAAGCCACGGCCATCGACACCGCGGACGCGGCGCCTGTGGTGACTCAATCGCTTGCCGACGGAGCCCCGCTCACCGCTGGTGCGAACGCCGTCACCGCGACGGCGACGGATGCGTCGGGAAATCAGTCGACCTGCACGTTCACAGTCACCTTCGAGTCAGGAGCGCCCCCGCCGATGCCGACTGAGCCCACGGGGTGCGGCTGCACGTCGGGTGGCTCGGTGCTCCCTCTGGCCCTGTTGGCCCTCGCGCTGCGCCGCCTGTCGCGGCGCAAACGCTCCATCAGTTGATGCAGCCGCAGCACACGGTCTCGCTGAAAGTCCTCAGCGAGGCGGCCAGCTCGGTGGCGTTGGTGGCCGTAAAGAAGAGCGCATCCATTCCGCCCGCGTCGGGGTTCACCGCGCGGTAGCTCCCGCTGGGGGAATCGGCGCGGCAAGTCACCGCGAAGTTCTTCGCAGTGCGGCCAGCGCAGGCCATGTCGTTCAAGAAGGCGGCGCCGACTCCGTTCTGCAACGAGGTCTCTGCGCTGAAGCCGACCACCAGCGTCTTGATGCCGGCATCCGAAAGCCCATCGACCACCAGCAACGGATTGGGCGAGGGGCAGCTGAAGTCCCAATCGGCGCCATCGGTCACCAGCACCACGTACTGCGCCTGACCACCGTCCTGGTGCGCCTCGAGGAAGTTGCGCGCACCGATCAACGCGGCGCCGGTCGGGGTGGTGGTGCAGATGGGCGTGGTCTCCGGGTCGAGGAGCGCATTGATGGAAGAGCCCGTGCTGAGCCCGGGCTCGATGACGATCTCCGGGCCCTGGCACATGGCGTTGGTGGCGTTCATGCCTTGAATGCGCTGCGCGAGCGTCACGCAGCCGGCTTCGGCGCGCGGCCACAGCTCGAGCCCGAAACGGACGGTGCCATCGAGCGGCGCGGCGGTGAGCTGCTCGATGCCGTTGATGGC
Organism: Archangium sp.; assembly: GCA_031412555.1. Classification (GTDB taxonomy): domain Bacteria; phylum Myxococcota; class Myxococcia; order Myxococcales; family Myxococcaceae; genus Archangium_A. The sequence continues at coordinate 10,584 of JANODF010000408.1, read as the reverse complement.
CATCGTCCACTTCGAAGTGGCGCGACCTGCCACGGTGTCTGCCGGCGTGAGCCCTTCGGCGGTGCGGTGCATGGTGAGCGTGCGATCGAGTGCGATGAGCACGTCGGGCGGCACGCAGTCAGGGCCCGCGTCGAGGGCGCCCGCATCACCGGGGCCTGCGTCGATCACGCCCGCATCCGAAACCGGAGTGCCCGCATCCGAGCCCGCGTCTTGATTCCCGCGAATGGTGCCCTGGGTGGGGTCGCACTGACAGGCGGCCAACGTCAACGAAGCGCTCAGCAGGAGTCGGTTCACAGCTCCCTTCTTAGCGCCAGGTTCACGGCTCGCCGAAACGATCGCTGAACAACATCACCTCGTAGAAGTGAGACAGGGCGACGGCGAGCGAGAGCGCCAACGCCTGCAGCGCCGGGGAACGGCGGGTGAGGTCGGCGACCATCAACGCGAGCGGGAAGAGCGTCGAGGCGTAGCGGGTGAAGGGGAACGGCCGGTACAGGTAGACCGCGAACGAGAGGAGGAAGACGACGATGAGCACCGCCTCCACCTGCAATCGCCTGAACCAGCAATAGCCGGTCGCGAGGATCAGCCCCCAGAAGAAGACGAACTCGTTGTGGTTGCCGGGCGGCAGCGCGATGAAGCGCAGTACCCAGAGCTTCGCGTTCTCTCCGGGGGGCACGTGTTGCTCGAGCAATTCGAGTTGCCAGCCGAGCGTCGCTTCCACGGGGTTGGTGGAGGCAACCTCCGCGAGCCACACGTTCCAGCCGACGAAGAACGGCAGCCACAACGAGACTGCCGCCAACCTGCGCAGGTCGAAACGCCGGCCACGGATCATCCGCCCCACTTCGACGGCGATGAACGCGACGCCGAGGAAGACGCCCATGTTGCGCGCGAGCAGCGACACCCCACACAGCATCCCCGCCAGCCACAACAGGTCACGTTGATACGCAACGCAGGCGCCCAGCAGCAGCGCGAGGAACAACGACTCCGAGTAGGCCGCGAAGAAGACGTTGTGGCCGGGGAAGAACAGAATCAACGACGCGAACAACCAACCCGGCACTTCTTGAAGCCGCGCATTGTTGCGCACGTATGCGTAGGCGAGCCACACGATGGCTGCGTGGGAAAGCAGGTTCACCCACACCGCCGCGCCTTCCCCGCTCATCCCGAACGAGGCGAACGCTCGCAACGCCATCGGGTAGAGCGGCGGCCACGCGTAGCTGTCGTAGTTCTGGGCGAGGCGCAGGTAGTGAACGCCGTCCCAACTGGTGAAGAGCCACGCCGCCAGTCCCTTGAACGGTCGCGTGACAGCCAACGTGGGGACGGTGGCGACCGCGACGCGCGTGATCAAGAACTGCACGGCGTAGATGCCCACGAGCGCGAGCAAGGGCTCCAGCGGTCGCGGTCGTCGTGGGGGCGCCAACATCCCCCCACCTAGACGATCTCCCGAACAGGGGCACCGAGAACAGACCCATCGAGCGCAGGGTTGATCGAGATAGGCAACGCACACCGATCCTCCCGAGCAGGGACCGGCTTCGCCGGCGACTTCACCCGAAGGAACACCTTCACCGTTCGCATCGAGCGGTGTGGGCTGTTCCTTAGGAGAGCAGTCGAGGGAGTACCTCTGCTTCGCACGGTAAGTGCCCCTTCGACTCCGCTCGGGGGGAACGGTGATTGACGGATTCCTACTCCCGCCAACCCTTCAAGACAGCAGCGTGCGCGGCCCCACCGTCGGTCGTCCCGCTTTGAACTTCTTCACCCAACGCGGCCCCCACCAGTTGGCCTTACCGAACAAACGCATGGTGGCCGGCACCAGCAGCACCCGAATCAAGGTCGCGTCGAGCGCCACCGCGATGGCCATGCCCACGCCGACCGCTTGAATGAGCACCACCTTGGCGAGGCCGAAGGCGACGAAGACGGCGACCATGATGGCCGCAGCCGAGGTCACCAGGCCCGCGGTCTTCTCGAGCCCTTCACCCACTGCCTGCGCGTTGTCGCCGGTGCGCTCGTACGCTTCGCGCATGCGGGTGAGGATCAGCACCTCGTAGTCCATCGACAAACCGAACAAGACGCAGAACAGGAGCACCGGCAGCGCCGGCTCCAGCGCGTGTGGCTGAGTGTTCAGCAGCCCGCCGTGACCTTCCTGAAAGATGAACACCAACGCGCCGAACGAGCCTCCGATGGATAGGAAGTTCATCAGCACCGCTTTGATCGGCAGCAGCACGGAGCCGAGCAACAGGAAGAGCACCAGCAACGTAGCGGTCACCACGAAGCCCACCGCGCGGGGCGTACGCGAGAGCAGGTAGCTCGTGTTGTCCACGTCGAGCGCGCTTTCTCCTCCGACGAGCAACGTGCCGTCAGCCACCGTGCGATGGGAGCGGATGGCTTCGACGATCTCCCGCGCCGCGTCGCTGTCTGGCGTGGCCGCGGAGATGCCCTGCAGGAACACCACCGAGCCCTTGGAGAACGCCTGCTTCGCGCCTTCGATCAGCGGCGCCTGCTGCGGCGGCGGATTGCTGAACAGCCCCTGGTACATCTCGCGCGACAGCCGCGGATCTCCGAAGACCGGGCTGTTCACCTTGCGCACGCCCGGCAGCTCACTGATGCGCCTGGAAAGATCATGCAGCGCCCCGATGCGCTCCGGCGTGAACGGCGTACCCGACGGGAAGAACACCGGAACGTTGAAGTGGGTCTGCGCTTCGTCGGGGAACTGTTCACCCAGCAGCCGAAAGCCGCGTGCGGCTTCGAGACCTGCAGGCAACACGCGCACGTCAGAGGCGGCCAGGCGAAGCCGCGTGAACGGAGAGGCGAGCAGCAACAACACGCCCAGCGTCGGCACCAACACCAGCACCGGCCTGCGCATCACGGCCATCGCGATGCCGTGCCAGACGCCTTCGCGTGACTTCAGCTTCGGCAGCGGCAACGCGAGGGCGTGGATCCGTTTGCCCAGCACGGCCAGCAGCGCCGGCAAGGTGGTGAGCGCGAAGAGCGCCGCGAGCGCGACGACGATCGCCCCGCCCACGCCCATGGTCATCAGGTACGAGCCGTCGAAGAAGAGCAGGCCCGCGAGACCCGAGCAGACCGCCAGCGCCGAGAAGGCGACCACCCGGCCTGCGTGATCCACCGCGCGCACCAGCGCTTCGCGGAAGTCGTGACCCGCGGTGAGCTCCTCTCGGTAGCGGGAGACCGTGAACAACGAGTAGTCGATCGCCACACCGAGCCCGATGAGCGAGCAGACGTTGATGGTGTATTGCGAGATGTCGGTGACGTGCGAGAGCGCGAGCACGACCGCGATGCCCCCCAGCACCGCGAGCCCACCCACCACCACGGGCAGCAGCGCCGCGACGACCGTGCGGAAGACCAGCAACAACACGATCAGCGCGAGTGGAAACGAGACCAACTCTGCGAGCAGGAGGTCCTTCTCCAGCTGCGCGTTGAGGTCGGTTTGAAAGGCCGCCTGTCCCGTGGCCAACACCTCGAGCTCGTCGCTGCGCACCAACTGACGGACGCGGGGATATTCGGCCAGCGCCTGCTTGAGGTCGCCGGCCATGGTGACGAGCGCGTACGCAGTGCGGCCCTCTTCATTGACGCGCGTGGCAGCGAGGCGCGGATCGAGCTCAGAGGGCGTCTCCACGCTGGAGACCGCGGCGTCTCCCCGAAGCGGCTCGAGCGCAGTGCTCATCGCGTGGGAGAACTGGGCCGAGCTGGGCGCCAGGGTCTCCGAGCGGAAGAGGAACACCACCGTGTTCTCCGCCCGCCGCCCCACCACGCTCTCGATGAGCGCGTCGGCCTGACCGGCTTCCAGCCCCGTGATGGTGGCGCCACTCATCCGTCCGCCGATCAACAACGAGGCGACCGACGCCAGGAGCAACACGGCTGTCGCCGCGAGCACCAACCAGTGACGGCGGAACGCAAAATCTCCCAGGGCTCGGAACATGGGGGTTGAACAGGCAAGAACGGGTCCGCCCGCAGGAACGCCTCACTGCTACGGATTCGCCTCGAGACTTCGATAGAAGGGCGCGGTGTCCCTGCCCTTGATCGTCTTGCTGTCAGTCGTCGGCGCCGAGCTGATGCACGCGGAGCTGAAGTTGACGATCGACCTCCCGGATGGCTGGAAGGCCGATGCGTGTGGACCGTTCGTGCCCCCCCTCGCCGAGTGCCGCGTCGACGGAAAATTGGGACCCTGCGCCGCGACCATTTGCCCCGAGCGCGTCGGGGTGTTGTGGCTCACCTCGCCGGTCTCCCTCGCGAGCCGGGAAGAAGTGAAGGCCGAGCTGCTCGGAAGTGACGCGGGCGCGGTGTTCGTGAACTCCTCGACGTTGGCTGACGGTTGGGTGCTCGCGTGGGGCGGCGCGGCGTGGGCCGACACGTATCCGTTCAAGGTGAGCCGGAAGATCGGTACGCGGGTCATCGAGTGTTTCGGTGAAGCGACCACCCTCGCCGGACAGAAGCAGTTGATCGACGCGTGCAAGAGCGTGCGGGGAGTGAAGAAGCCGTGACTCCGGGTGAAGGGCAGCTCGTGGTGGTGAACGCGCGGGAAGACAAACGGCGGCGCAGCCAGCTGTCGGTGGTGCTCGCGATGATCCTGGTGCGGCAGCCTTTGCTCGCGGGCGTACCGGGCTTCGTCTGGTCGACGGGCGTGCTGGCGGGTGCGTTCTTCCTGGCCTGGCGCGGTCAGATTTTCCGGCGCGCTCACGCGATGCTGCGCCTGAACCAGCTCCGCAATGACGGGCTCGCGCCGCCACCGAGAAGTTGAACGCGGGCGACTTCCCGGGTGCCCACGACGCGTTCGCCAGGCTGTTGCAGAACCCGGCGTTGCGCCGGTTTCTCTGATCAGGCGCAGCGGTTGCGGCGCATCTCGACTTCGCTCGATGCGAACGGGCTACGGCTTCGGCGGCGCGACGTGTTCCGTGTAGGCCGGGTCGCGGTGGTTGAAGTCGGGGTTGTGCGCGTCCCAGCACTGGTGCGTGCAGAACGTCAGCGTGAGGCGCTTGCGGTTGCAGGTGGAGACCGTGCACTTCACGTACGGCGCTCCGAAGGCGATGGGCTTTTTGCAGACGTTGCACTTGCCCCAGTTGCTCGTGTCGACCGTCATGGGGTGAGGATAGCAGAGGCTACGTGGCCATCATGGCGCGCAGCTTTTCGGTGAGCGGCACCCGCACCGGGGTGCGCTGCCCGTCGATGCAGACCATCTCGATGCTCGCGTCGACCAGCAGTCGGCCATCGCTCTTGCGAATCGCCTTCTGGTCGAACACCACCCGGTACTCGCTCTCCAGCCGGGCCACGGAGTGGATCTCCACGATGTCGCCGAAGACCGCGCCTTCTTTGAACTGCTGCGTGGCCTTGTAGACGACGAAGCCCTTCTGCTCCTCGCGCCACATGCGCACCAGCTCACCCGCGCCGAGCACGTGTTCCCGCGCCCGCTCGAAAAATCGCAGGTAGTTCGCGTGGTACACGACGCCGGAGAAGTCGGTGTCTTCGTAATAAATCTGCACTTCGAACAGGTGGGCCATCGAGCCGACGCTCTAGCACCGGGCACACCACTTGCTCGTCTCGTGAGCATGAATTGGTTCCACGAAAGTGCCCAGATGAACTGGCTGGTGCTCTTCTGGATCGCGAGCTTCGTCTTCTTCCTGGCCGCGTTCTGGTTGATGAGCCGCTCGAACCAGCCGCGCAGCGCCAGGCGCATGAGGCGCGACGACCTCGGTCACCCGGGAGGCACGCCGAAACCTTCGATGTGACGGGGGTGGCTTGCGTTCGGTAGGCTGTCCGCTATAACGGACGCCTGACCGGTATCACGGAACGCCAGCCCCCCATGAACGCGCCTCGCCCTGAACTGACCGCTCCTGCCCCATCTGCTCCAGCGGATGAAGTCCTCATTTGGGCGGAAGCACACTTCGGAGAGCGCGCCGCCATCGCCTCCAGCTTCGGGCCGGAAGACGTGGTGCTGATCCACCTCGCCTCGATCCACTCGCCCAGCGTGCGCATCTTCACCCTCGATACGGGCCGGCTGCCGCCGGAGACCTACGAGCTCATCGGCGTGCTGCAAAGGCGCCTCGCCCTGCGCATCGAGACCTTTTTCCCCCAGCACGAACAGGTGGAGCAGTTGGTCAGCACCAAGGGCTACTTCTCCTTCCGCGAGAGCCTGGCGGCCCGGAAGGAGTGCTGCGCCATTCGCAAGGTCGAGCCGCTCCGTCGGGCCCTGGTGGGCCGCAGCGCGTGGATCACCGGGCTGCGGCGTGAACAGGCGAACACCCGCACCGCCGTCGAGTCGATCGAGCACGACACCACGCACGGGCTGGCCAAGTTGAACCCGCTCGCCACCTGGAGCGCGACGCAGGTCTGGGACTACCTGCGCGAGAACCACCTTCCGTACAACGCGCTCCACGATCGCGGCTACGCGTCGATCGGCTGTGATCCCTGCACGCGAGCCATCAAGAGCCACGAGCCCGAACGCGCGGGGCGGTGGTGGTGGGAAAACACGGACGCCAAAGAATGTGGCCTGCACGTCACCGGCGGCGGGCTCTGACCATGAAGGATTTTCCTGTCTGCTTGCGTCTGGAAGGACACCGCGTGCTCGTGGTCGGCGGGGGCGCGGTCGCAGAGGGGAAGATTCGCAGTCTCGTGGCGGCGGGCGCCGTGATTCGGGTCATCGCTCCTGAGGTGACAGGCTCGATCACTGCGCTCGCCGCCGCGGGGATGTTGGAGTTGCTTCAGCGACCCTTTCAAGCGGGCGACGTGGCGGGCCACCGGCTCGTCTTCACCGCCACCGATGATCGAAGCGTCACGCAAGCAGCCGCGCTCGAAGCGAAGCAGGCCAACGTGTTCTTGAACGCAGCCGATGAACCTGACTTCTGCGACTTCACGCTGCCCTCCGTCGGGCGACAGGGACTCTTCACCGTCGCGGTATCGACCGATGGCGCTGCGCCCGCCGTGGCCGCACGCGTGCGTCGTCGCTTGATGAAAGAGCTGTCGGTGGTCGATCTCGGCCGCGTGCGCCTGAGCGACACCCTGCGTCGTCACCTGAAGCGAACGCCTTTGCGGACGGCCGTGCTCCGCTGGGTCGCCACCTTCGCTTCGTCGTCGAAAGGCATCCCGTGAATCGCAGCAAGCGAGTTGGAACCGTCTTCATCGTCGGCGCAGGTCCCGGAGATCCCGGGCTGCTCACCTTGCGCGCCGCGCAGCTGCTCTCGCAGGCCGACGTGGTGGTGCACGACCGGCTCATTCACCCCGATGTACTCGGCCACGCGAGGCGGGGCGCGCGGTTGATCTACGCGGGCAAAGAAGGCGGCGGGGAGTCGACCCGCCAGGACGACATTCACCGCGAGCTCATCGAACACGCGCGGCTCGGGCGCATGGTGGTGCGGCTCAAGGGCGGCGACCCGTTCGTGTTCGGGCGTGGTGGTGAAGAAGCATTGGCGCTCGCGGCCGCGGGTGTCCCCTGGGAAATCGTGCCCGGCGTCTCGAGTGGTGCAGCGGCCCCCGCGGCGGCTGGCATTCCCGTCACCATGCGTGGCATCGCGGCGTCGGTGACGTTCGCGACCGCGCACCTCGATGCGGGTGAGCCTGATTGGAAACACCTCGCCTCGGCGCCGACGTTGGTGCTGTTCATGGGCGTGACGCGATTGGCGCAGGTGAGCGCATCGTTGCAGGCGCACGGCCGTGCCGCGGGCAGCCTCGCTGCGGTGGTCGAAGCCGGAACGTGGGATCATCAACGGGTGATCGACGGCACGCTCGGCGACATCGCGGTGAAAGTGGCCGCCGCAGAACTCGGCTCGCCCGCCCTCCTGGTGGTGGGAGAAGTGGTGGGCGTTCGCCATGCGCTCGAGTCCTTCGTGGCTGAGCCCGTGCTCGCGCGGTTGGGACAGGTATGACGCGTTCACGCGATTCGCATCTGGCCCGGCTCGAAGCCGAGAGCATCTACATCCTCCGCGAGACGCTGGCCGAGTTCGCCAACCCGGTGCTGATGTACAGCATCGGCAAGGACTCCCAGGTGCTGCTGCACCTCGCACGCAAGGCGTTCCACCCCGCTCCGGTGCCGTTCCCGCTGCTGCACGTCGACACCACCTGGAAGTTCCGCGAGATGTACGCGTTCCGCGATCGTTTCGTGGCGCAGCACGGGCTCAAGCTCATCGTGCATCGCAACGAACGCGCGCTGGCCGAAGGCATCAACCCGTTCGATCACGGCAGCCAGAAGTACACCCACGCGATGAAGACGCAGGGGCTGCTCGACGCGCTCGCGCTCCATGGCTTCGATGCGGCGCTGGGCGGTGCCCGGCGTGACGAAGAGAAGTCGCGCGCGAAGGAGCGGGTGTTCTCATTCCGCGATCGCAACGGCCAGTGGGAACCCCGCCGCCAACGCCCGGAGTTGTGGTCGCTCTTCAACGGCCGCATCGACGCCGGTGAGAGCATGCGCGTGTTTCCGCTCTCCAATTGGACCGAGTTCGACGTGTGGAACTACATCCTGGAAGAGCGCATCCCCGTGGTGCCGCTGTACTTCGCCGCTGAGCGCCCGGTGGTCGAGCGCAACGGCATGCTGCTGATGGTCGACGACGAGCGCATGCGGCTGCTGCCCGGGGAAGTACCCAAGCCGCGCCGGGTGCGCTTCCGCACGCTGGGCTGCTACCCACTCAGTGGCGCGGTCGAGTCGAGCGCCACCACCCTCGAAACAATCATCGAAGAGATGCGCGGCGCGCGCGTCTCGGAGCGCCAGGGCCGGATGATCGATCACGACGAAGAGGGCTCGATGGAGTCGAAGAAGCGCGAGGGCTACTTCTGATGACTGCCCTGCCCCTCAAACCCCTCCTGCGTCTCGCGGTGGTCGGCTCGGTCGACGACGGCAAGAGCACGCTCATCGGCCGGCTGCTCTACGAATGCGACGCGTTGTTCGACGATCAGATCGCCTCGGTGAAGAAGGCGACCTCGAAGCGCGCAGCCGATACCGGCGAGCTCGACTTCTCACTGTTCACCGATGGGCTGCTCGCCGAGCGTGAGCAGGGCATCACCATCGACGTGGCGTACCGGTACTTCTCCACCACCCGGCGCACCATCATCGTCGCCGACACCCCGGGGCACGTTCAGTACACGCGCAACATGGCGACCGGCGCATCGACGGCTGACGCCGCGGTGATCCTGATCGACGCACGACTGGGTGTGCTGCCGCAGACCCGCCGCCACGCGTACATCGCTTCGCTGCTTCGAGTGCCGTACCTCGCGGTGGCCGTGAACAAGATGGACCTGGTCGACTTCGACCACGCCACCTTCACGCGCATCGGCGCGGAGCTGCTCGCCTTCACCAGCACGCTCGGCTTCAAGGAAGTGCGGCTCTTCCCGGTGAGCGCGCGTGCAGGGGACAACCTCACCCAGTTCAGCCCGAAGACGCCGTGGCACCAGGGCGGCACGCTGCTGGGGTGGCTCGAGTCGTTGCCGCACGAGGAGCAGGTCGTCGATGCGCCGCTGCGGTTCCCGGTGCAGACCGTGCTGCGACCTCATCTCGACTACCGCGCCTTCGCGGGCCAGGTGGCGAGCGGAGAGGTGAAGGTCGGTGACGAGCTGGTGGCGCTGCCGTCAGGTGCACGCTCGATCGTCACGGGCATCGATACGTTCGACGGCGAGCTGGCGTCAGCCTCGGCGCCGGCTTCGGTGGCCATTCGCCTGAAGCACGACATCGATCTCTCGCGCGGTGACGTGCTGGTGCACCCGGCGCGGCTGCCGTTGTCGTTGCAGCACTTCGAAGCAACCCTGGTGTGGTTCGGCGAGAAGTCGCTGGAGGTCGGCCGCCGGTACCTCATCAAACACACCACCCGCACCGTCTCTGCCCAGGTGGATCGGGTGATCTCGCGCAAGGAGCTGGAGGATCTCTCCGACGCACCCGCGGAGACGCTCGCGCTCAACGACATCGGCCGGGTTCGCATCACCAGCCGCAGGCCGCTGCTCGGCGATCGCTACGTCGACGACCGGCGCACAGGTGCGTTCATCGTCATCGATCCGCTCACCAACGACACCGTCGCCACCGGGATGATCCTCGGGCCGAGCGCGGATCAATCGGCAGTCGTGGGTGGTTCGAGCATCTCTTCCGAGCAGCGCAAGACACGTCTGGGTCATTCGGGCGCGATCGTCCTGGCGCATTCAGAAGCAGACGCGGTGGCGCTCGAACGGCAGCTCTTCGAAGCCGGCGTGGTCGCTTCGTTGGCCCGTGATGGAGCCGTTGCCGTCGCGCTCGCCGAAGCGGGACTCTGCGCGATTGCCTGGGCGGAGACCCCTCAAGCGCGCCGCACCATCGGCGACCACGCGCGTGATGCAGGCGTCACGTTCCGCCAGCTCGACGCAAAGGCAGACACCGCGGCGCTGTTGGGGCTCCTGCTCCCGCCCAAGGTCGAACAACCCGCGACCGGCGACCGCGTGACGATTCTGTACGGCTCGCAGACGGGAAACAGCCGAGCCCTCGCGGAGCGTCTGCACCAGCAGCTCGAAGCCACGGGGGTCGAGGCGCGGGTGTTGCGCACCGGCGAGTACCCGGTTCGCGAGCTGGCCAAAGAGACCCTGCTCTACGTGGTGATCAGCACCCAGGGTGACGGTGATCCGCCGGACGAC
>JANODF010000407.1:0-15364 GCA_031412555.1 Archangium sp. | reverse complement strand
CCGCGTTGATGGTGATGAAGAAGAAGTACGGCCCCGAGAAGATGCGCCGCTTCCTCTAGTTCGAGCTCGATCGGTATTTGATCGGCCGCGCGATGGAACGGAAGAAGGAGCTGCCGCTCTCCCGCGTGGAGAACCAGCAGTACATCCACTACCAGAAGGGCAGTCTGGTCATGTACTGGCTGCAGGATCTCGTCGGTGAAGAGGTCATCAACCGCGGCCTCAAGAAGTACGTCGAGGCGGTGAAGTTCAAGGGGCCGCCGTACACCAACAGCACGCAGCTCATCTCGTTCCTGCGCGCGGAGATCCCTCCAGAGCACCACGGCGTGCTCGAGGATCTCTTCGAGACCATCACCATCTATGACAACCGCGCGGTGTCGGCGTCGATGAAACAGAACGCTGCGGGTGCGTGGGATGTGACGGTGAAGGTCAAGGCGGTGAAGTACCGCAGCGATGACAAGGGCAATCAGACGGAGTTGGAGTTCAACGACGTGATGGAACTGGGTGCGATCGATGAGGATGGCAATGCGCTGTTCCTCGAGAAGAAGCGCGTGGGCAAGGGCGAGTCGGAGTTTGCGTTCAGCGTTCCGAAGAAGCCGGCACGCGTGGGCATTGATCCTCTCAACAAGCTGATTGATCGCACCAGCGACGACAACACGACTGCGCCCAGCGTCGATTAGTCAGGGGTGACGGGTCATTCCGGGGGGCGCGCCTTCCACGGCGTCCCGCCCGATGTTGCGGCGATCGCGGCGGGCGTTGTCGTCTTCGGCCGATTGATTGCCCATGCCGAAACGGCGGCCCGCTTCAGCCAGATCGCGCTGAGCCTCTTCCAGGGTGGCGTATCGCTCGCGCGGGAGCGCCAGCAGCACGTTGATGATGTCGACAGGTGCCTCGGAGTCTTCGGCGGCCCAGACGATCTCGTCCCTCGAGGTGGGGTACTCAACCCCTTCGAGATGCGTACTCACTGATCGCGAAGGATTCTCTCCATGTTTGAAGGCCATTCGGTCTCCCTCCTGCCCCAGTCGTAATGGCGCGAGCTGTTACCGGCTGGAAATGCCTCTGACGGAGATCGAAGGTCCGGGCCATACGAGTAGGCTGGGCCCCCTGTGCGACGCGCGCTCGTTCTGTCTGACATGCATCTGGGCACCGGTCACCGCCGCGGCCGGGTGAACATCTACGACGACTTCAAGGAAGACGAACGGCTGGCTCAGCTGCTCGAGAAGTACGAAGGCGCCCACCTGGTGCTCAACGGCGACATCTTCGATCTGTTGAAGGTGCCGGTGATGGGCAAGTTCCCCGACGAGATCTCCGAACGTCTGGCGGGCATCAAGCTCTACAAGTGCCTCAAGGGTCACCCGCGGGTGATCGAAGCGCTCACCCGCTTCTTGAAGAACGAAGAGAGCCAGCTCACCTACCTGCCCGGCAATCACGACATGGAGATGCTCTTCCCCGGCCCGCAGGCGCTCTTCACGAAGTTCGTCACCGGGCAGGAGAGCCACCCCCGCGTTCGTTTCATCAGTGACAAGGCGCTCTTCGAGCTCGACGGCGTGCAGTTTCACCATGGCCATCAGTTCGAGGCGATGCACGCGTTCGACTGGGGCCAGCTCACGCTGCGCCGCGCGAACAAAGACCCGGTGCTCAACCTGCCCTGGGGCAGCCTCTTCATTCTGCGCGTGCTCAACCCGCTCATCCGCGAGCGCCCGTGGGTCGACAAGGTGCACCCGTTCTGGCCGATGCTGGCCGGCGGCATGATCGTCGACACCCGCTTCACCTCGCGCATCATCGCCGACACCGCGAAGGCGCTGGTGAAGGCGCGCTTCAACCCCGTCTGGTGGAAGAAGCGGCCCTTCGTGAAGCTCACCCAGTTTCTCGGCAACGACATCGCCTTCTTCGAGAAGCTCGATCGGTACGCGCAGCGGATCTTCAAGCAGTCGAGTCACGTGAAGGCGGTGTTCATGGGCCACACGCACGTGCCGATGCTGCGCACCTGGCGGGTCGCCGGCAGCATGCGCACGTATGTGAACACCGGCACGTGGATGCCCATGGTCGACCTGGGGCTCGGCCGCCTGGGGCAACACCTCGAGATCCACTACGGCCTGGTCGAGTGGCACGAAGACGGCCCGCGCGCCGCCTTGCACCGCTGGCACGGCACCCGGCCGGAGAGCGAAGAAGTCATCGCCTGAAACTCTGTCCTGCGCTGGTTCATCCTTCGCGTCAGGGGGGAGCGCATGACTCGGGTTCTTGTTGCACTGATCGTGGGGGCCGCCCTCGGCGCGGCGGTGTTTCTCTTTCTTCGCGAAGAGGCATCACCTTCGCCGGTCACGGTGAGCGAGCCGCAAGCCCAGGGAGTCAACCAGCAGCAGCCCTCTTCACGCGCCTTCGTATCGGCCACGCATCCGGGGCTGGTGGTGACCGTCACGCGCGGTGGCGTCGTGGAGCCACAGACGCGCATCGAGCTCAGCCGCGCCGTCCGTTCGCTGGTCACCGGCGAACTCACCTGGGAGCCGGCCGGCAAGGAGACCACCGACGCCGATGGACGCGCGGAGTTCCCCGCGGTCTCCGGCCGCTACTTCGTGAGCGCGACGGCGGCCGACGGCTCGCGTTCGGTGGAGGAGGCCGACGTGAGTTGGGGTGCGAGCCCGACGTTCGTGACGCTCACGCTCGCGCCGATGCTGCTCTTCAGCGGTCAGGTGGTCGACGCGGCCACGCGCAAGCCCATCGCCGAGGCGAGCGTCCGCGCGGATCCCCAACCTGAAACGAAAGACGTCGAGCCGACCATCGTCACCGACCGCACGCAGACCGATTCACTGGGGCGCTTCGGGCTGAAGTTGCCGGCCCGGCGCTGGCGAATGGAAGCGCGTGCCGCGGGCTACCTGTCGAACGCGGTCCCTGCGCGGGATCCATCAACCGCGGTGGTGATCGAGCTGACGCGCGGCGCAGAGCTCTCCGGCGTGGTGGTCGACGTAGCGGGCCAGCCGATCGCCGATGCGACGCTGCGCATCACGCCGGGTGACGTGGCCAGCCTGAACACGGATCGAGAAGGTCGCTTCGCGTTGACCGTGCCCAGAGGCGCCGTCTCGTTGCATGCCCTCGCGCCCGATGGCCGCCAGGGTCTCAGCCGCGTCACCATCGGCCCGAAGGACGAGACCGCCCGCACCCGCATCGTGGTGGCGGACGGCGCAGAGCTGACCGGGCTGGTGCGTGACCAGCGTGGGCCGGTCGCGCGTGCCGACGTGCGCATCGTCTCGGAGCCCGAGTCGCTCGAGGTCGCTGCGTTCGAGACCGGTCTCGATGGGCACTTCACCGCGAAGGGTCTGCCGTCGGGGCGCTACTCGGTGCGCGCGCAGCAGGGCCTGGGCCGCCGGGCGACGGTGGTGGGCATCGAACTTCCGGGCGCGACGCCGCTCGAGTTGGTGCTCGCTGATCCAGGCCAGCTGCGTGGTGTGGTGAACGACGGGAGCGGCGCGCTGGTCGAAGGCGCCGAGGTCTCTCTGCAGTGGCCGAAAGGACTCGGAGAGGTGCGGCGCACGGCGAGGACGGGCGCTGACGGGCGTTTCGAGTTCGACGATCTGCTGCCCGCCGAGCTCTTCGTGCAGGCGCAGTACAGCGATCTCGTGTCGGAAGAAGTGGCCACCTACGTGGCGCCCGGCGCGACGGCAGAAGTCACCCTGGTGATCGCTCCGCAGGGCCGGCTGGTGGGCACGGTCACGGGTCAGCCTACCGAGCGTGTGCTGGTGCGTCGCGAACGCGTGGGCGGAGACTTCGTCGAGGTCGACAAGCTCACCCGCCGCTTCGAGAAGCTGCTCGCTCCCGGCACGTACTATTTGTACGCGTGGGTCGGCCGCCCCGCGGGGCATGACTCGACGTTCCTCGAGATGCAGACCGTCATCGTTCGCGCGGGTGAGCTCACCACCGTGGTGCTCGATGTTCCCGGTGACGGCGTCGAAGCGACCGCCGCACCGCAGCGCAACTTCAAGATGCACCCGGAGCTGGGCAGCGGGCTCTCGTTCGAGAACTCACCGGGCGGCGTGCGGGTCGACTTCTTGATGTCGGATTGCCCCGCCGCGAAAGCGGGGGTGCAGCTGGGCGATCTGGTGGTGGCGATCGATGGCGAGAGCACCAGGGACGCGCTCGATGCGTTTGCTCGCGTGCGCAAGCCCGCTGACGGGGCCTCGCTCGAGTTTCAGGTTCGTCGCGCGGGACAGGATCTCAAACTCACCCTGCGGTGAATTTGCGCAGTGCTGCTCTTCGCACTGAGGCAAATACTTCCTCAGGGGTCACCCAGTCGCCGCGCTTCTCGGCTGCGAGCCCTCGTTGGATGAACTCACGTTGAGCCTCGCGGCCCCTCACCCCGACCCTCTCCCCGCTGCGCAGGGAGCGGGAGACAGGCTTAGCGGATCGACGCCTCATAGATTTCCTTCACCAGCTTGGGATCGACGAACGGGTTGCGCTCGTTGCGGCCGGTGAAGGCCGACTCGGTCTGCGGGCGCCAGAGGAAGTCGGGGCTCGCGCTCGAGGTGTCCCAACCGCCGTTGATGAACTTGCCGTTCTTCTCTTCCATCCAGTACCGGTACGTCTCGGTGCCGCCGCCACCACCGAGCGCCACCTTGCGCTCGACCCAGACGATCTTCCCGTCACCAGCAGGGCCGTTGTGGCCGTTCTTGAGCAGCTCGTCGTTCGCCCAGCTCGGCTTGAGGCCGTTCTTGTAGAGCGTGTCGTCGGCTTTGTAGAAGTTGTAGTTCCACACGTGATCGGCCGAGTCTTTGTCCATCACCGCGGGGCGGCCCGACTTGAGCCAGGCGCTGATCGTCTCGTGCATGAGGACCGGGTCATCGCGCTTGTCTTCACGAGCGACGTAGCTCAGCTCGCTCTTCTTGAAGGTCTTCTCGGTGCCGTCCATGAGCTTGACCTTCACTTCGTCGGGCAGGTTGGTGCTGTTGATCTGCCAGTCCTGCTGACGGCGCGAGGTGTTGTCGAACTTCACGTCAGAGACGATGGTGCCCTTGAGCTGCTGGCCGTTCTTGAGCGTCACCGTGTCGGGGTTCGCGTCGTAGCGGTTGCCCACGAAGTCCGAGCCGCCGCCCTGGCTGTCGGCCAGCACGGTGAGCAGGCCCTTGATGTCCTGGGGGGTGAAGGTGACGCCGTTGAGGGTGACGGCCTTCTTGGGCTCTTCGAAGAGAATGCCGGCGCGCGCCACCTTGTCGCAGCTGCCCCACCAGCCCACGTCCATGCGGCTCTCGGTCTTGCCGTCTTTGCCGAACTGGCCGTTGCGATCGATGAAGTCCCACTTCACGTCGGCATCGATCTTCCCGTTGTTGTTGAAGTCGACGCCCGTGGTGCGCTCGGCGTCGATCTCCGAGAGGCTCGACTCGGGGATGTAGTGGCCCGCTTCTTTGCCCACCAACCAGTTGAGGTTGGGCTTGAGCTCGAAGTTGCGGGCGCCTTCAGCCAGACCACGCGCCTTGAGCAGGGAGTCGACCTTGGAGAGCGTGCCCTCCTTCGCCCAGAGGTGGCTCTGCGGGTTGCCCACGTCGTTGCCGCTGCCGGCCATGGGCCAGTACGTCGTCGTCCACGGCTGGCGCGTGGCTTCGATGGTCACCTTCTCCGGCTGATTCACCGGCGCGGGCGGCGGCGTGACGATCGCGGTGCCGCCGATGAGGCGGGTGAACTCGGTCTTCGCGGCGGCGGTGAACTTCGAGCCGTGCGTGTTGAGCATCGCCTGCAGCTCAGCCTTCTCCGTGGCGTCGATGCTGCCGCCATCCTGCGCCGCCTTCACGATGGAGCGGACTTCGTCGCGGGTGACACGCTTGTTGGTGAGCGCGGTCGTCAGTGCACTGCGAATCGAATCAATCGACATGAAGTGGAGCCTCGGAGAATCGGGGTGAAGAATCTGCCTACATTGTCTGACAGAGCCGTCAGAAGTTTCGCATAGAAATGGGTCGATCGCCGTAACCCCATGGCATTTCAGTTAAAAGAGCCCTGAAAAAGATGCCGCCCCCTCCCCCGAGACGCCCCACGAACAAGAAGGTGAAGGCGCCCACGGTCGCTTCTGCCGAGATGATTCGGTCGCGGCAAAAAGGAGCGCTCCTGGGTCTCGCGGTCGGCGAAGCGATGGGCATTCGCAACGAGATGCGCAACCTGCCGGCCGCGCAGTTTCCAGAGCTCAATGAAGGCCCGCTCACGGAGCCGCGTGGCGGCGGAAGGCTCGAGCTGCTGCCGGGCCAGGTGACCTGGGGCTCGGAGATGGCTCAGGTGCTCTCGGGCACGTTGCGCAACCTGCGGCGGTACGACCCCTTCGAAACAGGCAAGGCGTACGCGCGCTGGCTGCCCCACGCGATCGACGTGCCCGAGGCGATCAAGGCGGCGCTGGAGGCGATCCTCGACGGCCGCTCGCCCGAGTACTCCGGCCGCAAGGTGTGGCTGGAGGGGTACCAGAAGGTGCGAGACAACGCGCCGCTCGCCCGCACCGCACCGATTGGCGTGTTCTTTCACTCAAAGCGCGAAGAGCGCATCGCCGCCTCGCTCGACGACACGGCG
Source organism: Archangium sp. (assembly GCA_031412555.1). GTDB lineage: Bacteria > Myxococcota > Myxococcia > Myxococcales > Myxococcaceae > Archangium_A. Next base: position 8,830 of record JANODF010000407.1, on the reverse strand, counting down.
GTGACGCACTTCGATCCGCTTTGCCAACTGGCCTGCGCGACCTTCAACGGGATCATCGCGGCGGCGATCTGCACGCCGGAAGAGCGGCTCGACCCGGCAGCCTTGCTCAAGGTGGCTGAAGCCGAGCTCTCGCTGGCGGCCGCGACGCTCGGCCGCAAGGAGTCGGACTGGGTCTCGCAGACGAAGGACGCCGCTGACTGGCTGCGGGAAGATCTGCGGCTGGCGCAAGACGATGATCCCGAGCTCTACGGGCCCGATCTGCACCTCTTCTTCCCGTGGCCCACGTCGATCCGGGTGACCTACCGGCTCGCCTTCTGGGAGCTGTTCCACGCACCTTCACTGGAAGCGGCGTTGATCGACGTGGTCAATCGAGGTGGTGACAGCGACACCAACGCGGCCGTCACCGGCGCGCTCTTCGGGGCCATCTTCGGTGAAGACGCGGTGCCCGAGCTCTGGGCCGAACGCGTGCTGGAGGTCAGGGGCGGCGCCCATCACCCGCGCAACCTGGTCACCCTGGCCGGGCTGGGCCCGGACGATCACGACTAGAGCGTGGAAGGGCACCGCTCGATGCGAACGGTGGTCTGCTTCCTTCGGAGGAAATCGCCGGTGAAACCGCTGCCCTGCTCACCTCAGGGACCGACGTTCATCGCCCCCGGCGTCGGCGCCGCGTTGATGGTGAAGTCGGGCACGTTGTTGTTGGTGTCCAACGAGTTCGGAGCACGGCCGATGCTCACGTTGGTGGCATTGTTGTCGGTCAGCGACGCAGTCGAGTTGGCGCCTTCCTGCACCGAGATGGTCCCCGCGGGCGAAGCCCAGTTGGTGCCGCCCTCGTACGAAAGACTGTCCAGCACCACCGAGCTCGCCGAATCGATCAGCGCCAGCGCATCAGGAGCGCCGTTCTGAATCAGATCCACGTTCGGAGTGACCGCCAGCTTCTTCACCGTGCTCGGCAGCGCGGCCAGGGTCGCCGCACTGCCGACCACCAGGTATTCACCCGCCGAAAGCGACCCCACCGAGGTGAGATCGATGGTCGTGTACGTCGGCCCCGGGTTGCTGCCGCCGTTGATGAACACCAGCGATCGCCCCACCAGCGTCTGGGCGGTGGCAGTCGGGTTGTAGAGCTCGATGAACTCTGCGGAGTCCGAGCCGACGTTGTCGTAGTCGACTTCGTTGATGACGATGCCGCTGGTCGGCGCCTCATACCCGGTGAAGGTGGCCGTGCGCGCCGAAGTGCTGATCGGCGTGCCGCGAACGTCAGCCACCGAAGTCGACGCGGTGAGCGTGTACGACGAGCCGCCGGTCTGGGTGCTGGTGGCGAGGCTCCAGGTCGACGGCGAGATCTGCGTGGCCTGCGTCACGCTCAGCCCACCGATGGTCATGCTCGAAGTGGTGATCGAGAACGGGTTCATCGGGCGAGTGAAGGTAGCCCGCACCGCCGTGAGTGAAGTGGCCACGGCCGAGACCAACTGCGGCGCGGGACAGGTGCTGCCCGCCAGCGCGCTCGAGGTGAACGCCGAGGGCTGCGCCTGCGCGTTGAAGCGCCACAACGGAGAGGCCGTCAGCTGCACGCTGCAGCCGCTGCTCAGGCCTTCCGCATCCGCCAGCGCGGCCGGCAGCCGCAGCTTCATCACCGTCGAATCGGTGGTGCCCGCGGTGGTGAAGCTCGCAGACAGGTAGCCACCGCCCGCGAAGGCCATGTCACCGACCAGGCTGCCGTTCATCGAGAGCAGCTCGACCTCGCGATCGTCGAGCGAGCTGACCTGCGCGAAGTCGACGCTCGAGGCGTTCTGCGCGAGACCGGAGACCGGGTTGCCGCTGCTCTGCTTCACGAAGCCGCTCAGGCTGGTGGCCACCCGGAGGCCGGCGTTCTTGCCGACGCCCGTGACGGTGAAGTCGATCAGATCTCCCGCTGAAACAGCCAGCGTGGAAGCCTCGACCGCCACGAAGAGCGCAGGGCCCGTCGTGCCCGCTTGCACGATGAATCCGGCCGGGTCGGTCGTCGGGCCCGCGTCAGGCGCGAAGGGCTTCACGAAGGTCACCAACGCCCCTTGAACCGGGAGTGAAACGGCGCCCGTGGCGAGATCGGCTGCCGTACGAACCGCGGTGATCTGCGCGACCGTGTTCGACGACGTGCCGCCGCCACCACCCGTCGCGCCACCACCAGAACCACCACCGGTCACGCCACCACCAGAACCACCGCCGGTCACGCCACCTCCAGAACCACCGCCCGTCACGCCACCTCCGGAGCCACCACCCGTCACGCCGCCACCGGAGCCACCACCCGTCACGCCACCACCGGAGCCGCCGCCCGTCACGCCGCCACCGGAGCCACCGCCCGTCACGCCGCCACCGGAGCCACCGCCCGTCACGCCACCACCGGAGCCACCGCCGGTCACGCCACCTCCGGAGCCGCCACCCATCGCCCCGCCACCGGTTCCGCCGCCGGTCGAGCCGCCACCCGTTCCGCCGCCGCTGCTGAAGCCGCCGCCGAAACCAGAGCCGGTGCAGAAGCCTCCGATGCACACCTGATCGCCCACGCACGCGATGCAGAGCGACGCGCGCGAACCACACGCCATGGCGTTCGGCACCGCGATGCACTCGCCCTTCGCGTCACAACACCCCGCGCAGTTGCTGGGCAGACACTTGGGCTTCGCGGGGCCACAGCCCACTCCGAACGACAGCGCGAACAGGGCCAGCGCGAACGACGACAGGCGAATGGACGACATGAAGGCTCCTTGGAAGATCAGCGAACGACGAGAACGGGCTTGGAGCAGATGTGCACGAGCCGGTCGGTGATGCTCCCGAGCAGCATGCGCGCCACCGCGCCGTGGCCCTTGGCGCCGATCACCACGCCCCACACCCGCGAGGCCGTGGCGAGATCCGAGATCGCCTCGGCCGGAGGCCCGGTGAGGATCACCGTGTCGGCTTCGACGCCCAGCTCGTTGGCCAGCTTCTTCGCGGCCGCGAGGGTCTCATTGGCGACCTCGCGGTTGCCCTCTTCCACCTTCGCGATGGTGTCCGCGTAGACGTTGGGGCTCAACAGGATCGGCGGCAACACGTTCACCAACTCGAGCCGCGCCGAAAGCGACTTCGCCAGAACTGCCGCTTCACGCACGCCCTTGAGGCTGTGGGCTGATCCATCGACGGCCACGAGAATGCTCTGCATGACCCGAAGGTACGCAACCGCTCAGCGCGAAACCAGCGTCACGGGGTCGCCCAGGCGAATGACGCCCGGCCGCTCGACCCACGCCACCACGCCGCGCAACCGATGCGCCGCTTTCACGAACTTGAAGGCGATCGACTCCTCGACCCCTGCGCCCCGCACGATGCCCTTCCCTGCCTTGCGGCATGGGTCGTTTTCTCCGTCGACCACCAGCACCGCCCCCGAGCCGAACACCAACCGGGTCCCGGGCGGACAGCGGGTCAGCTCAGGCGCGTTTCGCAACAGCAGGTTCGCGCCGAGCCACCGGTAATCCAGCGCGGGCAGGCCCAGGTTGGTGGCGACCTGGCGCAGCTCCTCCACGCTGACCAGCGAGAGCTGCCGGGCGTTGCGAAGCTCGGTGCCCCTGGGCAGGTGCTTTTCCCGCACGCCAGCGCGCCGGGTGAGCCCCGCGTGACGATCTCCCTCGAGGCCCGCGAAGGAGAGCACGGCCAGCTCCAACGCCCTCGTCACGAAGTCACCCGGGAGATCGGCGATGCCCAGCGCTTCGACTTCCATGGGGCGTCGACTAACACTCCTCTTTCAGCGCTGCCCGGCGGCGTCGATTTCAGTGTAGAGGCGACGGATTATGGCGTCCTTCTCCATCATCAACGTCAGCAAGGGCTACGGCCCCAAGAAACTCTTCGAGAACGTGAACGTCTCGTTCTCCGCCGGCAAGCGGTACGGGCTGACCGGCCCCAACGGAGCGGGCAAGACCACCTTCATGAAGATCCTCGCGGGCGACGAGGATCAAGACACGGGCGACATCATCCGCCCGCGCAAGCTGGGCGTGCTGCGCCAGAACCACTTTCAGTACGAAGAGACCCGCGTGCTCGACGTGGTGATGATGGGCAACAAGGGTCTGTGGGCCGCGCTCAACGAGAAGAACACGCTGCTCGAGAAAGCCGACCTCACCGAAGCCGACGGCAATCGCCTGGGTGATTTGGAGACGGTGATCGCCGAAGAAGACGGCTACGTCGCCGAGTCTGATGCCGCCGCGCTGCTGATGGGTCTGGGCATCGAAGAGAGCTTTCACGAAGGCCCGCTCAAGCAGCTGACCGGTGGGTACAAGCTGCGCACCCTGCTGGCCCAGGCGCTCTTCGGAAAGCCCGAGGGCCTGCTGCTCGACGAGCCCACCAACCACCTCGATCTCGACTCGATCCGGTGGATGGAGGAGTTCCTCCACGAATACGAAGGCGTGCTGATCACCATCTCGCACGACCGCCACTTCTTGAACTCGATCTGCACCAACATCGCAGACATCGATTACGAGACGATCATCACCTACACGGGCGGCTACGACGACATGGTGCGGCAGAAGTCACAGCTGCGCTCGCGGGTCGAAGACGAGAACGCCGAGAAGCAGAAGAAGATCAGCCAGCTTCAGGACTTCGTGGCCCGCTTCGGCGCCGGTACCCGCGCCACCCAGGTGCAGAGCCGCAAGAACCAGCTCGAAAAGCTGAAGATGGAGGACCTCAAGCGCTCGAACATCGCGCGCCCCTTCATCAAGTTCGAGCAGAAGGCGCCCAGCGGCCGGCAGACCCTCACCATCAACGGCATCGCCAAGTCGTGGGATGGAGAAGTGGTCATTCCCCCGTTCTCCGCGCTGATCACCAAGGGCGAGAAGATCTGCGTCATCGGCAAGAACGGCATGGGCAAGTCGACCCTGCTGCGCATGATCGCCGGCGCCATTGCGCCCGACGCGGGCACCATCGAGTGGGGCCACAACGCGAACGTCGGCTACATGCCGCAGGATCACCACGGCCTGATCAAGAAGGGCACCTCGGTCTACGGCTTCCTGCGCGACCTCGACAGCAAGCTGGGCAACGAGGAGATCTCAGGCTTGCTCGGCCGCATGTTGTTCTCCGGTGAAGAGCGAATGAAGCCGACCGACACGCTGTCGGGTGGTGAGACGGTGCGTACGCTCTTGAGCATGTTGATGATGCGCAAAGACAACGTGCTCGTTCTCGATGAGCCCACCAACCACCTCGATCTCGAGTCGATCGCGGCGTTGTCGGAAGGCCTGCAGAAGTACGAAGGCACGGTCATCGTGGTCACCCACGACCAGGAGCTGATCTCGGAAGTGGCGACGCGAATCTGGGCGCCGCGCAAGGGCAAGCCGGTCATCGACTTCGTGGGCGGGCTGGATGACTTCCTCGTGAAGCACGCCGACGTGGCGGCCCACCGCCGCTGAGCGGCCGGTCGCTGTCGCACCTCAACCCACCTGCGGAACCCACCGCGTCAATCGGTTCCTGAGCGTTGCCTTGCGTCGACACGCACCAGAGCGGACACTCTCTCCCTGCCCATGCGTTCACTCATTCTGCTCCTGACTGCAGGTGTCGCTCTTGGTGTGACCGGCTGCACGAAAGACAAGGTCGTCGCCGCGAACTGTCGCGCCGACGATGACTGTCAGGCGGGCTCGTTGTGTGAAAACTACGAGTGCGTTCCGCGCGAAGCCAAGGCTTGCGACATCGTGCTCGAGGGAAACCCCATCCTTCAGCCGTCGCCGCACACCGTCGACTTCGGCACGGTCGATGCGCAGGCGGCGCTGCTGCAGACCGTCACGCTCCACAACATCGGCAACTGCACGCTGACGCTCTTCGAGGCGACGCTGGCAGACACCGGCGCGGGCTTCACCTGCGATCTCTGCGACACCAGCTTCCCCAAGGAGGTCTGGCCCGGCCGCAGCCTCGAGATTCAGCTCAGCTACACGCCGAGCGCGGTGCGCAACTCGGTCACCGAGCTGACGCTGTTGTCCGACGACAAGGAGTACCCGACTCTCCGCGTGCCCATCAAAGCCAACTACATCGGCACGCCGCAGCTGGTCGCTTCACCCAGCCCCGTCGACTTCGGGTACACCGCGCAGGGCCGTCTCACCCGCCGCACCGTTCAGCTCTCGAACCAGGGCACGGGCAGCGCGCCGGTCACCATCAGCAGCGTGGCCCTCTCGCCGCCCGACACGATGGACTTCGCGCTGGTGCCACTCACCGACCTGCCCCGCACGCTCGCGCCCGCGTCGATCGATCGCACCGCCGTGCAGACGCTCGAGGTCCGCTACACGCCGCGCACGCTGGCCGATCACACCGCAGACCTGGTGGTCACCACCAACAAGGGCACCTTCACCGTGCCGTTGAGTGGAACCTCTTCTTCGGCGCCCGGGGTGACCGTCACACCCGCGATGATCGATCTGGGTGACGTCACGCTGGGCACCAGCACCTTCCGCACCATCACCGTGGTCAACGGAGGCGGCGCGCCGCTGACCGTGCGGCCCACCTGGAGCGGCATGATGTTCACCACCGACTTCTCCACCAACCCGCAGATCGTGCCCGACGTGCTGCCGTCGCAATACGTCGAGGTGCAGGTGCTGGTGACGGCCACCCGCGAAGGCGTGCTCCAGTCGATCCTGAACCTGGAGACCAACGATCCGCTGCGCCCCACGGTCAGCATTCCGGTGACGGCGCGCGGCGTGCTCGGCGGCGGCGCTGAAGTGGTGAAGCTCGAGATGACCTACGACAACGGGGCCGACAACGCCTTCGACGATGACGTGCGCAACGTCGACATGACCCTGGAGCACCCCTTCGGTTACGTCTGCAACAAGCAGACGCCCAACCCGATGAACTGGGGCAACCACGGCAACGCGTCGTGGTTGGCCTTCGCGCCGAAAGAAGAGCCGGAGCGCATCATCCTCGCGGACTCGCGGCAGGACGGCACGTACCGCGTGATGGTCAACTACCAGAACGACTGCGCTTCGTTGCCCACGGATCTGCTGGCCGGCATCCTGGGCATCTCGGTCGAGGTGCTGGTCGGCTACCTTTCGGGCGGCGCGATCCCCATTCCGGGGCAAGACATCGGCGACCTCATTCAGAGCATCTGTCTCGACAAGAGCAGCTCGACGGTGACCGTGAAGGTGTTCGTCAACGGCAACCTGATCTCCGAGAAGAACGCCACCCTGGGCCGCAAGGGCGACAGCACCTACGTGCTCGACCTCGTTCGCCAGAACAGCACCTTCAGCGTTCCGTGAGGCCCTCGATGACCAACGTTCGACTCGCTGCCTTCATCGCTGCTGCCGTGTTCTGCGCGTGTGGCCCCGCCAAGAACCCCACCCCGCCCGGGCCGGTGGTGCCCGCTTTCCGCGGCCTGCTCGCCACCCCGCGGCAGCTCGCCTTCACCTGCGTGGTGCCCGGGTGCGACACCACGCTGACGGTCAAGGTCACTTCGAACGTGAACCGGCGCGTGGCGATCAAGCGCATCGTGCTGTCGAACCCGAACGTCGAGTACACCATCACCTCGGCCGAGCCGCCGCCCTTCATCCTCGGCGCCGCCAGCGACTTCACCATCGACGTGCGCTTCCAGGTCACCAGCGCTCCGAAGAGCGAGAACCTCGAGCTGCTCGTCACGTACACCGACGCCTCGGCTGAAGAGAGCGCCGATCGCATCGAGGCTGGCGAGCTCAAGGTGCCGTTGGTCAAGCGCCTGGTGGGTGAGCCGCTGCTGCTGGCCACCCCGCAGACGCTCAGCTTCGGCGTGGTGCCCGTCACCCAGCGCAAGGAGCTGCCCGTCACCGTGCGCAACGCCGGCTTCGGCAACATCGCGCTCGAGGTCGACCAGGCTGACTCCGGCGTTCCCGCGCTGCAGGTGAACCTGCCGGCGAACATCGCGCTGGTGCCCGACGCGGGCGTCGCCCTGCCCTTCGTCTTCAAGCCGATGGAGGAGATGTACCTCAAGACCCAGGTCGAGCTGGCGTCGTCCACCCCGGGCGTCGACCCGGTGTACGTGAACGTGGAAGGCACCAGCTACGCCTGGCCGCGCGTCGCGCTCGAGCCTGAAGAGACCGCGCTCGAGTTCGGCGAGGTGCCGAAGAACTCGCGCCGCAGCGTGCGCGTGCAGCTGGCCAACGTGGGTGGCATGCCGCTCAACGTCACCTCGCTCTCCGCCACCGACCCGACCAACCGGGTCACGGTCGCCTTTCAGGGCGGTATGAACACGGCCATCTTGCAGCCCCTGCAGCGCCTCAACATCGACGTGGAAGTGAACGGCTTGATGCCGGGCGTCGTCGACGTGCCGCTCACCATCGTGTCGGATGATCCGGCCCGCGGGATGTTGATCATTCCGATTCGCGCGGTGATCACCGAGCCCAAGCTGCAGGCAGCGCCGCTGACCATCGCCTGGGGCACGGTGCCGCAGGGCTGGGTGGTGTCGAAGCCGGTCGAGCTGCGCAACATCGGCTACGGCTCGCTCACCATCAAACGGCTCACCTTCATCGGCGGCACCTCGAACCTGTTCAGCTTCAGGAACCTGCCCGCGCTCCCCATGCAACTCGAGCGCAACGCGCGCGTGGCCTTCGAGGTCGAGTTCCGCGCTGAGACCAACGCGGCGCTCGCGGGATCCATCTCGATCGAGACCGACGATCCGGAAGATCCGTTCTCCGAGATTCCCCTCACCGCGACAGGTGGCAGCTGTCTCGACGGCTGCCCCATCACCAACGGCACGCCGGCGTGCACCATGGGCGCGTGCTCCATCGGCAGCTGCAACACCGGCTGGCACGACACGGATCGTTCGGCGAGCAACGGCTGCGAGTGCCGCGAGATCGGCACCGACCCGGGCGGGTTCTGCACCACCGGCATCGACAAG
>JANODF010000406.1:0-13122 GCA_031412555.1 Archangium sp. | reverse complement strand
TCCTCCATCACCGCTTCAGCGGCGGCCAGGTTCCCGTGAATGTCGGCCAGTACGGCGACGCGCATCGCTCGGACAGCTTACTCGTCCGCTCAGGGGGCGCACCGTTCTTCCCCTGGTCAGGCCACTTCGGCCGGCTCGGTGACGACCGTGAGCCTGGCCGGATCGGCAGCGAGGAACTCCACGAAGAAGGTCGAACCCTGACCCGGAGCGCTCTCGCACCGCACGTCACCCTTCATGGTGGTGATCAGGTGTTTGACGATCGACAGGCCCAGGCCCGTGCCGCCCATCTCGCGGGAGCGCCCTTTGTCGACCCGGTAGAAGCGCTCGAAGATGCGCGAGACGTGGCGCGCTTCGATGCCGGGGCCGTTGTCTTTGATGCGCATCTCCACGTGACCGTCACGGGTGCTGGCGCTCAGCTCGACCCGGCCGTTGGGCCGCGAGTACTTCACCGCGTTGTCGACCAGGTTGAGCACCACTTGCTCGATGGCGCGTTGATCACCCAGCACGAAGAGGTTCGGCGGCACCTGCACCTCGATGGTGGTGCCCCGGGGTTTGGCTTTGGGCCTGACCGCCTCGAGCGCGCGTTGAGTGGCCTCGAGCAGATCGACCGGTTTCTCCGCGAGCTGAATCTGGCGCGACTCGAGGCGGGAGAGCTCGAGCAGATCCTCCACCAGCTCCGAGAGCCGCTCGGACTGGCGGTGAATGATGTCGACCATCTTGGGCGCCGCGACCGGATCGTTGATCGCGCCCGATTGCAGCGTCTCGGCGTAGCCGCGAATGGCGGTGATCGGGGTGCGCAGCTCGTGGGAGACGTTGGCCACGAAGTCTTTGCGCACCTTCTCCAGGCGCCGCAGCTCGGTCACGTCGAAGAACACGGCAGACGAGCCCGCCAGCTCGCGGCCCAGGGGCGAGACGTGCACGGAGAGCACGCAGGGCCTCACGCCTTCGACGTTGAGCTCGAGGCGCGACGAGGTGTGATCGCGGCAGGCCTTCTGCACTGCGTCGTGCAGCTCAGCGCTCTGGAAGAGGGCGCGCGGGCGGTGACCGACGATCTCCTGGCCTGTGTAGAGGAACTCCTTGAGGGCGTTGTTGTGCTCGATCACCGTGCCGTCTTCGGAGGTGATCCACACGCCCTCCGCCATGCCGTCGATCACCGCGCGCAGCACCGCGAGCTTGCGGGTGTTCTCGCGGCTGGTGATGGCCGCGTCTTGCACTTCGTGCGCGAGGCGAACGGGGTCGTCACCGCTGCCGCCTTCCACGCCGGGGTCGACCGAGATGCCGCGCGCCGCCGCGGCGTAGGCTTCGGCTCGACGTTTCCACTGCTCGGTCGCGCGCACGGCCGAGAGGCCCGCGCACGCGCCGGCGATCAGCCCCAGCGTCAGGGCGATCGCCACGGAGTGGGTGAGGGTCAGGGCGACGGCCGAGATGCCGACGAAGGTGCCCCAGGTCCACTGTTGTGCGCGCGTCATTGAGCCGAACTGTTAGCAGCGAAGCAGAGGGCTGGCCGAGGTGGCGCGACGCGAATCATGAAACAAGTTTGTAACCGACGCCGCGAATGGTCTCGATCACATCGCCGGCCGGGCCCAGCTTCTCCCTCAGGCGCTTGATGTGCGTGTCGACCGTGCGGGTGGTGATGTCGGCGTCGATGCCCCAGACGTCGGACAGCAGGGTCTCCCGGGTCTGCACCCGGCCCGGCCGCTCGAGAAAGGTTCGCAGCAGCCTGAACTCGAGGGCGGTGAGCACCACGGGCTTGTCGGAGACGCGCACTTCGTGGCGTTCGACGTCGAGCGCAATGGCCCCCTTGGCGAGCTTCTTCACCTCGCCGGCCGGCTCGTCGGAGTGCCGGCGCAGCACGGCCTTCACCCGAAGGAGCAGCTCCTTCACCGAGAAGGGCTTCACCACGTAGTCGTCGGCGCCCAGCTCGAGGCCCTTCACCCGGTCGGTCTCTTCACCCCGCGCGGTGACCATGATGATCGGCGTGCGGCGCGGCTCACCTTCGCGCAGCAGCCGCGCCACTTCGCCACCGGCGATGTCGGGGAGCATCAGGTCGAGGAGGATGAGGTCGGGCTTCCAGCTCTTCGCCTTCGAGACGCCGGCCGCGCCGCTGCGAACGACCTCGGCCTCATGGCCGTCGGCGCGCAGGTTGTATTCGAGCAGGGTGCCCAGATCCTGCTCGTCTTCGATGACGAGGATGCGCGACATACCGATCCTTCCTACTGCATGTGGTCTCGTGGCATAAGCCGCTCGATCCCCATGGCCTCCGAGACCGACAAACGGAAAGAGACCCGCATCCCCGTCGATCTCTGGATCGAGGCGGAGCGCGATGGCGAGCTGTATTACCAGCGAGCGGGCAACCTCTCGGTGGGCGGCGCGTTCTTCGTGCAGACCATTCCGTTGCCGGTGGGCACGCGGGTCTCGCTCAAGTTCACCTTGCCCACAGACACGCACGAGATCGTCTGCGAAGGCGACATCGTCTCGGCCAAAGAGCTCGGCATGGGCGTTCAGTTCGTGGGCCTGGTGCCCGCTGATCGCACGCGCATCGAGAAGGTCATCAAGAAGCTGGGCGCGCTGAAGCCAGCCTGACCCTCAATGCCGCGGGTCGCAGGCCGCGCGCGGGCTGAGCACTTCGATGCGCGCCGGTACCGCCGCGTTCGTGCCCGCGGTCAGCTCCTTCACGTAGTTGCACGAGCTGCCCGCGAGCCTGGGCGTCGACTCTTTCGAGACCGCCTCGACGATCAGCGCGAGATCTTTGCCCAGCGGCACGTCGGTGAGCGACACGTCTTGCGTGTTGGGTGAACCCGCCACCAGGACGATGGGAAAGGTGAGCGACGGGCCTTCTCTCCCCGTGCTGTCCTTCAACTTCACGAAGCGGGTGGCGTCGACCTGATCCTTGATGCAGGCCTTCTGCACGGCCACGCAGTCGAGCGAAGTGCCCTTGGTCACCAGCGAGATCTGAAACGCGCTGATGTCGTCGAGCAGCCCGGCGGTCACGTAGAGCTCGACGGGAAAGACCGGCCCGCGCTGTTCAGGGCCACAACCTGCCAACACGAGCAGCGTGACGAAGAGCTTCTTCATGGCGTCCCGTCGATCTGGATCTTCACCGGCAGCGTCGCCGTCTGATTGCTGGTGGCCAGCACCACGATGCCGGTGGTCGCCGCCGCCGCGCCCAGGCCGATGCCGATCCACAACCACGGGCTCTTGTAGAGGGGCGTCTCTTCCACCACGGGGCCGGAGGCCAATTTCCGGGCGGGCACGCGGAAGGTGAGCGGGTTGTACGGATCGCCCCGGCCCGCGAGCCGTCGTTGTGCCGCGTCGGCCACCTCGACGTAGTACTCGACCTCGTACGACTGATCTTCCGAGGGCACTTCGAACGCAGGCACCGTGGCCGTGTAGTCGGTGCGGCTCGTTTTCCCGCGCGCGAAGTCGATCGAGCTGAAGCTCTGCACGCCCGCGCGCCGGTAGAACAGCTTCGCCTTCGCGCCCAGCGCCATGTCTTCGATGCGCGCCGCCACCACCACCGCTTCACTGCCGATCGCTTCGGTCACCGGCGTGACCGTGAGGGTGACCGGGCGAACGCGCCGCTTGCGGATGTCTTCCTTGATGCGCGCGTACAGCGCGCGGATCTTCGGCGGCGCCGATTTGGGCAGGTCGTAATCAGGCCGCGCCTGGAGCAGCTTCTCGAAGGCGTCGCGCGCGCGGTCTTCGTTGCCCAGGTAGAGATGAGACAGCCCGAGCAGGCGGTACATCTCGGCGAGCTGGTCGTCGGTGAGGTCGGGCTGGTCGATGCCCTTCTCCAGCGTGCGCACCGCGTCTTCGAAGTCACCTTCGTCGACCTGCTGCGCGGCCTTCACCACCGCTTCGTTCTTCGGAACGACCTGACCCAGAAGGAGGGGAGCGTCAGCCGGACTGGCAGCTCGAGTCGCTCCCGCAATGCTCAAAATCACGACGGTGAGCGCTCGCACGGAAGAGAGTCCTACCACACCGTGTTTGACTCGCCTCGTCATCCTCATGTAGGTTCCGCCCCCTTTCGCAGGTGTCGACATAAATGCTCGTAAAGATTGAAGAAATTCAGGAACCGGGGCTCAAACGAACTGAGCCGATCAAGGCCGACGTGCTGAATTCAGCATTGGCGGACTCGGAGGGCTTCGCCCTGGTGTCCTCGACGCCGCTGTCCGCGAGCTTCAAAAAGGTCTCCGGTCGCGTGTTCGTGCGCGGTGGTTTTTCGGCCGAGCTGACGTGCCCGTGTAAGCGGTGCACCACCGACGTGCCGGTGCCCATCTCGGTGGAGTTCTCCTTGCGCATGGTGCCCGAGGCGATGGCGCCCCGGCCCGATGCCGACCCGAAAGCGCCTCCGCCCAAGCGGACGAAGCAGCAAAAGAAGGAAGATGACGGGCAGTCGCCGACCGCCGCGTCGTTCGAACTGGATGAGATCGACGCAGAACCTTTCAATGGAAAGACGATCGATCTGGACCCGGTCGTACGGGAGCAGGTATTGCTCGCGCTCCCGGTGTCGGTGTTGTGCCGCGAAGACTGCAAAGGCTTGTGCTCCACCTGTGGGGCCGACCTGAACGAGACGGACTGCGGTCACGGCAAGGTGAAAGATGTCGATGTCCGTTTGGCGAAGTTGAAGGACATCAAACTGAACTAGCAGTCGAAAGGATGGGCAGTCTCCATGGGTGTTCCGAAGAAGCGTACCTCCAAGATGCGTCGCGACATGCGCCGCGCAGGCAACAACAAGCTCAAGGCGCCGATCCAGCTCAACGCGTGCCCGAACTGCGGTGGTGCAACGCAGCCGCACCGCGTGTGCCCGGCTTGCGGCTTTTACAAGGGCAAGAAGGTCTCGACGGGTACCGCAGACTGACTTGCTGCACCCCAGCTGAGAGCAGACATGCCTGGTGAGCGTTTTGCGCTCTCCGGGCATTCGTGCGTCCAGCCGTTTCGGGCTGCGTCATGGCGTTCCCAGCCCTGCGAAAAACGCTACGCGGTGACAGTGGCTGCGCTTGTAGATAGAGGGCCGAACTGTGACACGCGCGCAGATCATCGGAACGGGTAGCTACGCCCCCGAAAAGATCATGACCAACCACGATCTCGCAAAGATCGTGGAGACGTCTGACGAGTGGATCTTCGAGCGCACCGGGATCCGGCAGCGGCACGTGGCGGCGGAGGGGGAGGTCACCTCTGACATGGCGCTCCAGGCGTCGATTCGCGCGCTGGAGATGGCCAACACCCGCGCCGAAGACCTCGACGTGATCATCGTCGGCACCATTTCACCCGACATGCCCATGCCCGCCTGCGCCGCGTTTCTCGCGCACAAGCTGGGCGCGAAGAAGGCGTTCGCCTTCGACGTCTCGGCGGCCTGTGCCGGTTCTCTCTTCGGCATGTCGATCGCCGCTCAATACATTCAGTCGGGCGCGGTGAAGCGCGCGCTGGTGGTGGGCGTCGAGCTGCTCACCCGCATCATCGACTGGGAAGATCGCAACAGCTGCGTGCTCTTCGGCGACGCGGCGGGCGCGATGGTGCTGGGCCCCTCGGAAGATCCGAACCGCGGCATTCTCTCGACGCACCTGCACACCGACGGCGCTCAGACCGACATCCTCTGCATCAAGGGCGGTGGCTCCAAGCACCCGACCACCGAAGAGATGATCAAGCAGAAGCTGCACAAGGTCTCGATGAACGGCCGCGAGGTCTACAAGTTCGCGGTGCGCGCGCTGACCGAAGCAGTCAAAGAGGGCCTGGCCTTCAACGACATGCAGGCCGACGGGGTCACCCACGTGATCGCCCACCAGGCCAACATTCGCATCATCGACGCGGTGCTGGAGCGCCTCGAGATTCCCCGCGAGAAGGCCTGGCTGAACATCGACCGGTTCGGCAACACGTCTTCTGCTTCTCTGCCCACCACCCTCGACGAGGCCAACCGCGCGGGCAAGCTCAAGCCCAACGACACCATCGCGATGATGGCCATCGGCGCCGGCATGTCGTGGGGCAGCGCGGTGGTGCGCTGGTGAGTACCGCGTTCATCTTTCCCGGGCAGGGCAGCCAGTCGGTCGGCATGGGCAAGGGTCTGTTCGACGCCTACCCCGAAGCGAAGGCCGTCTTCGACGCTGCCGACGACGCGCTGCACGAGAAGCTCTCGGCGCTGTGTTTCGACGGCCCGGAAGACGCGCTCAAGCAGACCGCCAATACGCAGCCGGCGATCCTCACCGTCTCCATCGCGGCGCACGCGGTGTTCTCCAAGCGGTCCTCCGTGACGCCTGCCTTCGTGGCCGGTCACTCGCTGGGTGAATACTCGGCGCTGGTCGCGGCGCAGGCGATGACCTTGCCCGACGCGGTGCGGGCGGTGCGCGCGCGTGGCACCTTCATGCAAGAGGCCGTGCCCGCCGGAATCGGCGCCATGTCGGCCGTGCTGGGTCTCCCGCCTGAAAAAGTCGCTGAGCTCTGCGCCGAAGCCGCCCAGGGGGAAGTGGTCAGCTGCGCGAACTTCAACGACCCTTCGCAGACGGTGATCGCCGGTCACGTGAAGGCCGTCGAACGCGCGGGCGAGCTGCTGAAGGCCGCGGGCGCCAAGCGGGTATTGCCGCTGCCCGTGAGCGCTCCGTTTCATTGCGCGTTGATGCAGCCGGTGGTGCCGCGGTTGTCCGACGTGTTGACCGCTTTCAGGAACCCCCTCGTACCGGTGGTGAGCAACGTCGAAGCCGCTCCGAACGGAGAGGGCGCGCGGGTGAAGGAGCTGCTCCTTCGCCAGGTGACGGGCTCGGTGCGGTGGATCGAGAGTGTGCAGGCCATGGAGAAGGCCGGCGTCACCCGGATGATCGAGCTCGGGCCCGGCCGGGTGTTGTGCGGCCTGGTCAAGCGCATCTCCAAGTCGATCGAGTGTTTCAACGTCGAAGATCCCGCCAGCCTCGACAAGACGCTGGCCGCGCTCGGGGGCGCCTGATGCAAGACTTCTCGAACAAGGTTGCGTTGGTCACCGGCGGTTCACGCGGCATCGGCCGGGCCATTTCGATCGAGCTGGCCAAACGTGGCGCGAACGTGGTGCTCAGCTACGCGGGCAACGAAGCGGCCGCGGCCGAGACGGTGAAGGCGATCGTCGACGCGGGCGGCAAGGCCAAGGCGATTCGGTTCGACGTGGCCGACTCCGAAGCGTGCAGCGCGGCGGTCGACGGCGTGGTCAAAGAATTCGGCCGCCTCGACGTGCTGGTGAACAACGCCGGCGTGGCCATCGACGGCCTGCTGATGCGCTTCAAAGACGACGACTGGGACAAGACCCTCGACACCAACCTGAAGGGCGCCTTCATGCTGATGCGCGCCGTCTCTCGCCCGATGATGAAGCAGAAGGGTGGGGCGATCGTGAACGTCTCGTCGATCGTGGGCGAGATGGGCAACGCCGGCCAGGCCGCCTATTCGGCCTCGAAGGCGGGCCTGCTCGGTCTGACCAAGTCGATCGCGCGGGAGCTGGCCAGTCGCAACATCCGGGTCAATGCGGTCACCCCCGGTTTCATCACCACTGACATGACCTCGGCGCTGTCGCCGGAGCTCAAAGAAAAAATGTCAGCGGCGATTCCATTGTCTCGCATCGGGAACGCGGAAGAAGTCGCCGCAGCCGTGGCGTTCCTCGCCTCCGATGCCGCCTCGTACATCACGGGCGAAGTTCTGAAGGTCAACGGCGGCATGTACATGTAGTTTTTTTCGGCCGTGCCCTGTGGTACGCGCCATCCGAAATTCACACCCCGGCAACACCACACCAGAAGGAAATTCTTCAAATGACGGCCACCAACATCGAAGCCAAGGTCAAGTCGATCATCGCCGATCAGCTCGGCGTGTCGGAAGACGAGATCAAGATGGAGTCTTCGTTCATCGAGGACCTCGGCGCCGACTCCCTGGACATCGTCGAGCTCGTGATGGCGATGGAAGAGGAGTTCGAGATCGAGATTCCCGACGAGGAGGCCGAGAACATCAAGGCCGTCGGTGACGCCATCAACTACATCAACACCCACAAGAAGTAAGGGTGTCGAACCGCTGAAGCGTCAAATCGCCCGGGGAGAACCCGGGCGAGTCGTTTCAAGGCTCCATTCAACCTCACCTTGGAGGCTGCGATGAACGCTCCTCGTCGCGTCGTGATCACTGGTACCGGTCTTCTCTCTGCGCTGGGCACGGGCACTGAAAAGAATTGGCAGGCGCTCCTGGCTGGCAAGTCGGGCATCGGCCGCATCACCAAATTTGCCCCCAGCAAGCTCAAGGTGAACATCGCCGGCGAGCTGAAGGACTTCGTCGCGACCGACTTCCTGGATCACAAGGAAGCGCGCCGCATGGATCCCTTCTGCCAGTACGCGCTCGCCGCGGCCGAGATGGCCATGAAGGAGAGCGGCATGCCGGTGGGGCTGGAGAAGCCCAACGGCTACGACCCCGAGCAGGTGGGGGTGATCGTCGGCTCCGGCATCGGCGGGTTGCAGGCCTTCGAAGAGGGCTACGCCGCCGCGATGGTGAAGGGCTTCGATCGCATGTCGCCTTTCTTCATCTTGAAGATGATCTCCAACATGGCGCCGGGCCGAATCTCCATGCGCTACAACTGCAAGGGCGCGAACTGGGGCCCGGTCTCGGCGTGCAGCACCTCGGCGCACGCGATCGGCGAGGCCTTCCGGCAGATCAAGTGGGGCGAGCTCGACGCGGCGATCGCCGGTGGGGCTGAAGCGGCCATCACCCAGATGGGCATCGGCGGCTTCGAGGCCATGCGCGCGTTGTCGGAGCGCATCGAGGATCCCGCCACGGCGAGCCGCCCGTTCGACAAGGATCGCGACGGCTTCGTGATGGGTGAAGGCGCGGGCATCGTGACCCTCGAGGAGTACGAGTCGGCCAAACGGCGCGGCGCGAACATCATCGCGGAGATCGTGGGCTACGCGGCCAACAGCGACGCGCACCACGAGACGGCGCCGGCCCCGGAGCACGAAGGTGCGCAGCGCTGCATGCGGGCGGCGCTCAAGTCGGCGAATCTGAAGCCGGAAGACATCGGCTACATCAACGCGCACGGCACCTCGACCCCGTTCAACGACCTGCACGAGAGCAAGGCCATCAAGCGCGTCTTCGGGGAGCACGCGAAGAAGGTGATGGTGTCTTCGACCAAGTCGATGATGGGGCACATGCTGGGCGCGTCGGGCGGGGCGGAGGCGATCATCACCGCGCTGACCATCAAACGCGGCGCGATCCCCCCGACCATCAACCTGCACAACCCCGACCCCGAGTGCGATCTCGACTACGTGCCCAACAAGGCGCGCGAAGTGCGGGTCGACGCGGCGATGTCGAACTCGTTCGGCTTCGGTGGAACCAACGCGGTGCTGGTGCTCCAGCGGGTGCAGTGAGGCGCGGACTGGTGGTCGCAGCGATGGTGTGGGGCGCCGGGTGCGCCACGCCCGTCAGCTTCGACCAGGCCAAGCAGCGGGTGTTGCTGCGGGCTTCGTTCGAGTTCGCGTGCCCGCCCGACAAGCTGGGCGTGCAGGAGCTCTCGTCGGATGAGTCGGGGCCGGTGTACCTGGGCGTTTCGGGGTGCAACCGGCGCGCGGTGTACGTGCGGCTCAATACCGGCAGTGGCGCGTTGTATTTGAACGACACTGTTCCTCCGACCGAGACGCGGGCGTCTGACGTGGTGGCGCCTTGAGAGTCGCGGTGCTGTGTCTGGTGCTGGTGGGGTGTTCCACGCCGATGGCTCAGCTCAAGGTGGAGCTGGGCCGGCGGGCGTCGGATGCGCTGAGCTGCCCGGAGGAGAAGCTGAAGTATCAGGAGCTGGATCGGTTGATCAGCTCGACCAGGGTGAAGGTGTCGGGCTGCGGGCGGGATGCCACCTGGAAGCTCGTCGAGAGCCGGTGGACTCGGGCCGCGGATCACGAGCCGGTTCGATAGCCGCACCAAACCCACGACCGTTCGCATCGAGCGCAGTCGAGATGCCAGTCGTTGCGCGAGGTCGACGTGCTTCCTCGTCTTTGGTGCCCTTTCGCTTCAGCTTCGCTGCCCGGACGGCCCCTCACCCCGACCCTCTCCCCGCTGGCGCAGGGAGAGGGAGACAACTAGACACAGAGCATGGCCACCATCGCAATTGCTTCTGATCATGCAGGCGTAGCCCTCAAGGCCGAGCTGGTCGCAGAGCTGGCGAAGCTCGGCCAGCCCACGCTCGACCTCGGCCCTTCCGATACTTCTTCGGTCGACTACCCCGACTACGCGACCAAGGTGACGGCGGCGGTGACTGACAAACGCGCCAGCCTGGGCATTCTGATCTGCGGCACCGGCACCGGCATGTCGATCACCGCGAACAAGGTGCACGGCATTCGCGCGGCCCTCTCTCGCTCGGAGTTCGAGGCGCGGATGGCGGTGCAGCACAACGACGCCAACGTGCTCTGCCTGGGTGCCCGGGTGACCGGTGGCGCGTTGGCCATCGAGATCATGAAGGCGTTCCTCGCAGCGTCTTTCGAAGGCGGGCGTCACGCCAAGCGGGTCGAGAAGATCACCCAGATCGAGGCGCAGCGATGAAGCACCTCCTGCTGGGCGCGCTGCTGCTGGTGGGCTGCCGCACCGAGATTCAGCCGATCGTGAAGGGTGACGCCCCGGTCGCCAGGCTGTCGCCCCGAGGCCCTGCCGAGTGCCACGTGCATGACTTCCCCACTGCCACCGAGGTGCCTTCGGGCGCGAAGAGCCTGGGCTGGGTGAAGGTCGAGCGCAAAGAGAACGATGAGGCCACCTTCACCGCCTTGCGGGCCAAGGTGTGCGAGATGGGCGGCGACGCGATGAGCCAGATGCACTGGATCCGCGCGTCGGGTGCCTCGGTGGCCGATCCGCCGATCGAGCTCGAAGGCAACGCCTGGTCGATTCCTTAGTGAAGAGCAGCGGTCATCCCGCCCCGAGCGAAGTCGAAAGAGAACTCCCGGCGATTTCCTCCGAAGGAAGAGACGCACACCGTTCGCCTCGAGCGCAGTCGAGATGCCACCTCCGCTTCGCGCTGCGAGTGCCCCTCGACTGGGCTCGGTGAAACCGGTGACGCAGCCAACCCTCTCGATGCGAACGATGACTAGAAGAAGACCTGCGCCTGAATGCGCAGCTCGGCCTGCTTCGTCGAGCCAGAACAGATCGGTCTGCAGCTTGAGATCGTGCTTGAGGAACATGAGGTTGATGGTGCCGCCGAGTTCCCTCACACGCGTGAAGGTCGGGTCGGTGGCGCCGAGCGGCTGCGTGTCGCCGTAGCGCGCAGCGAGCTCGAGCCAGGGCGTGAGGTAGCCGCCCACTTGCGTGAACCAGCCCCAGCCGGAGCGAGAGAACTCGGTGATCGCACCCTGGGTGACCGAGTCGGTGTCGGCCTGCCGCCAGTAGATCTCCGAGAGCAACGAGAGGCCGTGCCACTTCATGTGCACGTCTCCGGCGGCGTGCGTGTAGTTGAAGTTCGCGAACTTGTACGGCGTACCAGTGGTGCTGCGCGGGCGGTTCGTGGCGATGTTGCGCGCCGCGGCCGCTCCGAAAGCGAGACGGAACTTCGGGTTCCGCTCGGGGTCGCCTTCGAGCTTGTCGTCGAACGGCCCCAGGGGGCTGTACCGAACGCGGCCTCCGTAGAGCAGGCCGACGTTGGTGCCGATGCGGTTTCGCCCATCACCACCGAAGACGCCCAGCGCGTACCGCAGCCGGCCCCCCAGCCCGAAGAGGTCTTCTGAGAACACCACCAGGCCCACGTCGCGGTCGAGGTTGAGCTCGACGGTCACGGTCGATCGATCGACGAACTGCTGCGCGCTCGACGAGACGACGCGCTGCACGTCGAAAGGCACTTTCATCTGGCCCAGCCGAAACGACAGATCTCTCAGCGGGGCCCACTGCACGTTGAAGTCGCGCAGCACGTTGGGGGCGTCGGGCTCCATGTCGAGGTTGGCGAAGGCGAGCTGCAGGTTCATCGAGAGGCGCCAGGGGAACTCGCCTTTGATCGCCAGGCGGGCCCGGCGCACGAAGATCGCGTTCTGGCGCACCGCGGTGCTGCCTTCGGTGGGGAAAACCGAGAGCGCCTGCACCTGCACCCAGGCCGCGCAGGTTCAGCCTCACCTCGCCCGACTTGAAGGTGACCCCCTCCCCGAACTTCGCGGTCACTTCGGCCCGGAACTTGTCTTCAGCCGGGGGAACCCCGCATCAGGGCCGGTTCCGCGCTGAGCACCGCAGCCAGCAGACACAGGAAGTGCATCGCCGCGATTTATCGACCTTCTCGTCTCGAAGGTGAACCACTTGAGAACACGGGTTTTTGGGGCTACGCGCAGGGCATGGAGAACATCGCTACGCTGAAGCAGGTCGATCCCGTCATCGCAGAGCTCATCGAGTCGGAGACCCGCCGCCAGGAAGAGGGCCTCGAGCTCATCGCCTCGGAAAACTTCGTCAGCCCCGCAGTGATGGAGGCCGTCGGCACCACGCTCACCAACAAGTACGCCGAGGGTTACCCGGGCAAGCGCTACTACGGCGGCTGCGAAGAGGTCGACAAGGTGGAGCAGTTGGCCATCGACCGCGCGATTCAGCTCTTCGGCGCGCAGGCGGCCAACGTGCAGCCGCACTCCGGCAGCCAGGCCAACATGGCCGCGTACATGGCGCTGATGAAGGTGGGCGACACCCTGCTGTCACTCGATCTCAACTCGGGTGGCCACCTCACGCACGGCGCTGCGTTCAACTTCTCCGGCAAGCTCTACAAGGTCGTGCACTACGGCCTGGTGAAGGACACCGAGCAGATCGACTACGCGCAGGCCGAGACGCTGGCCAAAGAGCACAAGCCGCGGGTGATCGTGGTGGGCGCTTCGGCGTACCCGCGCATCATCGACTTCCCCCGCTTCAAGTCGATCGCCGACTCGGTGGGCGCAGCGCTGATGGTCGACATGGCGCACATCGCGGGCCTGGTCGCCGGCGGCGTGCACCCCTCGCCGATTCCGTACGCAGACATCGTCACCACCACCACGCACAAGACGCTGCGCGGGCCGCGCGCCGGGCTCATCTTGATGAAGGAGCAGTACGCCAAGACGATCAACAGCCAGGTCTTCCCCGGCATGCAGGGTGGGCCGCTGCTGCACATGATCGCCGCCAAGGCGGTCGCCTTTCAGGAAGCGCTGCAGCCGAGCTTCAAGG
>JANODF010000405.1:0-11250 GCA_031412555.1 Archangium sp. | reverse complement strand
GCATGGGGGAAACCGGATGAGGGGCCGAAGGCGCCCAGACATCGAACTCGCGCACGGCGCGGGCGGCGTACTGCACCCGCTTCTCGGCCTTCTTGAAGCGGCCCTCGATGGGCGGAAAGAGCGCGAACACCACGTTGGTGGGCTGGTACCGGTAGCCCTCGGGGTGCGCTTCGCCGGTGACGTGGCGATAGAGCGCGCCCAGGGCCGTGCCCGCGGGCGGCGGAGAGAAGACCGTGCCGCTCAACCGCGCGTGCAGGGCCATCGCGGCGAGGTAGCCGCAGGCCGTCGACTCCACGTAGCCCTCCACGCCGGTGATCTGCCCGGCAAAGAGAATGCGCGGCTCGTTCTTCAACGAAAAATCAGGGTTCAGCAAACGCGGGCTGTCGAGGAAGGTGTTGCGGTGAATCTGCCCCATGCGCACCCAGTCGGCGTTCGCCAGGCCGGGGATCAGCCCGAAGATGCGCTTCTGCTCAGGCCAGGTGAGCCGGGTCTGAAAGCCGACCAGGTTCCACGCGGTGCCGGCGCGATCCTCCATGCGCAGCTGAACCACCGCGTGGGGCTGCAGGCCGGTGCGGGGATCTCGCAGCCCCACCGGCTTCATCGGTCCGTACGCCAGGGTGTCTTCGCCGCGGGAGGCCATCACTTCGATGGGCAGACAGCCCTCGAAATATTTCGGTTCTTCGAACGCGTGCGGAGTCACCTTGGCGCCCGCGTTCAGCTCCTCGACGAAGTGGGTGTACTCGTCTTTGGTGAGCGGCAGGTTCAAGTAGTCGTCGCCCCCGCCTTTGCCGTAACGCGACTGGCGAAAGGCGATGCTCATGTCGATCGACTCGGTGGCCACGATGGGCGCGATCGCGTCGTAGAAATAGAGCTTCTCGCCCACGTGCGGCGCCAGCGCGTCGGTCAACGCGGCCGAGGTGAGCGGGCCGGTGGCGAACACCACGATGCCTTCGGGCACCGTCAGCACTTCACCGGGCACGATGGTGATGTTCCGCTGCGACGACAGCTGCGCGTGCACGTCGGCCGAGAAGAGCTCGCGGTCGACCGCCAACGCGTCACCCGCCGGCACCCGCTGGCGATCAGCGGCCGACAAAATGAGCGAGCCCACCCGGCGCAGCTCGGCGTGCAAGAGCCCGATGGCGCTCTCCGGGTTGTCGGAGCGCATGCTGTTGCTGCACACCAGCTCTGCGAAGTTCGGGCTCTGGTGCGCCGGCGAACGTTTCTCGGGCTTCTGCTCGCGCAAGACCACCCGGTGGCCCAGCCGCGCCAGTTGATGAGCGCATTCGGAGCCGGCCAGACCTGCGCCGATGACGGTGATTGGTTCAGCCATGCGTGAGGCCCTCACCCCCGACCGACGGAGGCGAGGCCGCACTCGCGCCGGTCAGTCTGGGTTTTTCTGCAGGATGATGAAGCGGAAGTTCTCGAGCTCGTTGAGGCCCGCCGTATACAGCACCGACGAGAGCAAGTCGTATGACACCCGCTTGTCGCCGATGATGGAGACCTCCCGGTTGAAAGGGGAGCCCGGGTTGCGTTCGGCGATGTACTTGAGCTTCTCGACTTCTTTCTTCAGCGCGGCATCGAGCGGAAGGATGAGCTTGCCCTGCAGATCGCCCGCGGCGACCGCGGCGTTGATGAGCGTCACCTTCTTCTTGTCGCCCACCATGATCGACTTGGGCGTCACGGTGATCGCGATGGTGTCTTTGGGCGTGGCGCGCGCGGTCGACATCGGCGGGCGCACGTCTTCCGACGCGGTGACGGTGATCGACGAGGCGCTGAACGACTTGATGAGGAAGACCAGGATGATGGTCATCAGGTCCATCATCGCGGTGATGTTCAGTTCTTTGATCTCACCTTCGGCTTCGCGATCGCGGCGCTTCTTGCGCGCCATCGCCTTGCGAAACCGCATGCGCTGCCGATCTTCATCGGTGATCTCGAGGCCAGAAGCAGCGGGCTGACCGGCAGTCGGAGTCGCCATTTAGAAGCTCGCCAGCGTGACGTCGGGGAAGAGCAGCTTGCGGTCGGCCGTCTCGCGTGTGGCATCCATCGTGGAGACCAGCGAGTCGTAGTCGGTGTCGGCTTCGGCCGCGATGATGACCTTGCTCTCCGTGGGGAAGTTCGCCTTGATCTCCATCATCTTGGCGGTGAGCGCGTCATAGTCGTAGTTGCCGTCGGCCTTGCGCGGAATGGTCGGCGCACCTTCGCCGGGCGCCGCCGAAGGTTCGGTCTGGCCGGGCAACACGCCACCGGTGGCGGCGATGAAGAAGCCCGTCTTGGCCACGGCCACGGTCAGGGTGAGCGCCGGCTTGTCATTCTCGGTGCCGCCGCCCGCCCCCGCACCGTAGTTGGGCGCGTTGACGTTGAGCATGCCGAAGGTGGCCAGGCCCGCCATCGACAGGAGCATGAAGATGATCAAGTTCATGAGGATGTCGAGGTACGGGACGATGTTCAGCTCGCCCCCTTCCTCTTCTTCCTTCGGCTTGATCTTCCGTCTTGAGAAATGGAACGCCATAGGTCGGTGAGCTCACCTGACAGCAGGTGGAGCGTCGCGGTTCCTTACGAGGCCTTCTCGAAGTCCATCGCGCTGGTTTCACCGGCGGCGCGACGGCCCAACAGGTTCTCGAGCTTCATCGCCTGGAGCTCGACCGTCTCGACCATCTTCTTGGCGTACGCCGTCAAGAAGAGGTGCGCGATGATGCAGAGCACGGCGATCGTCAGACCCGTGAACGTGTTGTACATGGCTTCTGAAATGCCCTTGCTGAGCATCGCCTGCTTCTGATCGGCGGGCACGTTGCCCAGCGAGCGGAAGGTGCCGATCAGACCGAACACGGTGCCGACGAGGCCGACGAGCGTCGCGATGTTGGCAAGCGACCAGAGCCAGGGAATGCGGGCGCCGATGTGCGGAATGTTCTCGAGGATCGACTCCTCGAGCGCCTTGGCCACTTCGATCTCACCGCGGTTGGCGCGGGTGAGGCCAGCGCGCACGACCTTCGCCAGGGGCGAGTTGGGCGCAGCGCCACAGAGCTTCACGGCGCGGTCCGGGTTGCCCGCCATCACCAACTTGGTGATCTGCTCCATGAAGGGGCCGGCGTTCAGGTTGTATCGGAAGAAGAGCGTGATGATGCGCTCGATCACGATGGCCACGGCAGCCGCGAACCAGAAGATGTTGATGTAGAGGAAGATACCGCCGTCGTGAAAAAACCCGACGATGATGTCTTTCAAACTTTCCTTGGCGGGTTCTGCGGCGAGCACCACGTCAAGAGAGTGCTGCAGCAAAGACTGGGCGGACATGTTGTTTCGGCTTTCCTTTCAGCCAAACAGTCGAACGAACGTGCAGTTTCTAGTGGGCGCACTCCACTCCGTCAACATTGGAGATCCTCAGCGTTTTTCGTAGCGACGGCCTCCCTTGTGCACGACCGCGCCAAAGACCTCCAATTCCACGAGCACGGCTGACAGTTCGGCTGATGACGTTTCGGGCAGGGCCTCCAACAAAGCTTCGAAGTCGGCCGGCCCGATCCCCAGCAGCACGAGCACGTGTCTGGCCAGCTTGCTGAGCTGGGCCAGGTCGATGGCCACCGCCTTCTGGGAGGACAACGCCCCATCGAGGCCCACCGCACTGACCAGATCGCGCAGGCTGAGGTGCGGTCGGGCCAGACCCTGCTGCAGCAGCTCGTTCGAGCCCATGGCGCTCTCGTTCCACGGGTCGCCGGGGGTGACCAGCACCGGTCTGCCCTGCTCCAGGGCGTAGGTCGCGGTGTGAAGGGCACCTGACTTCGGGGGCGCACGAAAGACCAGCACTGCATCGGCGGAGCCCGAGATGAGCCGGTTGCGCACCTTGAAGCTGTTCTTGTTCGCGCGAAAGCCGGGGGGAAATTCCGAGAACACCGTGCCACCGTGCTTCAGGATCGCGCGGGTGATCTCACGCTGCCCGAAGTCGATCTCATCGAGCGCTGAACCCAGGAAGGCCCAGGTCTCTCCCTCCACTGCGAGCGCGCCCCGATGGGCCGCCTGGTCGACGCCCCGCGCCGCTCCCGAGACGATGCCCAACCCAAAGTCAGCCGCTTCAGCCGCGATCGCCTCGAGCCGCTGCGCCGCGTCGTTGTTGATGCGGCGGGTGCCCACGATCGCCAGCCTGCGCCGCGGCGGCGCGTCGGTGCCGGGGCCAAAGGCGAACAGCAACGCGGGCCCGTTGTGCACCTTCTGAAGCCGCGAAGGAAACCCGGGATCGCCGCTGAACAGAATGCGCGCGTGGTGGGCCTTGCAGCGCTGCTCCACCCGATCTGCCGCGGCCGCCAGCGTGCCCGCCGACATCAAATGCACGTAGGTGTCAGCGCGCCACTCGACCTTCGAGGCCCAGGCGGCGACCGGCTTCTCCAACAACTCGCCCACCGGCCCCGCGCGCTCTTGCACCGCACGCAAGGTGAGGGGGCCGATGCCTTGAATCGACCACAGCGCAGCCGTCGCTCTTCGCTCTGCCGTGTGCATTCCCCTGCTCTACCGCAGGGGTCCGACAACCCGTTTCTTGATGAGGGCGTTTGCCTTCCGCCCTCACGTTCTGGATGAGGGCGTTTGCCTTCCGCCCTCACTTTTTCAGCGGGCGGCGCGGCGCGAGCCCGAAGCGCGAATCTCGGCGTGATCACCGAGCACGAATTCACGGATCGACTGGGTGACCAGGCACATGGTGACCTTGGCCTTCACCTCGAACGCCACGCACTGCCCGATGTCTTCGATGGGGAAACGTTCATCGAGCATGGTCGGCTGCATCAGCGCGTCCTGGGGGAGCGGATCGTGCTGACGGTAGATGGTGAAGACGTTGCCCATCTTCACGCCGTCGTCGCTGCCCTTGTCCATGATGGCCAGCGAGTTCTCGCCCAACATGGTGGGGTAGCGGCGCACGTCGGCGACCACGTAGATGTCCTTCACGTCGCGCTCGTTGGGGCGCGGCGCGACGGCGCGCACCACCGGCTCGTTCAGGGGGCCCACCAGGTCACCACGCGCCACCTCGTCGTACTGCTTCGAGATCATCACGGTGGCGCTGTTGTCCTTGTCGATGCGAATGACTTTCACCTCGGCGAGCACCTCGGTCATGTACCCAATCGGGTCGCGGGTGACGGGGTGGATCACCTCGCCGGCGCGGCGGAAGACGAGGTACGTCTCGCCCATGCGCGGCGCCTTCTTGCCGAAACGCACGTAGATGCGATCGGCGTAGCTGAGCATCGCCGACTCGGCGAACGAGCCGAACAGCGTGCCCGACTCCTCGACCTCACGATTGGTCACGAAGCCCGGCGATGCCACCGAGAGCGCGTTCTTGGGGCGGAAGCCGATCTGGCCGAAGACGGTGACCTTGTCGCCGTACATCTCGCCCTCCTCCACCTCGGTCTCGGGCTGGCCGACCTCGACCTGGGTGGGCACCTCTTCACCCGACGAGAAAAAACGCACCTCGTTGCCCGGGTAGATCCAGTGAGGGTTGGCGATCTCCGGGTTGTACGACCAGACCTTGGGCCAGTACCACGGGCTGCCGAGGAACTTCTGCGAGAGGTCCCACAGGGTGTCGCCCTTCTCGACGGTGTGCTGCGTACCCGGCGACGACGCCTTGCCGGTGCTCGACGGCGTGCGCGCCTTCTTCTCGGGAGCGATGGTCGAGCTGCCTTCGGGGGCCACGCTCTCTTCGTCGCCGGTGTCTTCCTGGTCGGCCTGCGCGAAGGCGCGGGCGGGCGCGAAGGTGAGCAGCGTGAGTGATGCGGTCAGCAGCAGGTGGCGCATGGGGACCTCTTACGGAGAAGCGACGGGAGTCTGAGAAGACGAATGGAGACGGGCCTGGGCCTGGGTGGCCGCCGTGGTGCCCGGATAGGTGGCGACGATCTTTTCCCACGTGGCGCGCGCTTCACGCGGGCCCTTGAGCTTCATGCGGCAGTCGGCCAGCTTGAGCATCGAGTCGAGCACCGCGTCGCCCGCCGGGTACTGGGTGACCACCCGCTCGAACGACTGCAACGCGTGCTCGAAGTCTTTCGCGGCGAGGAAGGCCATGCCCGAGAAGTAGATCGCGTTGTCGGCCTTGGGGTGCCGGGGCCAGTCGGTGACGAACTGCTGCATCTGCGCGACGCCGGCTTCGGAGTTTCCCGTCTTCATCATCTCGAGGCCGCGATCGAACTGCGCTTCGGCCATCGCCAGATCGGCATCGTCGGGGGGCGCTCCGTCTTTGAGTTCCTGGGTGATCGACTCGGGCGGTTCGGCGATCTCCACGTTCGTCTCGAGCCTCGGCGCGGCTTCCTTGCGCGGCTTCAACTTCACCACCGTCAGCGGCGGCAACGCGCTTGACGACGACGGAGCGCCTGACGACGGAGCGTCGGAGGAAGACGAAGCACGCGCGCTCTCGCGCTGAGTGGTGGTCGCCGCCGCCGAAGCGGAGCGCGAGACGACCACCTTCTTCTCGGACTCCAACCGATCGACGCGCGTTTCGAGGCGCGCGTTCTCGGTGCGCAGCGCACGCAACGACGCCAACAGCTCGGCGTGTTCGGCGCGGGTGACGGCATCCGTCGCGCAGGAGAACAGCGCGAGACAGGCAGTGGCGAGGATCGGGCGAATGGCAGACAGAGGATAGGGACCCGCTTCTCGAGG
This sequence comes from Archangium sp., assembly GCA_031412555.1. Taxonomy (GTDB): domain Bacteria; phylum Myxococcota; class Myxococcia; order Myxococcales; family Myxococcaceae; genus Archangium_A. The sequence goes on along the minus strand of JANODF010000405.1, from coordinate 4,635 downwards.
GGTCAAGAAAAGGACCCCCCTCATCGCTGCTACAGGGCTGCAGCGCCCGGCAGCGTGATGAACGAAAGATGCCGCCCGGTGACGCCGTGCTCTCTCCGGTGCGAAAAGAAGCGCGCATCGCACATGGTGCACTGAGGCAACACGGCCACGTGGCCCTCCGGCACGCCCAGCCGGCTGAGGGTCTCCTGGACGGCGAGCGGAAGATCGAGGTGCGGCTTGATCTTCTCGCCCGATCGCACCACCACCTTCGCGCCGAAGGCGGCCTCGAAACGCCGCGGCAGATCGCCGTCGACCTCGAAGCAGCAGCGCTGAATGCAGGGTCCAATCGCGAATCGCAGCTGTGCGAGCTCGCCGCCCCGGGCCACCAGCCGCTCGATGGTGCGGGTGACGATCTCGTTTTCCACCCCGCGCCACCCCGCGTGAACGGCCGCCACCCGGCCGCCGGGATCCTCGATCAGAATGGGCACGCAGTCGGCCGTGCGCACGCCCACCGCGGTGCCGGGCACCTCCGTCCACACCGCGTCGGCTTCGGTTTCCGGGGTGGCGGCGCTCGCTTCCACCACCCGATCGCCGTGCACCTGCTTCACGAAATGCAGCTTGCCGGGGTCGACGCGCGCCGACGCCGAGAGCCGGGCGAGGTTCTCCGTCACCGCCAGGGGGTCGTCGCCGACCGCAAAAGAGCTGTTGAGGGAGTCGAAAGGCCGCTTCGACACCCCGCCCGCTCGGGTGGGAAAGCCGTGGGGAACGCTGATCAATGACGCAGTGAGTAATTCCACGCTTCACACCTTAGTCCAGCTCAACGATGCTGCCGCCCCACCCGTCGGAAGGCTCACCCTGCGCACCATCGGCACCAGACTGTTGATCGCCGTATCGGTGCCGGCGCTGCTGCTGGCCCTCCTCGGCACGGTGACCACCTGGCGTCGCACCGATCGCGCCGTGCGTGAGAAGACCCGCACCGACGCGTTGGGCCTGGCGGAGTTCGTGGCCACCAGCTTCGGCGCGGTGGAAGAGACGCCCCCCGGCACCGCGCCCCGGGTGGCACACCGCGCGGTCACCAACGCCGTGCGCAGCAACTGGTCGGCGCTCAAGCTGGTGACCGACCTGCGCATCATCGGCCGCGACGGCCAGGTGAAGTGGTCGCGCCGCATCGAAGAAGAAGACAAGACCTGGCCCGACGCGACGCGGCTGCTGGCCATCGGTGAAGGGCAAGCCACCTTCGAGGCGCCTTCGAGCCCGTTCCCCTGGAGCAGCGGCGCGGGTGGCGAGGTGCTCTACCCGCTCGGCGGCGTGGCCTGCGGTGGGTGCCACACCGGGCAGTCCACCCTGCGCAGCGGCGTGCTGCAGCTGAGCATCGACGAGCCGGCGCTGCGCACCGAGGTGGCCCAGGTCTTCTTGAACGCGACCTGGTTCCTCACCCTGTTCGTGCTCACCCTGGGCGCCACGGTGGTGCTGGCGGTGCGGGTGTTCGTGAGCCGCCGCATCGCCCGGCTGGCGGCGATCATGAAACGCGCGGAAGACGGAGACCTGGTGGTGCGCGCTCCGGATCTGGGCCGCGACGAGCTGGGCGGCCTCGCGCTCGCGTTCAACCGCATGTTGGCGCGGCTCACCGATCTCAAGGCCATCGAGATCGACACCCAGCGTGATCTCGAACGCGCCCGCACCGATCTCGAGCTCAAAGCCGAGCTGGAGAACCGGGTCGCCGAGCTGCAGATTCTCTACGATCTGGCGCGCACCATCGCCTCGAGCCTCGACCTGAACGAGGTGCTCCAGCGGGTGACCACGGTGGTGCCCATCAAGCTGCAGGTGGCGAAGTTCAGCGTCATGTTGCTCAACGCCGACGGCAAGCTCGAGGTGCTCAAGGCCCACCCGCCGAACGTGGGCTCCGAAGGGCTCACCTTCGCGATCGGCGAAGGCGTGTGCGGGCGGGCGGCCGAGCTGCGGCGCAGCTGGTACGTGGCCGACCTCGAGAAAGACGAGCTGTTCAAGGTGCGCGGTGAAGGCATCAAGGAGAACGGCTGCCTGCTCTCCGTGCCCATGGTGCGCGGTGAAGTAGTGCTGGGGGTGCTCAACTTCGAGCGGCCGCGCAAGAGCGACTTCGGCCCCGAAGAGATGGAGTTCTTCGCAGCGGTGGCCGACCAGGTGGGCCTCGCGGTGCAGAACGCGCGGCTGCACGAGCAGACGGTGGCGCTGTCGATCACCGACCCGCTCACCGGCGTGCCCAACCGGCGTCACCTCTTTCAGCAGCTCGAGGCCGAAATCGCCCGCGCCGCGCGTTTCGACACCCCGCTGACGATGCTGATGATCGACATCGATCACTTCAAACATCTGAACGACGCCGCGGGCCACTCGGCCGGTGATGACGTGTTGCGGCGGGTCTGCCAGCTGCTCAAGCAGAACCTGCGCAAGGTCGACACGCTGGCCCGCTACGGCGGTGAGGAGTTCGTGGTGTTGTTGCCGCAGATCTCCCGCGCGGAGAGCCTGGAAGTGGCTGAGAAGCTGCGCCGCAGCATCGCCGACGGAGACCTGGAGCACGGCAAGACCCAGCCCGGCGGTAAGGTGACCATCTCGGTGGGCCTGGCCACGTTGCCGCTCGATGCCACCGAGCAGACCCGGTTGGTCGACTGCGCCGACTCCGCGCTCTACGCCTCGAAACGCGGCGGCCGCGACAAGGTGACCGCGTATCAACCGGGCATGGAAGCCGAGCCCACCCGCCAGCGTGGTCCGCGGGCGAGGGAACGTTCAGGCGAGCAGCCAGCCCTCAAGCGCCCCTGATTCTCCTTCCCTCTCCCTCTGGGAGAGGGTCAGGGTGAGGGCCATTACTGACGGTGAGACGAACTGCGCAAACGCAGTTCGTCCCTCACCCCAACCCTCTCCCGAAGGGAGAGGGAGCTACCGCTTAGAGAGCCCCACCAGATAGATCTCCATGCTGGCCTGCCGGGTCGCGTCGGGGCGCACCACCTTCACGTCGCTGAACACCTTCTTCACGTCAGCGCGGAACGCCTCGAAGTCACCGCCCATGAAGAGCTTGGAGATGAAGTGACTGCCCGGCTTTCCACGCGTGCGCGAGATGTCGAGCGCGATGCCCGCGAGCCTGTGTGACCGCGCGAGGTCGACGTCTTTGACCCCCGTCGTCTTGGGCGCGAGATCCGAGACCACCACGTCGACCGGGCCCGGGTGCAGCGCCTCGAGCTTCGCCGCGAAGTCGTCGGCCAGCACGTCCATCACGGCGGTCTTCACGTTGGGCCGGCCCAGCGGCTTGATGGCCGCCAGATCGACCCCCACCACGAACCCGGTCGGGCCGATCTCGTTGAGGATGATCTGCAGGAAACCGCCGGGCGCCGCCCCTAAGTCGACGACCGACTGGCCCTTCTCGAAGATGTCGAACCGCTTGGCGATCTCGTCGATCTTGAAGGCGCTGCGCGCGCGCAACCCCTCGTCCTTCGCCTTGCGGAAGAAGAAGTCTTTGGGCTGATACTTCGCCACTTAAGGCTTCGACTCGGCCGACAGATCGTCGCCGTTCGCCACGCTCTTCACCTTCTCGAAGAGCTTGAGGTACCGGGTCGGGCCAAAGTCCTTCACCTTGTCGAGGCTGATGCGCCGCGCGCTGGTCGAGCTGACCAGGGCTTGAAAGAGCCGCTGCTGCGGGACCGCCTTGTTCTGCGCCCAGACCGTCACCGTCGAGGCGACCGGGCAGGCATCGGTGGCCAGGCGCGCAGCGTACGAGGCCTCGACGGGCAGGTCGTTCTGCTCCTCGTTGAACCACTGCACGTAGGCGATGGCGTGATCGCCCGAGGTGTCGACCTCGAGTTTGCCCATGCGGCCGGCCAGCTGACCTGAAGCGAAGGTCTCTTTCAGGTTCGCTTCACACTTGGCCTTGAGATCTCCGGCCGCTTCCACCTTCGTGATCGCCTGCTGCAGATCCTTCAGCTTGAAGCTGGCGTCTTTGGCGATCGCAGGAAGCCGGGCCTCAGGCTTCATGGCCTGCACGCGCGTATCGGCCATCGCCAGTTTGTAGTGGAGGTACATCTTGAACTCGTCTTCCGACGCGCCGAGCGGCTCAGCGGCAAAGGCGGGCACGGCGAAGACGGCGAGCATCAGGGTTGAGAGACGGCGCATCGGCTACAGACCTCCGGGAGGGGGGTGCGTTATATCCACGCCATGCCCGGCTGTGGAAAGTGCGGAGCGGTTTTGGAAGCGACCTTCAACCAGACGGGCCGTCGCGAGACGTGCCCTGCCTGCGGCTCCGAGCTGCACTCGTGCATTCACTGCAGGCACTACGACGAGACCGTGGCCAAGGAGTGCAAGGAGCCCTTCGCCGAAGTGCCCGACGACAAGGAGTCGGCCAACTTCTGCGACTTCTTCCAGCTGGGTGACGGGGCGAACCGTCAATCAGGCCCGGGCAAAGACGCGCTGCTCTCGGCGGCGGAAGCGCTTTTCAAGAAGTAGCAGCCCCAACAGGGGCAACAGGCCGGTGGTGGCAGCGCAGCTGGGCGCTTTGCTCTGCTCGCCGCAGGTCACCGGGGCGCAGGCTTCACCCTCGGCACACAGCCGCTCTTCACACTGGCCCGTCTCGGGCGCGATGAAGGACATCACGTCCGTGACGCGTCCGGCCAGCCGATGATCTCCGCGATCGAA
>JANODF010000404.1:0-9620 GCA_031412555.1 Archangium sp. | reverse complement strand
GCCGCGACCACCTGCGCGCGCGAGACGACACCGAACTGCTGTTGCGCGTACTTCTCCAATTCCCCCATCCCCATGTGTTCCCCCCTGGAAACCGGTGTCTCATGAGGGGCTGACAAGTCGGAAAAGTCCACAAGCCCTGGGGAAGGTGGTGCTTTCTGGTCTTTGCTCTCGCGCCCCTCGCGAACAGGCCTCTCCGCGCAGACTTTCTTTGATCAATTCAACCAAGCTTCGACCTCGGGCACAGGCGTACGGAGGCCGTACGGTGGCGCCCGAGGTCGCCTGAACGCACCGAATGGCGGCCGAACACGTCCTCGACCGAAGCCGAGAGGCCTGCGCGAGACGAGCAAGGGGCCAGATCCCGAAACCCCACCCACCCCAAGGCCGTTGTTCGCCTGAACGCACCGAATGGCGACCGAAAACGTCCTCGTCCGAAGCCGGGAGGCCCGCGCGAGACGAGCAAGAGCCCAGATCCCGGCCCCCCACGCACCCCAGGGCTGTTCGCCTGAACGCACCGAATTGCCCCAGCCCGCTTGCCTTCGACCTCCCGGCCGAAACCAGCTATTCCTCCCTCCGCCGTGCGCCTCGAGTTCTCCATCAGCAACTGGTCCGCCTGGGCCCCTGGTCTGACCACGCAAGACGCCTGGCGCGAGTGGGCCGCCGCTGCCCCCGTCGCCCCCCGAGGCGCGGACACGCCGCCCCTCACCGAAGTACCCGCGATGGCCCGTCGCCGGGTGGACAAGCTCGGACGCCCCGCCTTCCAGGTCGCGCAATGGTGCCAGGGAGACGACGCGCGTGGTTTCCCGCTGATCTTCGCCTCCCGTCACGGCGATCCTGGCCGCAGCGTCGACCTGCTCATTTCGCTGGCGAAGAACGAGCCGCTTTCCCCCGCCAGCTTCGCCCTCTCCGTACACAACGCGATCGGCGCACAGTACTCCATCATCAACGCCGACACGGCCAACGTGAGCGCCGTCTCCAATGGCCTCTTCACCGCCGAAGCCGCGGTGGTGGAAGCCGCAAGCCTGATCCACGACGGCCACGAGCAGGTGATGATCGTGGTCTACGACGGGAGCCCGCCGGCGATTTTCGCAAGCCACTACGACGAGCCGCCCTCCGACTTCGCCTTTGCCTTCCGAATCACCAAGGGCGCCTCCTTCACCCTCGAGACCGCTCAACTCCCAAAGAGCCCCGCGGCTCAGCTCCCGCACAGTCTGTGCGTGCTCCGTTTCATCCTGGGCACCGAGCACACCTTCGCCCGCAGCGACGGCACCGCCGGGTGGAAGTGGACCCGGCATGTTTGAACGGGCCTGGCGCATCGTCGCCACGGGTTTCTGCTTCTTCGTGTTCGGGCTGGGCGGGGTGGCGGTGACCCTGTTCGTGATCCCCCCGATGACGCTCTTCGTGCGAGACCCGCTGAAGCGCGTGCGGTTTTCCCGCTTCGTGGTGCATCACTGCTTCCGCTTCTTCATCGGGCTGATGAACTTCGTGAAGGTGCTCACCTACGAGCTGCACGGCATCGATCGACTTCAGCGGCCCGGCCTGTTGATCCTGGCCAATCACCCCACGCTCATCGACGTCATCTTCATCGTCGCGCTCATCCCGCAGTCAGGCTGCGTGGTGAAGTCGGCGCTGATGCGAAATCCCTTCACCCGGGGCCCGGTGAAGGCCGCCGGCTACATCGCCAACGACGCGGGCCTGGCGATGGTTGACGACTGTCGGGAAGCGCTGGAGAGCAACGAAACGCTGATCATCTTCCCGGAGGGCACCCGCACCCCACTGAGCGGGGAGGTCACGCTGCAACGGGGGGCCGCCAATGTGGCGATCCGTTGCAGGAAGGCGGTCACCCCGGTGATCATCACGGCCGACCCGCGGGGGTTGGCCAAGGGTCAGAAGTGGTACAGGGTGCCTCCGAGAAGAATTCACTTCGTCATCCGTGTTCACGATGATCTTCAGGTAGACCCCTTTCTGGAGTCGGGCGCCGCGGAACCTGTTGCAGTCCGTCGGCTGAATGAGCATTTGACGTCTTTCTTCGAGCAGGAGTCCGTTCGTGCAGCCCCTTGAGCAGGAACTCGCGCAGTTCATCATCGACACCCTGTCCCTCGAGGACGTGAAGGTGTCTGACATCGATCCATCCGCGCCTCTTTTCGTGAAGGGTCTGGGTCTGGACTCCATCGACGCCCTGGAGCTCGGGGTGGGGTTGCAGAAGAAGTACGGCATCAAGCTGTCCGCCGACGCAGCCGAGACGAAGAAACACTTCTCGTCGGTGCAGGCGTTGGCGGCGTTGGTCAATGCCCACCGCACGGGGGGAGCGGCGCCATGACCAAGGACCAGCTCTTCACCCGTTGCGTGGAGATCCTCCACGAGACGTTCGACATCCCCACCGAGAAGATCAAACCCGAGTCGCGGTTGTTCGAGGAGCTCGACATCGACTCCATCGACGCGGTCGATCTGATCGTGCGCATGAAGCCGATGGTGGGCAAGCGCATGCAGCCCGAGGCCTTCAAGGCCGTGCGTACGGTGCAGGACGTGGTGGACGCGCTGCACAAGCTCATTCACGACGACGCCGCGTGAAGTGGGTCGCAATCTCGCCTTCGCAGCGCTGACCCTCACCTATCCGCTGGCCATCTGGCTGCTCGGCGATCGGGTCGAGCCGCGTTGGCTGGCGCTCTCGTTGGTGCTGCTGGGCGCCTTGCGTCTGGCGGCCACCGGTCAGCGCATGTGGATCGGGCTCGCGTTGGGGGCCTTCGGGTTGGCGGCGATCACCGGCGTGCTCAACGTGGGGTGGCCGCTGCGCTGGTACCCGGTATTCATCAACGGCTCGTTGTTGGTGTTGTTCGGGGTGACCTTGTTCCGGCCGCCGTCGATGGCAGAACGACTGGCCCGGTTGCGAGAACCCGATCTCCCGCCGCACGCGGTGGAGTACACGCGCAAAGTGACCATGGCCTGGTGCGGCTTCTTCATCGTCAACGGCTCGCTGGCAGCGGCCACGTCCCTCTGGGGCACGGACGCGCAGTGGGCGCTCTACAACGGCGGCATCGCGTACGGCCTGATGGGCGTGTTCGCGGGCGCTGAGTACCTGGTGCGGCTGCGAGTCAAAAAACGCCACGCCCAGGTCCCCGAAGTCCCCCAGGTTCCCTCTCCCCGAGGGGGAGAGGGTCAGGGAGAGGGCGGACCATGAACCTCCGAGCCCAGGCCTGGCGCCACACCTTCAAGTCGACGCAAGCCCAGCGAATCGCCCTCTCTCTCGACGATCGCCACGAGTTCACCGCGGCACTTTTCGCCGCATGGGCCGAACGGAAGGTGGTCGTCCTCCCAGGAGACATCCTCCCGGCCACGCTGGAAGCGCTGAAGCCGCACGTAGACGCCTGGGTCGGAGATTTCCCCGGCAAAACGCTGCAACCCGGAACGCCCTCGACCGACCCCTGGACCGAGCCTGACCGCGAATCCGAAGGCCTGATCGTCTTCACCTCAGGCTCGACGGGAACACCCACGGCGATCCCCAAAAAACTCCGCCAGCTCTTCGACGAAGTGAGCACGCTCGAAGCGACCTTCGGCGAACGCCTCGGCCACAACGTCAGCCTCTTCTCGACGGTCTCGCACCAGCACATCTACGGCCTGCTCTTCTCGGTGCTCTGGCCAGTGCTCACCGGGCGAACCCTGACGCCCCGCCGCCTGGAATACCCCGAAGAGCTGGAGCAGTTCCTCGCGCCCACCCCGTGCGTGTTGATCTCCAGCCCCGCGCACCTCAAGCGGCTGCCCGACGTGGCGCCGTGGAAGACGCAACTCAAGGCGGTCTTCTCGTCGGGCGGGGCGCTCCCCGAAGAAGGGGTGCAGAAGGCCCTGGCGGTGCTCGGCCATCGACCCATCGAAATCTTCGGCAGCAGCGAAACGGGCGGCATCGCCTGGCGCGAAGGCACGCGGTCGAGCTGGCGTGCGTTGTCCGGAGTGCAGTTCCGCCAGTCATCCGAAGGCACGCTGGAGCTCCAGAGCCCGCATCTCGCCGACGCAAGCAGCTGGCTGACCACCGCCGATCGCATCGAGCTCACCGGCGACACCTTCAGGCTGCTGGGCCGAGCGGATCGCATCGCGAAGATCGAAGAGAAGCGGGTCTCGCTCGAGTTGATCGAGCGCACGGTCATCGCCACAGGTCTCGTCACCGAAGCGCGCGCGGTGGTGGTGCAGGGGGCCCGGGTGACGCTGGGCCTCGCCGCGGTGCTCTCACCCGCGGGCCGCGCGCTCGATCGCAAACACCTGCTGGAGCAGCTCAAGACCGCCCTGGAAGCCGCGGTGGAGCGCGTGGCGATACCCCGCAGGTTTCGCTTCGTCGACGAGCTGCCGCTCAACGAGCAGGGGAAGATCACCGAAGCCGGCATTCTCTCTCTCTTCGTGGAGCGCCCCATGCGCCCTGATGCGGTCTGGTCGCACCACACGCCCCTTCACGTGGTGCTGGAGATGAACATCGGCACCGACCTCAAGGTGCTCGAAGGCCACTTCGTCGAAGCGCCGGTGGTGCCGGGTGTGGCGCAGCTCGACTGGGCCATCAACTGGGGCCGCGAGGCGTTCAAGTTCACTGGCCACCTGGTGCGACTGGAGGTGCTCAAGTTCCAGGCGCTGATGATGCCGGGCCACCAGGTGAAGCTGGTGCTCGACTGGAACCCCGAGAAGAAGACGCTCACCTTCAAGTTCACTTCGGAGCTCGCCAGCTTCTCCAGCGGCCGCGTGGTGTTCTCATGACCAACAAAGTCGTGGTGATGATCCCCGTGTACAACCACGAGCACGCCATCGGTGCGGTGGTCGACGCGGTGCGCGCGCGGGGCCTGCCGGTGCTGCTGGTCGACGACGGGAGCAAGCCCTCCTGTGCCGCTGCGCTCGACGCGTTGGTGAAACCACCCGAGGTGCAGCTCTACCGCCGCACGCAGAACGGCGGCAAAGGCGCGGCGGTGATGTCCGGTCTCCACGAGGCGCACCGGCTGGGCTTCACGCACGCGGTGCAGATCGACGCCGATGGTCAGCACGACCTGGTCGATCTCCCGAAGTTCCTCGAGCAGGCCACCGCTCACCCCGAAGCGCTGATCACCGGCCAGCCGGTCTACGACGAGTCGGTGCCGAAGGGCCGGCTCTACGGCCGCTACCTCACGCACATCTGGGTGTGGATCAACACGCTCTCCTTCGCGATCAAAGACTCGATGTGCGGCTTCCGGGTCTACCCCGTGCCGCGCACCCTCGCGGCCATCGTGCCCTCCATCGGCAAGCGCATGGACTTCGATCCGGAGATCGCCGTGCGCCTGGTCTGGCAGGGCACGCAGGTGGTGAACCTGCCGACGCACGTGACGTACCCCACCGACGGCGTGAGCCACTTCGACGTGCTCTGGGACAACGTGCGCATCACCGGCATGCACACGCGCTTGTTCTTCGGGATGCTGATTCGCCTGCCGTGGCTGCTGTGGCGGAAGGTGTTTGGAAAATGAGCGAAGGGCGCACCACGCACTGGGGCAACGTGGCCGAGGCGGGTTTCGCGTTCGGCACCTGGTTCATGTACTTCGTGGACCGTTTTCTCGGGCGCTGGCCCTTCCGCGTGGTGCTGGCGCCCGTGTTGTTGTTCTACGTGCTGCAGCACCGGCTGGCCCGCCGCTCTTCGCAGGAATACCTCGGCCGCCTGGGCATCACCGCGGGCTTCGGCACCACCTACCGGCACCTCGGCGCCTTCGCGGAGTCGATGGTCGACAAGGCGATCGCCGTGGCGGGCCGCTACCCGTTCGAGAAGCTCAAGTTCACCGGGCGTGAGCTGATGCTCGAGCTGATGGAGGCGAAGCAGGGTGGGGTGCTGGTCACCGCGCACATGGGCTGCCTCGAGGTCTGCCGGCTGGCCGCCGGGCGTAAACACGGCCCGAAGCTCAACGTGCTGGTTCACACGCGCAACGCCGAACAGTTCAACTCGGTCTTGAAGAAGCTCTCGCCCGGCACGCAGGTCTCGCTCATCCAGGTGACTGACTTCTCGCCCGCCACCGCCGCGATGCTCGCGCAGAAGGTCGACGCGGGAGAGTTCGTGGTGATCACCGGCGATCGCGTGCCGCTCTCCGACGCGAGCGGGCGCACCGTGCCGGCGCAGTTCCTCGGCGCTACGGCCTGGTTCCCCGTCGGCCCCTGGGTGCTCGCCTCAGCGCTCAAGTGCAAAGTGATTCTCTTCTCCGTGCTGCGCGAAGGAGAGAGCTACCGAGTGCGGTTCGAGAAGCTGGCCGACCGGGTCGACCTGCCGCGTGGCAAGAGAGAGGCCGCCGCCGCCGAGTACGTCGCCCTCTACGCCAAGAAACTCGAACAGCTCTGCCGTGAATCGCCCTACGACTGGTTCAACTTCTTCCCCTTCTGGGAGCCGCCCCGTGCCTGAGCTGTTTCACGAAATCGAGGTTCGCCCCGCCTTCTACGATGTCGACCCGATGGCGGTGGTCTGGCACGGCAACTACGTGCGCTACTTCGAGCTGGCGCGCGCGGCGTTGATGGAGAAGTTCAACTACGGCTACGAGCAGATGCGGGAGTCGGGCTACTTCTGGCCGATCGTCGATCTGCGGGTGAAGTACGTGAAACCCGCAACGCTGAACCAGCCGCTCAAAGTCCGCGCAGAGATCACCGAATTCGAGAGCCGCCTCCGCGTCGAGTACCTCATCACGAGCGGCATTTCGGGAGACAAGGTGACCAAGGGCTACACCCTGCAGGTGGCGTTGGACGCCAAGACCATGGAACTCCAGTACGTGTGCCCGAAGATCCTCTGGGAACGCCTGGGCGTCTCGCCGTGAACGCGCTCCTGTTGATCCTGTTGGCCGCTGCCCCGGGGGAGCTCGCCAGCCAGGTGAAGTCGAAGCTCAGTGACGCCGCCGTGCAGCGCGGCACGTTCGAGCAGAGCAAGCAGGTGAAGGGCTTCAAGCGGCCGCTCAAGTCGAGTGGCACCTACGTGGTGACGAAGGGTGAAGGCGTGCAGTGGAACACGCTCAAGCCGTTCCCTTCTGAGCTCAGCGTGAAGGCCGAAGAGATCTCCTCGAAGCAGAATGGCGCCGAGGTGTTCAGGCTCGACGCGAAGTCAGAGCCCACCGTGCGGATGATCACCCAGCTGTTGTTCTCGTTGCTGGCAGGCGACCTGGCTGCGCTGGAGTCGCAGTTCATCGCCACCGGAGAAGTCGGCGCCGATCGCTGGTCGATCAACCTGCAGCCGAAGGCGGACGGCCTCAAGAAGGTGTTCGCGAGCATCGCGCTCGAGGGTGATCGTTCCGTGCGGTCGGTGGTGCTCAAGGAACAGAACGGCGACTCGACCACCATCACGCTCGTGCCCGAGGGCCAGCCCTGAAACCGCTGTCGATCATCTGGACGTTGATCGCCGCGTTGATCCTCGCTCACCACGTCCACTTGTGGACTGGTGGGCTGAAGGTCGAGACCGATCTGCTCTCGCTGTTGCCGAGCGACGAACGGGATCAGGCGGCGGATGAAGTGCTGCGGCGCCTCTCCGATTCGGCCTCGCGTTCGGTGGTGGTGTTGGTCACCGGCCCCACCGAAGCCGACTCGATGGATGCCGCGGACAGGTTCGCTGCCGCGCTGAAGCTCGACCATCTGCAACGCCTCCCGGGCCCGAAGGCCGACGTCTCGGCGCTCGATGAGCTGCTCCCTTTTCGGGATCGCCTGCTGACCGGAAGTCAGATGGCCCGCCTGGCCGATGCCGCGCCCGAAGATCTCGAGCAGCTGGCCTTGATGCAGTTGCAGCAGCCGATGTCTCAGCGCCTGGGTGAGTTCCGCGACGACCCGCTTCAACTCTTCCCCGAGTTCCTGCGGGAGCGCGCGCAGTCGACGCGGGTGCGGCCCAAAGGCAATCACCTGGTGGTCGATGGTTCGGTGCTGCTCCGCTACCAACTCACCGGAGCGGCCTTCGCGCTCGACGGCGTCGCGCACCTGGCCACCGCCATCGAGCTCGCGAAGGCGGGGCTGCCTGCGAACGTGAAGGTGCTCGCCGCGGGTGTGCCGCTCTTCGCCGAAGCCGCCGCGGTGCAGGCCAACGCTGAAGTCAGCACGGTGGGGTTCGGCTCGCTCGCGGCGATCCTGCTGATCATGTTCCTCGCCTTCCGCTCACCCCGGCCGTTGCTGCTGGTGGTGCTCTCGGTGGGCATGGGCGTGGCGACGGGGTTGTCGGTGTGCGTGTTGATCTTCGGCAAGGTTCACCTGATGACGCTCGTCTTCGGAGCGGGCCTGGTGGGCGTCGCCGAGGACTACGGCATTCACTACTTCGCCTCGCGGCAAGCCCAGCCCGCGCGAGATCGCCGTGAGCTGCTGCGGCACCTCACGCCGGGCTTGTTCATGGCCATGCTCACCAGCGTCGCGGGCTATGTGATGTTGGCGATCGCGCCGATGCCCGGGCTGCGGCAGGTCGCGGTCTTCTCGTCGGGCGGGCTGGCCGGCGCGTTCCTCACGGTGCTGGCCTGGTTCCCGTATCTGGATAGGGGCGAGGTGAAGTCGACCCGCTTCGCGACTGCATGGGCCGCCACGCGATCGAAGTGGCCGTCGTTGTCACGCAAGGCGTTGGCCATCGGCGTGCTCGTCACCACCGTCATCACCTCCATCGGTGTCTCGCGGCTCTCTGCGCTCGACGACATCCGCGCGCTGCAGAGCAGTCCTCCGGCGTTGATCGACGCGCAGCGCATCATCGCGGCGACCATCGGTCTGCCCAGCCCCGCGCAGTTCTTCATCGTGCGCGGTGACGACGAAGCGCAGCGGCTGGAGCGCGAAGAGGCGTTGACCCTGAAGCTGCAGCAACTCGCGAAGGAGGGCGTGCTCACCGGCCATGAAGCGGTGTCTTCCTGGGTGCCATCGCCGGCCCGCCAAGAAGCGCAGCGCGCCGTCTTCACCCGAACCCGCGACGCGGTGATCACCCGGCTTGCAGACGAGCTCGACGATGCGCCGGGTCCTCGCGTCGAGTCTGCCTTGCTCACGGTCGACACGCTGCTCGCCACCTCGCTGGGAGAAGCACTCCGCCCGCTCTGGTTGAAGGACGCCAGCGTGGTGCTGGTGCACGCGCCGAAGCGGGATCGGCTCGACGAACTTGGTGCGCTCTCTTCGCTGCCCGGCGTGCGCTTCGTCGATCGCACGGCGGATCTGTCTTCGGTGATGAAGCGCTGGCGGGTGGGCATGACGGAGCTGCTGCTGGCTGGCTACGCCGTCATCTTCCTCGCGCTGTTCTCGCGTTTTCGCGGCAAGGCGTGGCGCGCGTTGTTGCCGACCGCGGTGGCTTCGGGTCTCGCGTTGGCCACGGTTGGTTTCCTGGGTGAGCCGTTGACCTTGTTCCACGTGCTCGCGTTGTGGCTGCTGCTGGGCATGGGCGTCGACTACGGCATCTTCCTGCTGGAGCACTCGGCTGATCAGGGTGAAGCCTGGCTCGCGGTGGGTCTGGGCGCGGTGTCCACGTTGCTGTCTTTTGGTCTGCTGGCCGTCTCCACCACGCCGGCGATTCACGCGTTCGGGGTGACCCTGGGCGTGGGCGTTACGCTCGTCTGGCTGCTCTCGCCCCTCTCTCAACAGAAGCAATAGCCTCCCTCTCCCCTTCGGGGAGAGGGTTGGGGTGAGGGGCCAGGGAACGGGCACACTCCCAT
>JANODF010000403.1:0-4283 GCA_031412555.1 Archangium sp. | reverse complement strand
CTGAACGGGCAGCGCGGCAGGCACCTTCCACGCGTTCACCCGCGTGGCCAACCGGCTGATGATCGCCAACGAGGTGCCCACGAAGAGGTCGAACATCTCGCTCTGGGTGCCCATGTCGCCGAAGGACTGCATCAAGTAGGTGACGATGATGCTCAAGGAGACGAGCAGCGCCACCCGTTGTCTCCAGTCGGCGGTCGACGGCAGGGTCCTCCCCAGGAAGAAGAGGGCCACGGCGAGGTAGGCGAACACCGCGGTGAAGCCGAAGATGCCGCCGATCCACAGCAGCCAGAGGATGGAGTTGTGGCCGACGTGCCCGAAACCCGACTGCCTGAAGTCGTTGCTGGGCACGTACTCGGTGAAGGCGTGCCCGAAGCCCTGGCCGAAGAACATGTTGTTCTCCCAGGTCTTGGCCAGGTTGAAGTTCTCGATGTCGCGCTCGACGTTGGAGCTCTCTTCTTCGGTGTCTTCCGCGGGCGCGATGATCGAGCGCACCTTCTGGGCAGGCCCGAAGATCTTGCTGTTGGGCGCGTTCCAGCCGACGGCCAGGTAGAGCACCACCACCGGCGCGAGCGCCACGGCCACCCGCTTCAGCTTGCGCTTCATCTCGTGCATGGGGCTCAGCCAGGCGATCAGGCCCAGCGCCATCACGATGTCCACGTAGGCGATGCGGCGATCGTTGAGCTTCAAGGCCAGGGCGATCACCGGCAGCCACAGCAGCATCAACCAGAAGTGTTTTCGAATCGGCTTTTCCCAGAAGAGCGTCAGGGCCGTCACCACCGCGGTCACGAAGAGCATCGTGTCGTTGTGGCCGGTGGTGTGCGGTGGGTACACGCCCTGGGGGAAGGCGATGGCGTACATGAAGAAGATGCCCAGGAAACCCTTCATCAGGCTGCCCGCCACCAGCACGCCGAAGAGCTTGGGCAGGTCTTTGGGTATGTCGAGCGCGTAGAGCGCGAGTGACGCGATGATGGGCAACATCAACAGCGCGCGGAACTGCCAGAGCGCTTCGCGGAAATCGCCGCCGCGCGCCACGCCCATCACCACCAGCGCGCCGACTGCGAGGATGGAGCCAATCAATGCCAGCTGCAGCGGCCGGGGCGCCTGGCCCTTGATGGGGTCGAGCTTCTCCAGCTGCTCGCGGGGCATCCAGATGCGACGCAGCAGCATCAGCCCGGTGAGCCCCAGAATGCCCAGCTCGATGCCGGTGAAGAGCGCCACGTTGCCGAAGAACGCCCTCCCCACGGAGAAGAGGGGCGACTGCCAGACCCCGGCGTAGGCGCGGTCGGTGGGGTCGTCGAGCGTGACGGCCAGGAAAGCGATCAGCAAGAAGGGCCACTTGAGCGGCCGGGTCCACAACAGCCAGGCGGCCACGAAGGCCAGCGGAGGGACCATGGAGAGGGCGAACCGGCCCTTGGAGAAGCCGACCGCGGCCCCGGTGAAGATCGCCACCAACAGCCACAGCAGCAGGCCCTTGCGGGTGGGGAGCACGCGCTCCTTCACCTTCTGGCGCAACGCGCTGATCACGGGCAACCCGACCACCGTCTTCACCTCGTTTCCGGAGAGGATTCGCCGGCTGGTCAAAGCGAGCATCAACGCGCCGACCAGGCCCGCGACGATCGAAGCCACCACGCCGGTCAGCACCCGCACGAAGTGGCCGTTGCCCGAAGGCTCACGCGGGCGCATCGGGGGCCGCACCAGGTTGAAGCGCAGTGTGTTGCTCTGGCGGAACACCTCGGCGCTGATGCGCTTCTCTTCGGCGGCCACCATGAGCTCGGCCGCGCGTGATTGATCGCGGAACAGCTGATCCTTGTCGCTCTCCAGCTGCGCCCAGCCACCGGGCTTGAGCATGGTGGCCTTCATGCGGTTGACCCGTTCATCCATCTCGCCGCGCACGCTCAGCAGCTGCACGTCGAGGGCATCGGCGGCGTCTTGCAACGTCTTGCCCTCACGCTGCGCGCGCAGCTGAAGCAAGGTGCCCAGGGTGTTCTCCACCAGGGCGAGGGCGAGCTCGGGCGTGGGCCACTCCACGAAGATGCGCACCTTGTTGGCTTCGACGGTCACCGACAGCCGCTTGTCGAGAATGGCCACCAGCGCCTCGAGGCGATCCTTCTCTTCCACCGGCCCGAAGACGGCGACCTGCAGGCGATCCTTCAGCTTGAGGGGCCAGGGGCGGCCGGCATCCCACTGATCGATGAGGCCGGTGCGCTTGACGATCGACACGAGCCGTTCGCGGGATTTCAGTAACTCGGGCACATTCTTGAGTTCGTCGGGTGACGAAGGCACTGCGGCGAAGGGGTTGGCCAGGCGGTGCACCATCACCGGCTCGACCACCAGCACGTGGGCCTCCACGGGCCACATCTCCGGCACGGCTTGCGACGCGAGAAATGCGCACGCGCCGGTGAGCAATGCGCAGAACAACGCGGCCCACCGGTAACGCTTGAGCACGATGCGGGAGAACTCGAGCAAGGTCACCCAACTCGCGGGATGACGACCCGCAGTAGAAACACGTAGAAGAGGTTGAAGAGCAGCACTCCCAGGAGCGCGCGCTTAAGTCCGCGTACCGGATGAGCGTCGCGAGAGGCCATGAGCGGAAAGCCCACGAGCGCGAAGCAAATCGAGAGGAGTAGGAGTTTCGCCATGAGATTTGAGAACTACCATGAACGGCCTGAACTCGGCCCAGGGGGGCCGCCTCAGCGCGGCTGCAATAACCATGAACATCTTCACCACTGACGCTTTTCTCGAAACGGCAGGAGCGCTGTTCTATCCGGAGCGCAAACGCGCCATCGAAGTGTGCCGGCTCGAAGGCAGGCGGCTGAGGCTGCTGGTCCTCGATGGGGAAGAAGTGGTGGGGCGAATGCCCTTCTACGACTTCCCCCAGCCGATGGCCGACGCGAAGGGCCCGGTGGATCGCGAGATCTTCTACCTGCCGCGCACCGTGCTGGAGACCGTGCCGACCGAGGGTCGCAAGCCCGAGGCGCAGGGCCTGCAGCCCTCGCCGTACGTCGACTGGAAGATGCTGCCCACGTGGAAGGACTACGAGAACGCGTGGAAGCAGAGCTCGGTCACGCGCAACCAGGACGGCGCGCGGCAACGGCGGCGCCTGGAGAAAGAGTTCGGGCCGGTGCGCTTCGTGCTCGACGATCCGCGGCCGGAGGTCTTCGACGCGTGCGTGCAGTGGAAGTCGGCCCAATACAAGGCGACCGGGCTGACCGACATGTTCGCCGACCCGCGCAACGTGGCGCTGTTTCGCCGATTGCGCGAACGGGGCGTCTTGCTGGTGAGCAGCCTGAGCGCCGGTGACACGCTGCTGGCGGTGCACTTCGGCTCGTCGCACGACGGGCGGTTGGGCTGGTGGGTGCCGGCGTACGACTCGAAGTTCGGCAAGTTCTCGCCGGGGCGCCTGCTGCTCGAGGAGCTCCTGCTCGCCAGCTACGACCGCGGCGACGTCGAGTTCGACTTCCTCATCGGCGATGAGCCGTACAAGTTTCACTACGCCACGCACAACCGCATCATCGGGCCGGTGGGCACGCCGCCGCTCAAGGAGGTCTTCCTGAAGAAGGCCAAAGCGCAGGCGAAGGCGTTGCTGGAGAAGAGCCCCCGAGCGATGGAACTTGCGCGGACGCTGCAAAAACGAATCAGGGCGGCGATGTAGGCCGAAGCGAAGTCCCCTCTCCCTCACGGGGGAGAGGGTCAGGGTGAGAGGCTACTTCTTTCCCGGCCACTTCATCTCGATCACGTTGATCGAATACGGAGGCAGCCGGTACGGCCGGCCCACCGGCACCTCGCGAGGCAGAAACCCGCGCGCATCACCGGTGTACGTGAACACCCGCTGCGACTCGGCCACCGCACACCCGCTCAAATCGACGTTCGCCTCGAGCGCGTCGTTGGGCGAGAAGTTGAGCGCGATCAGCGTCATCGTCTTCCCGTCGCTCGAACGGGCCGCGAAGATCGACGCATCGCGGGGCGCGGTGGTGGGCAGCGCCAGTTGCTCGAAGTGAGCCCCTTTCCCGTCGTAGTCGCGGAACGCGCGGAAGGCCCAGAACGCCGGCGAGCCCTCGGGCGGGTACGTCCAATACCAGGCGGCGTACAGCCCCTCCTGGCCGAACCGGCCGAGCGCTTCGGCGAGCGCAAGCCCACCCGAAAGGTGTCGCTCTGCGCCGAAGTTGTACTCACCGATGGCGAGCTTGAGGCCGGGGTAGTTCTCCTTCACCAGCTCGCGCATGCGCGGGATCAGCCGCACCGGCTCCTTGATCCACGACTCGTCGGTGTATTTGGGATCCCAC
>JANODF010000402.1:0-1883 GCA_031412555.1 Archangium sp. | reverse complement strand
TCCGTTGAAGGGCAAGAGTCTGCCGCTCGACCACGGCTATCAGCTGTTCGGTGCAGTGAGCCGTGTGCTTCCTGTCGTTCATGAGCAGGAAAGCTGGGGGCTCTTTCCCGTACACGGCAAGCGTGCAGGCCCGGGGCTGCTCGAACTGCTTCCCAGCTCAATGGTGACGCTGCGAATCCCAGCCTCGCGCATCGGCGACGTCTTGGCCCTGGCCGGCCAGACCCTGGCGATCGACGAACACGCAGTGATCACCGGCGTGCCACGCGTGTTTGCTCTGCAATCCCGTCCCGCGTTGCAGAGTCGTTTTGTGACGATCAAGAAGTTTCACGACTCTCCCGATGAGTTCTCGGCTGCAGTTCGCCGCCAATTGTCGGAACTCGGCGTCGCCGAGGCCGCCTCGATCACCATCGGTCCCCGGCGTGTGCTCAAGGTGGCCAGCCATACGATCGTGGGCTTTCCGGTCGCGTTCGATTGTCTGACGGCTGATGAATCACTGCGCGTTCAAGCCGAAGGTATCGGGGGGCGTCGCCACATGGGCGCAGGGTTGTTCTTGCCGGTGGGCAAGCGCGGTTGAGCACGCTCTTGGCGAAGGGCCGAAACCACGGCGAACTCACGCTCGAGCAGCACCTGGTCGACACGGAGAATTCAGCAGTCAGCCTCTTTCGGCCGGACACGCGCTGGGGTGAGCGCTGGCCCGCGTTCTTCAAGTTGGGCGGCGAAGGCCCGCTGTTCCTTCGTGAGCTTCGGGTCGCTGCCCTGTTTCACGACATGGGCAAGGCCAACGACGGGTTTCAGCGAGCGGTAACCAGCACCGCGTTCGAGGCGCAGACGCTCCGGCACGAACACCTCAGCGCGCTCATCATGTGTTTGCCCTCGATTCGCGCCTGGCTGGCCACGTCGAACATCGACGTCGACGTCTGCACCGCGGCAGTCTTGTCGCATCACCTGAAGGCAGAGGACGGCGAAGGTGTGTGGCGCTGGGCTCAGTTCAAGGGCGCGCCTTTCCTGCAGCTTCATCTCGACCACCCGCAAGTGCGTGCCAGTCTCGGGCGCGTCGCGAGCCTGCTCGGGTTGTCTTCACCGCCAGAGTTGCCCACGGGCAGGTTGGCCACGCCGTTCACCGGGCCGTGGTTGGAGGCGCTCAAGCTGGGCACTCAGGCCGCCAGGGAGTTGCGACGCTCGCTCCGGCGCGACCTTCCGCGCAGGCGACGATTGGTGGCGGTCAAGGTGGCTCTGATCGTCGCAGATGCGGTCGCTTCAGGGCTCTTCCGAACGGGCCAGAGCATCGACGCGTGGGTCGATCAGATCGCCCATCGTGAGCCGCTCGACGCAAACGAGATCGCCAACGAAATCATCGGCGCACGCCTGCGCTCCATCGGGAAGGGCGCCGCCCTCCATCCATTCCAGGTGCGCGCGGCCGAGTCAGGACCGCGCTGCCTGCTCCTCGCGGCTTGTGGGGCGGGGAAGACGCTGGCCGCGTGGAAGTGGGCCGAAACCCAGGCTCGGACTCGCCCGGTGGGCCGCGTGATTTTCTTGTACCCGACTCGAGGTACCGCGACAGAAGGCTTCCGCGACTACGCCGCCTGGGCACCCGAGGGCGCTGCGACGCTCCTTCACGGGTCGGCCGAGTACGAGCTCGAGCAAATGCACGAGAATCCCCCCGAGTCTGCGCGTGAAAAGCATTTGGCATTGAGCGAGGCCGAGAGTCGGGTGTTCGCCCTTGGGCTGTGGAGCAAGCGCTACTTCTCCGCCACCGTCGACCAGTTCCTCAGCGCCATGGAGCACCGGTACGAGGCCCTATGTCTGCTCCCCGCGCTCGCTGACGCCGCGGTGATCATCGATGAGGTGCACAGCTTTGATCGGCGGATGTTCGACTCCCTGGT
>JANODF010000401.1:0-4565 GCA_031412555.1 Archangium sp. | reverse complement strand
TGAAGGTCACGCGCAGGCCGCCCAGCGGCACCTCTCGCGGCGGCGGGGCACCGGGCGGCACGTCGCGGTAGTCGCTCCACGGGCCGCGTTTGCTCTCGGCTTGCCACTTGAGGAACGCACCCAGCGCGCTCTGATCGACGTACCGCTCCGGCGCACCGGGCGAGACGAACTTCTTCCCGTCGAAGTGTTCGGTGGGTTCGCCCTTCCACGTGGGCGCCGACAACGCGCAGCCGACGCCCAGCCCGGTCAACAGCAGCACGCCCAACACGGCGAGAAGTCCCAGGACGCTGCGACGCAGACGGCGCACCATGGGCCCGCTCTATTCCCCGCGCCTCCGCCAGTCGAGCCCGGTCTCTCACGTCCGGTTTCGGTGCCACCGCCCTCGATCAGGAGTGTTACAACCGCGCCGTCCGATGCGCCGCTTCCAGAGGTCCTGATGACGCGCCTGCCGAACGTCCCCGCGGCCTCCTTGCCAGCCCCTCGCGCTCAGGTGCTCGAGGCGAAGCCCGAATTGCTCGCCGCGGTCAGTGGCCGCGCCTCGACGGACGATCTCGATCGGCTCAGCTACGCGCGCGATCTCTGGCCGCTCGCCTTGTTGTGGATTCGACAGGGCCGCATTCCCCCGCCGCCCGACGCGGTGGTCTGGCCGGGCTCGGAAGACGAAGTCGCCAGGGTCATCAAGCTGGCGCGCAGGCGCAAGCTCGCGGTCATTCCGTACGGCTCGGGTTCGGGCGTGTGTGGTGGCACCTGGGCCATCAACGGCGGCGTGACGATGGATCTCAAACGGTTCGACACCATCAACGAGGTAGACCCCGTTCACCGCTCGGTGGAGGTCGGTGCCGGCGTGCTGGGCGAGACGCTGGAGCGCAGGCTCAACGCCCGCGGGTGGACGCTCGGTCACTTTCCTTCGTCGATCGCCTGCTCCACGGTGGGCGGCTGGTTGGCGGCGCGCAGCGCAGGTCAGTTCTCCAGCAAGTACGGAAAGATCGAAGACATGGTGCTGTCGGCGCGCGTGGTGCTCGGCACCGGCGAGCAGCTGCAGACGCCGGAGCGCCCGTTTTCGGGGCCCGATCTGATGCCCCTGCTGGTGGGCTCCGAAGGCACCTTGTGCGCGTTCACCGGCGCGAAGCTGCGGGTGTTCCCCGCGCCGAAGGGCCGGGTGTTTCACGGCTTCGAGTTCGGCTCGGTGGTGAAGGGCCTCGAGGCGATCCGGCTCATCTTCCGCGAAGGGCTGCGGCCGGCGGTGGTGCGTCTGTACGATCCGTTCGACACCGCGTTCGTGGGCAAGGGCAAAGCAACGAAGAAACCCTCCGTGCCACCTTCGGAGCGAAGCCTGCTGCAGACCTCGGTGTTGCCCGCCTTCTTGCGGCAGGTGACCAAACGCACGCTGGGCCGGCCCACGGTGATGAACAAGCTGCAGAGCGCGTTCTCGCGCAGCCGGCTCATCCTCATGTTCGAAGGTGATCCCGCGCGTGCCGAAGCCGAAGATCGCGCGGCCACCGCCCTCTGCCGTCAACTCGGCGGAGACGATCTCGGCGAGGCGCCCGGGCGCGCCTGGTTCAAGAAGCGCTACGACGTGTCGTACCGGATGTCGCGGCTGATCGAGTCGGGCACCTTCGCCGACACCATGGAGATCGCCGCGCCCTGGGAAAAGGTGCACCACGTCTACGAGCGTGTTCACGCCGCCGCCTCGCAGTTCGCGTTCGTGCTCTGTCACTTCAGCCACGCGTACGCCGATGGGTGTTCGCTCTATTTCTCCTTCGTGGGTTCGGCCGACACCGAGGAGGAAATGGAAGAGCGCTACCAGCAGCTCTGGCGTGCCGCCTTGCCTGCCGCGGTCAGCGCAGGTGGCAACGTGAGCCACCACCACGGCGTGGGCTTGCTCAAGGCGCAGGCGCTGCAAGACAGCCTGGGCGAAGGCCGCCACGCGTTGCGCTCGGTGAAGGGCGTGTTCGATCCAGATGGGGTGATGAACCCCGGAAAGCTCGGCCTGTGAGCGCCTCCAAAGAGCCGGCGCTCGGTTCGTGGGCGCGCAAGGTCGAAGGTGGGTTGATCGCCGAGCCGCGTGATGAACGCGAGCTGACCGAGATGATCCACGTGCTGGCCGATCGGGGCGTGGCCTTGAACAAGGGGATCACGCTCTCCCGCGCGCGCCTCACGCAGCTCGATCCAGTCGCGGCCGACTCGATGACCGTGGCTGCCGGTGCGGGCGTGGTGCTCAACGATCTCGACGCCCACCTCAAGCCGCATGGGCTGACCATCGGCCCGCTCTCCCCCGCGGCGATGTCGCTGCGCCTGGGTGAGTTTCTCGAGGGGCCGTACGCCGGGCTTCGTTCCATTCCCGGTGGCCGGCTCGAGCCCGTCTGCACTTCGCTCACGGCGATCACCGCTGATGGCCGGCGGCTGGAGACCTCGCGTTCTCCGCGCAGCGCCGCGGGCCCCGACTTGAGCGCGCTGGTGCTGGGCGCCGCAGGCCGCATCGCCCTGGTGACCCGGGGGGTGGTGCGCTGCGTGCCGTTCCCCGAGCGCGACGTACGCGTGGCCTACAGCTTTCCTTCTGCGCTCGCGTTCGTGACTGCGCTGCAGCGTTCGATCGCAGAGGGCTTC
Source organism: Archangium sp. (assembly GCA_031412555.1). GTDB lineage: Bacteria > Myxococcota > Myxococcia > Myxococcales > Myxococcaceae > Archangium_A. The sequence goes on along the minus strand of JANODF010000401.1, from coordinate 1,958 downwards.
TGGCCCTGGCGGGTGCACGCCGACTCGAAGTCGGGCCGGGTGATCGCCGAAGTGCGGTGGGCGGCCAGCGTCGGCAGCGTGGAGCGCGATCGCGAGCTGCTCTCCCGCTGCGTCGAAGAAGCCGGTGGCCGCGGCGCAGGCGAGGCGGAGCGGGAAGGCCCGGTGTCCGTCGAGCACGAGAGCACCTGGGACGCCGTGCTCGCGTCCTTGGAGCAGGGCAGGGCGCTGCAGTTGTTCCGCTTGTCACTCACCACCGTGGTCGCGCGCGGCGATGTCGAAGGAGTTCCCTTGAACGAGCCGACCGGTTGGACCTCGCTGGGCGGGCGCCTGCTCGCGTTGGATTCGCGCGGCGTCTTCGGAGGCGCCCCGTGAGCGCGATGGAGAAACACGATCAGGCGTACACCTACTGCGCGTACTGCCCGAAGTTGTGCCGCTTCTCGTGCCCGGTGTCAGAGGCCACGCACACCGAGGCGCACTCCACGTGGGGCAAGATGACGGCCGCGCACCTGGTGGCCACCGAGAAACGCGCGCTCGACGAGAGCACCGCGAAGGCGCTGCACGCATGCACCGGCTGTGGCCGCTGCAAGAGCTTCTGCAAACACGAGAACACCGTGGGCCCGGCGCTCTTCGCTGCACGCGAGGAGACCGTGAAGAGCGGCCACCAGCCCAAAGGCGCCGCTTCCACCCTGGCGACCTTCAGCCAGGCGCAGAACCCCTTCGGTACCGAGCTCGCCGCCCTGGTCGCCTCGTGGCGCAGTGACACGCCGGTGCGTTTCCCGCTCTTCCCGGGTTGCAGCTCGTTGGTGAAGCGGCCTCAGTTGATCGAAGACACCATCGTGGTGTCCAAGGCCTTCGGGGCGCCGATGGGGGTCTCGCGCATCGCTTCACGGTGCTGCGGCTATCCGCTCTACGCAGCGGGCGCGCACGATGCGTTTCGTGAGCACGCGCGCGCCAACGCGGAGGCGCTCGACTCGGTGCCTGAGTTGGCGGTGCTCGACGTCGGCTGTGCGCACACGCTGAGCGTGGTGTACCCGGAGTTCGGCGTGAAGCTGAAGACGCGGGTGCGCACGGTGGTCGAAGTGCTCGAGGAGAACCTCGACCACGCGCCCGCCAAGCCGCCCTTGCCGCAGACGGTCGGCTACCACGACGCCTGTCACCTCGGCCGCGGCCTGGGTCAGTACGATCAGCCGCGCAAGCTGCTCTCCCGCGCGGTGAGCGCCGTGCAGGAGGCCGCTTCGATTCGTTCCGAAGGTGGTTGTTCGGGTGGTGGTGGGCTGCTGCCGCGCACCATGCCGGAGGTCGCCGTCGAGGTGGCTCGCCGTCAGGCCGCGGAGGTCTCGCCTCAGCCCGACGTCGCCGTGGTGACCGCGTGCCCGACCTCGAAGCGAATGTTCGAACGCTCGGGGAAGACCTCATATGACCTGATGGCGTTGCTGCGCCGTTGGGTGGAGTCCTGAAATCATGAAGACCTTTTTCGTCGTGAACCCCAAGAGCGCCAACGGCGCGACCGGTAAGCGCTGGGCAGAGCTGGCGGCCGGCATCGCGCGCACGCTCTCGGACTTCGGGGTCGAGTTCACCAAGCAGCCGCTCGATGCCGTACACATCACCCGGCAGGCGCTCAAGAGCGGCTACGACTGCATCGTGGCCGTCGGTGGTGACGGCACGATCAACGAAGTGACCAACGGGTTCTTCGAAGACGGCAAGGTGCTCAACCCGAACGCGGCGCTGGGCGTGCTCCCGCGCGGCACGGGCGGCGACTTCCGCAAGACCTTCGATTGGGATCTCGATTCAGACGCAGCCATTCGCCGGTTGAAGACCCCCGACACACGCCCCTTCGACGTGGGCCGGCTCGACTTCCTGGGTCACGACGGCACACAGCAGACGCGCTACTTCGCGAACATCTGCAGCTTCGGCGTCTCTGGCCTGGTGGATCTGGAGGTCAACAACACCTCGAAGGC
>JANODF010000400.1:0-5534 GCA_031412555.1 Archangium sp. | reverse complement strand
GCTCGACTACCCCGACTCGGGGCTCGAGCAGCTCGACGTGGTGATCGGCTCCATTCACCAACGCTACTCGCAGGACGAAGCCGCGATGACGAAGCGCGTGCTCAACGCCTTCGACAACCCGTACCTGCACGTGTGGGGTCACCCGACCGGCCGCTTGCTGCTCAAGCGCGAGCCGGCCCCCATGCGAATGGAGGAGATCCTCGACAAGGCGGCGAAGAAGGGCATCACCATCGAGATCAACGGCTGCCCCGATCGCATGGACCTCGCCGCCGAGAACGTGCGGAAGGCCCTCGAACGAGGGCTCAAGCTGGTGGTGAGCACCGACGCCCACTCGGTGGGCGAGCTCAAGTCACACCTGCCCTACGCCATCGCCTCTGCCCGCCGTGGATGGGTCCGGAAGAGCGACGTGCTCAACACGAGAGACGTGAAGGGCTTCCGCGAGGGGCTGGTTCGCCGCTGATCAGTCGAGGTCGTAGCGAACGATGACGCCGTTGTGATCCGACGCGTAGCCAGAGTCGACCCGCGAAGAGACCTTCTTCAGACCCGGGTGCTTCGTGCTCATCACGTAGTCGAGGGTCGAGCTGCCGTGCGTGCCGGTGCGCAGCCCGCTGTCGTAGTCGACCTTGTTGCCGAAGACCTTGAAGTGGTTGCGGTTAAAGTCGCCGGTGATGGTGACCGGGTGACCCTTCTTCTCGAAGCGCTCGACCAGCTTGCCCATCTTGGTCATGTGCTGGTTCCACATCGCCTTGCGCCAGGGGTCGCTGCGCTGGATCTTGGTGTTCCAGGCCCCGCTCACCAGGTGGGTGTTCATGTGGATCATCGTCTTGCCGGTCTCTTTGTTCTGGAGCTTCACCCACGCGACCGTGCGGTGAGGCGAGACGCCGGCCTGGCCGCCGTGCATGCGCTCCACGCCTGAGTCGAGCAGCTTGAACTGATCCTTCTTCCACGAGATGGGCGTCTGCAGGCCCTTGGGCATGAAGTGACTGAAGCCCGGCAGGTTGCGAATCGCCTGGCGGTACCGCTCGGGAGCGATCTCCTGCCAGCCGATGATCTCGCCGGTCTTCGCCGCCTTGCGCACGTCGTGGAGCACCTTGTCCTGCGACATGAGGGGGTTGCTCTTCACGTTCATGCTGACGACGTCGAAGACCCCTTTGCCCGGCTTGCTGCCCCCGGTGGGTCCAGTCAGACCGAGGCCCAGTGCCTTCGAGATCCGACCGCCGACCACGCCGTCTTCCTTCCAGCCGCGGCTGTGCTCGAACTTCTGCACGGCGGCTTTGGTCTTCTTGTCGAACCTGGTGTCGACAGGACCCTTCAGCAGCTTCCGCTCCTTGAGTTCCTGCTCCAGCTTCCGAACCTGCGCTCCAGTGGAACCAACGCTCAGTCGTCGAATGGGGCTCATGTGGGATTCATCGGACGGAACCCGTTCTTCGGCCTCAAGGAAAAGCGCCAACGACCCTTACAAAAGCGCACCCATTTTTCATCCGCCTCGCCCGTGGCCACTCGTCTACAGTCGCCTTCGCAAGATGATTCCGCAGACGGCAGACGGCGTGGTGGGTTCGACCTTAGGTCCCTTCAAGATCACCAAAGTGATCGGCAGGGGCGGAATGGGGACGGTCTACCTCGGCGAGCACTCCGTCATCGGCAGCCGGGTCGCCATCAAGGTGCTGCAGGACAAGCTGGCCTCCGACGAAGGCCTGGTCGCGCGGTTCTACGCAGAAGCACGCGCGGTGAACCTCATCGGCCATGAGAACATCGTCAACATCTTCGACATGAACGTGGTCCCTCCGCACCGGTATTACCTGGTGATGGAGTACCTGGAGGGGAAGCCGCTCAACTACATCCTCACCGCGCCCGTTCCGATCACCACCTCCGTACCGATTCTCATTCAGGTGTGTGACGCGCTGCAGGCAGCGCACGACGCGGGCATCGTTCACCGCGATCTGAAGCCCGAGAACATCTTCCTCATCAAACGCGGCCGCGCCTAGAAAAACGTCAAGGTGCTCGACTTCGGCCTCGCCAAGCTGCTCGACACCGAACGTTCGTCGTCGAACACCGCCGCGGGCCTCATCGTCGGCACCCCGGAGTTCATGTCGCCCGAGCAGGCGAACTCCTCACCCGTCGATGGCCGCAGTGACATCTATTCGCTGGGCTGCATCGCCTGGTTGCTGGCCACCGCCCGCCTGCCGTTTCCACAGCGCGGTCTGACCGATTTGCTGGTGGCACACCGCACCCAGAACCCCAAGCCGCCGCACGAAGTGGTGCCCAACGTTCCCCGCGAGCTGAGCGCGGTGATCATGAAGGCGATGTCGAAGCCCCCTCAGGATCGGTACCAGTCGGCCAACGAGTTCGCCGCCGCGCTCGAAGCAGCCCTCAAGGCGTCGGGCAATCAGCAGGTGATGATCACGCCTGAGCCGAGGCCCGCCCCCGAGCCGAAGCCGCCGCTGCCGGGCGCCACCGCCAAGCCACTCCAGCGCCACACGGCCCGCTTCGACGCCGTGGTCTCGCGCCTCGATGGCACCAAGCTGGGCACGCTGCAGTGCAACGACATCTCGAAGGGGGGCATGTTCCTCTCCACGACCGGTGAGCTGCCCCCGGTGTTCTCCAGGCTGAAGATCACCATTCCTTCCGCCAGCAACCTCGACCTGCTCGCCGAGGTGGTTCGCCACGTGCCGGCTGATCAGGCCAAGGCGTGGGCGATGCAACCGGGCTTCGGGGTGCAGTTTCTCGACGTGACCGCGGGCCTTCGCGAAGACATCAACCGGCTGGTGCAAGGCCTGCCCGTGCAGCCGCGCTCCACGCCTTCGGGCCTCAACAGCCAGAGCATCGAGGCGCTGCTCGCCAAGTACCGCGACCGCATGAATGGCGATCACTACGTCGTGCTCGCCCTGCCCCAGACCGCCGACATGGGCGAGATTCGAACGCGCTGCGCCGATGCCGATGCGCAGCTCAACGAGCTCAAGAAGAAGACCCAGAAGCCCGGGGAAATCGCGCAGCTCGAGTCGGCCCTGGCCCGCGTGCGCGCGGCGCGTGACGCCCTGAGCAACCCGGGCCCCCGGTCGAGGTACGACGCCAATCGCGGCAACTGGAGAGGCATCGCGCGCTGCATTCTCGGCGGGCTGGGCCCCATCGATCTCGAGCGGCTCCGGCAGGAGTTCCTCATCGAACACCCCAGCGCGGCCGGCTCGGCGCACGTGAAGTTCCTGGCCTCCAAAGGCTACGAGCACAACGAGCAGGTCAAAGAGGCCCTCGACGCGTGTGAGAACGCGCTGCAGATCGACCCGCTCAACCTTCAGCTCCACCAGCGGCAGGCCATGCTCGCGCGGAAGCTGAAGGAAGGCAGCGCGCGGCCCTGATTGAAGGCTCTGGCGCCGCTGGATGCGCGGGTGCAGCGCTGGCTTTCGGTCAGCGCGGTGCGCGAGGCGGTCACGGTCTGGGCCGTGTGTTTTGGCGCGACGGTGATCGCGTACCAGGCGTGGGCTCCCGCGGCGAAGGTGATCGCGACGGTCGGGTTTCTGTATCTGCCGCTCTATGCGTGCCGCGCGCGCGGTGAAGACTGGCCGGACTTCGGTCTGTCGATGCGCACCCTGGGCAGCGACTTCCGGCAGTTTCTGGCGGTCTCCGCGGTGGTGTTCCCGCTGTTCATCGCCGGGTACGTCGCGTTCACCGTGTTGTGGCCGATGATTCCGCAAGGCCTGGCGAAGGCGCTCACGCCCTACACGGGGGCCGTCAATCCGCACTTCGAGTTTCGATTGCCGGATCGCTTCACCGAGTGGGCGATCGATGACCTGTTCGTGGTCGCGCTGCCGGAAGAGTTTTTCTACCGCGGGTATCTGCAGACGCGGCTCCGGGATGCGTGGCCGAAGGGGCGGTTGTTCTTCGGGGCCCGACTGGGAGCGGCGTTCTGGCTGACCGCCATCTTGTTTGCCCTCGGACACCTGGCGATTTTTCAGGTGTGGCGGTTGGGGGTGTTTTTCCCGGCACTGCTGTTCGGTTGGATGCGGGAGCGGAGCAACTCGGTGGTCGGGCCGGCGTTGTTTCATGCGGCGGCGAACCTCCTCATCAAGGTGCTCGACGCGAGCTTCTTCGGGCGAGTCTGAGGGGCAGCGACAGCCCTCTCCCCCTCGGGAGAGGCAGGCCTTCAGTGAATCGTGACGGAGAGCTTGCGATCGATCGCCAGCGTCGCTCCGTCGGGCAGCGAAACCCAGCCTTCGCCCACGGGCATTCCGGTCGCGACGACCACGGAGCGCCTGCGGCGGTGATCTCGCACCAACGGCTCGGCGTCACTCGAATGGGAGGTCAACTCGTGGCGTTCGCACTCGGCCCGGCCCTCGAGCAGCGCGTACGAAAGACTCTGAGAACCTCGCCTCGTGGCAACGACCACTTTTCCATTGCTGGCCACCAGGGCGAACGAAGGCCGGGTGGTCACCCCCGCACCGCCGGAGACCTGCTCGATCGCCCTGGCGCATGACAACAACCGCGCTGCAGCAGTGGCCGCGTCGAGCTGTGGATCTTCGATTCGGCCGATGTCCCTGAGCTCCGCCAGGTAACGCGCGAAGGCGGCTTCTTCCCAGGTCGGCCCCCGCACGGCGGCCGCGAGGAATTCGGGCAGCTCTTCCCGCAGCCGCTCCCTGACCTGGTCACCCCGCTCGAGGTTGCCGACCGCGGCGAACAGCCACTGCCGGAAACGGAAGGGCTCGGCGCTGTCTTCGATGCCCTGCCCCACGCTGAGCGCGCGGCTGGCCATGATCGCCACCTCGGAATCAGGGGCTTCCCACGCTTCTTCAGCGGGGGCGCCCAGACCGTACCTGCGCTGAACCACCTGCCCGTCTTGCCAGCCACCCACCCCCACGACTGAGCCCTTCTCGAAGGGGAATTGGGGGCGAACCCGATCCAGCTCGCACCGCAACAAGGCGGCATCCGACGTGATGAGGGCGAGTACCTGCGACATCGATGACTCCTAACCGGCCGTGTGCAGCGTCTCAACACGCGGCGAGGAACGCCACTTCCCCCGTCGGGAAGTAAGCGCACAGGGAGGAAACACGGTAACTTCGCGCCCATGTCCGAAATCGCGGTCGGCATCGACCTGGGCACGTCTTATTCGTGTGTTTCTGCAGTCATCGACGGGCAGCCAACGGTGATCCCCAACGAGTGGGGAGAACTCACCCATGCTTCGTGTGTGTCATTCCTGGAGGACGGAAGCGTCCTCGTCGGGAATGCCGCCAAGAAGAACATCATCACCAACGCCGAAAACACCGTGTACTCGGCGAAGCGGCTGATCGGCCGCTTCTTCTTCTCCGACGAGGTGAAGAAGGCGACGACGGTGATGCCGTACACGATCGTCGAAGGCCCCAACAACTCGGTGCGCATTCAGGCGCGGGGGAAGACCTTCTCCCTGCCCGAAATCTCCGCGCTGGTGCTCAAGGAGCTCACGGCGATCGCCGAGAGCTATCTGGGCGTGCCGGTGACCAAGGCCGTGGTGACGGTGCCCGCCTACTTCAACGACAACCAGCGCCAGGCCACCAAGGACGCGGGCC
>JANODF010000399.1:0-1722 GCA_031412555.1 Archangium sp. | reverse complement strand
TACACCAACGCTTCAGCGGCAGCAGCCGCGCTCGAGACAACCGCAGTCGAGGCACTGGCGAAGCGACTCGGTGCCGCAGTGCTCGAGCAGCTGCGCTCGCAACGCCGTCCGCGCCCGATGCAGGCGTACCCACGCGTTGTTGGGGGTGATGCCCAGCTCAGCGGCCAGCTCGGTGACGCTCGCTCCGTCGACCACCACCCGGGTGAGCAGCAGCGCCTGTGCCGGGGAGAGCGATTGAATCTGGGTCATCACGCAGCCACATGCATCGGGCGCTTCGTTCGACTCGGCCGCAGGCTCGCGTTGGAGTGCCTCGGTGCGGTGCTTCGCGCCCTCCTCCGCCACGAGTCTTCGCACGATGCTGAACAGCCACGCGCGGGCAGCCCCGGGTTCGGCCAGCTGGCCTGCCTTCAGCAACGCTCGCACCGAGGCCTCTTGCACCAGGTCTTCCGCCGCGGGGCCCACCCGTCTTCGAGCCCAGGCGATGAGTTCCCGGCGACCCTCGGTCAACGCGGCAGGAACGGGCTGGGGTCTGGGTTCGGTCATGAGAGCGGGGAAAGACGGCCGGATACGCTCAAACCTTACACCCCGGTGTAAGGCGCTGCGCACCGCAGCCGTCATCCCCTGCATGAATCGATATCCGATCGCCCTCGCCGCCGTCGCCAGCTACCTGTTCCTCGCCCTGCTCGTTCGGCCTGCGCTGCTCCGCTGGAAGACCGGGCGCTGGGGGTTCAACGGGCTCTCCGGCACCATTCGCAACGCGGGCTGGTGGGGCGGCGTCAGCTTCGTCGCCTCGCTACTCGCCATCCCCGTGGCGCTGAGTCTGAACGCCTTCTCGACCCCCGAGGCTTTCGCGATGGCCGGCCTCGCGCTGATGGCCATGGGCTTCGCCATCACCCTGTTGGCACAATCGGGCATGGGCGCCAGTTGGCGCATCGGCGTGAAGGAGAGCGAACGCACCTCGCTCATCACCACAGGCCTGTTCGCCCTGGTACGCAACCCGATCTTCACCGGCATGGGGACCTTCGGAGCGGGGCTGGTGCTGCTGTGGCCCAACGTCGCGAGCTTCACCTCGCTGGGCCTGCTCGTGCTCGGCGTGGAGCTGCAGGTGCGCTTCGTGGAGGAGCCGTACCTGCGCTCCGTTCACGGAGAAGCGTGGGTGAGCTGGGCCCGGCGCGTGGGCCGATTCATTCCCGGAATGGGAACGATCAGCGGTACGTAAGCGACGTGTCCGACTTCGAGAACCGGCTGCAGAAGAACGCGAAGCAGCGCTTCAAGTGGGCCGAGCGGGAGAAGGTCTCTGCCTTCCGCATCTACGATCTCGACATGCCGGAGTGGCCCTTCGCCATCGACTGGTACGCAGGCTTCGCGCACGTCATGGAGTACCCGCGCCGCAAGCAGGTGCGTGACGGCTCGATCGACGCTGCCCGCACCGAAGTCATTCGTGCCACCGCGGCCGCGCTGAAAATTTCGCCAGAGAAGATCTTCACCAAGACGCACGAGAAGCACCCCTGGGGCCGCGGGCAATACGAGCGGCTCGGCAACTCCTCCACGCTGGTGAAGGTCGACGAGCACGGCCTCACCTTCGAGTGCAACCTGTCCGACTACCTCGACACTGGCCTCTTCCTCGATCACCGCGTCACCCGGGCCCGCGTGCGGCAGGAAGCAAAGGGGAAGAGGTTCTTGAACCTCTTCGCGTACACCGGCTCGTTCACCGTGCACGCG
>JANODF010000398.1:0-1785 GCA_031412555.1 Archangium sp. | reverse complement strand
CTGACCCTCTCCCACAGGGCCCACAGGGAGAGGGGGCTACCTGGCCAGCTCGCGAATTGCGGCAGCGCGCTTCTTCACCAGCCCACCAAGCTTGATCAGCACACCCAACCCGCCGCCGCGACCGCGGGCGATCAGCGCATCGACGAACTGAGTCAGCTCCGCGTTGGCGGGAATCCACCACGCATCAGGCTGCTTGCCGGAATCGACGATCACCGTGCGAGGCCGGGTGAAGACACCATAGCTGTGCGCACTCGCAGCGACGCCGGGTCCCGTCTCCTTCACGCCGGTCCACGGCACGTCCGCCAGAATTCCCGCGAAGCCGTGGTTGTTCACGTAGCCCACGCCGACTTCCATGCGCCGCACCAGCGCCGCGCCGCGCTCGAGGTTGGTGGTCCACACCGAACCGTTCAAGCCGTACCGAGAATCATTCGCGCGCTTGAGTCCATCTTCCGCGTCCTTCACGCGCATCACGGCGATCACCGGGCCGAAGGTCTCATCACGCACGACGTCCATGTCGTCGCTGCAGTGATCGAGCACCGTCGCCTGAAAACCAAGACCAGGTCCGACACGTGCGCCGCCCGCGGTCACCTTCGCGCCCTTCGCCTTCGCTTGCTCCACGTGCTTCTCGACGATCGCCAACTGCGCCGCGTTCTGCAGCGGGCCGAGATCGCTCTCATTGTCACCGGTCGACACGCGCAGCTTCGAGACCACCTTGCTCAGCGTCGCCACGAAGCGGTCGGCGATGGCCTCCTCGACGTACACGCGCTCGATGGCCGCGCAGTTCTGACCACAGTTGTGCATCGCCCACTGCGCGACGCCGATGGCCGTGCGATCGAGATCACAATCGGCCAGCACCAGCGCGGCATCTTTGCCACCCAGCTCGAGCGACGTGGGAATGAGCCGCTCTGCTGCGCGCGCCGCGACCCGCTTGCCCGAAGGCACTGAGCCCGTGAACACGATCGCATCGGCGGTGTCGACCAGCGCCTGGCCGACTTCACCTGCACCTTGCACCAGACCGACGAGCCCCTTCGGCATCACCTCAGCGCAGAGTCCAGCCAGAAAGGCGCCGGTGCGCGGCGTGTGTTCAGAGGGCTTGAGCACCACGCCGTTGCCGGAGAGCAGGGCAGGGAAGAGCGACTTCCAGAAGTTTCCCAGCGGATAGTTCCACGGCGCGATGATGCCGATGACGCCGCGGGGTACCGCTTCGGTGACGCCCTTCTTGCCGGGGAAGTCGAGCATCGACAGCCTCACCTTCGAGGGCGCGAGTGCTTCCTTCGCGACCACGATTGCGGTCTCGATGTACGGGACCAATGAGGTGAGCTCACTGGCCTTGCACTCGACCACGGAGCGGCCGGTCTCCATCGACATCACCTTCGCGAGCTCGTCGGCTTTCGCGAGCACCGCCTGGCCGAGTGCGCGCATCGCGTCGGCTCTGGTGGCGAGGGGCAGGGCGACCCAGTTGGCCTGCGCAGTGCGCGCGGCGGCGACGGCGGCTCGCACTTCGTCGACGGTCGAGGGCTTCACCGGCTCGAGGGCCTTGAGATCGGCGGGGTTGATGCTTCCGGGCGCGTGAGCGGTCATGGGCGCGGACACTGTGCGAACACCACGCGGCGCTCAAGCCCTCAGGCCTCTCACCACTTCTCGGGTGCTTCGGCACGCCCCTCACCCCAACCCTCTCCCCAGAGGGGAGAGGGAGTTCTTGAGGTGTGGTAGGGACCCCCAAAGTGAGAACCAGAAAGTCTCAGAGCGGGCTGGAAAACGTGAAACAAGCTCCCTTCATGTCTG
>JANODF010000397.1:0-9042 GCA_031412555.1 Archangium sp. | reverse complement strand
CTGCGCCGCGGCCGTCGGCCCCCGAGCCCGCCCCGGTCGCGCGCCCGTCGCTGGAGGCCGCCTGGCGGGCCCTGCGTGCGGGTGAGCAAGGCGAAGCGCGGGCCATCGCCGAAGCGGGCGCCGCCCTGCAAGACGCCGAAGCACACCTGCTGCTGGCCACGCTCGAGGAGTCGGCCGGCGACTCGGTGCGCGCGCTCGAGCACCTGCGCCGCGCCATCTACCTGGATCCGCGGTTGATCACCGCGCACGTCGCCCAGGCCGCGCTCTACCAGCGGCTGGGCCGCGAACGAGATGCCGGGCGCGCACGTTCGAATGCACTTCGGCACCTGAGCGCCGTCGCTCCGGATACCATCCTTCGTGGCATCACCCCGGTCACGGCGCGCGAGCTGCGAGATGCTCTGGAGGCTGCATGAAGCGGGTCGTCTTGGTGGCTGGTCTGATGGCTGTCGTCTTCGCAGGACCCGCGTCGGCGGGCGGTGAAGGCGTGGTCGTCGTGCGCAGCTCAGAGCTGGCGCCCTACAAGGCGCTCGAAGAGGCGTTCACCGGCGCGGTGGGGGTGCCCGTGAAGAGTCTCTCCCTGACCGACCCCGCAGCAGCAAAAGCAGCGGCTGGAAACGGCGCGGTGGTGGTGGCCATCGGCCTCGACGCCGCGCGGCTGGTGCTCGACGCCAAACCCGTGGGCCAGGTGCTCTTCGGGTTGGTGCCTTCGCCCGAGAAGCTGGGCGTGGGCGAAGTGCAGAAGGCGGTGCCCATGTTCGCGGGCCCCGGCCGGCAGCTCTCGATGGTCAAAGAACTGCTGCCCGGCGCCAAACGCCTGGGGGTGATCTACGCGGCCAGCTCAGAAGGGCTGGTGGCCGACTACGAACGGGCCGCCCGCGGCATCGGGGCCACCCTGGTGAAGCAAGAGGTGAAAGATCGTTCGCAGGTGGCCAACGCGCTGCGCGAGTTGATCGGAAAGATCGACGCGCTGCTGCTGCTGCCCGACGCAGCCACGCTGGGGGTGGACATCTTCAAGTTCCTGCTCACCACCTCGATGGAGTCGAAGGTGCCGTTGATCGGGTTCTCGCAGGGGCAGGCGAAGGCGGGTGCGTTGATGACCCTCGAGGTCGACTACCAGGAGATGGGCCGCGAGGCCGCCGCCGCTGCCAAGCGGGTGCTCGCTGGCGCTGCCGCGGCGCCCCAGGCCCCGCAGGGTTCGCTCTACATCAACGGAAAGTCGGCGCAGGTGCTCAGCGTGCCGATCTCCTCCTCGGTCAAGGCGCAAGCCAAAGAGGTCTTCTAGATGTCTCCGACGCCTTCCTCTTCGATTCCGGCTCCACAGCGCGTGCGCTTCGGGCTGCGCTTTCGCATCACCGCGCTCATCGGCGCCTCCTGCACCGTGGTCGCGCTGTTCCTGGTGATCTCCTTCACCGTGCAGATGCGCCGCATCCTCACCGAGGAGCTCTTTCAGCGCGGGCGCGCGGTGAGCGTCGAGCTCTCGCACAACCTCGCTTTCCAGACGTTTCAGAAAGACACCCACGGCCTGGCCGAAGCGGCGAACAACGTGGTGAGCAGCATCCCCGACGTGGCCTACGTGGTGCTCCGCGATGCGCAGGGTGCGGTGCTCGCCGAGGCACACGCCCAGGGCGCGACGGATCTCCAGGTGCCGGCCCCGCAGAGCCGCGAGTCGAGGGAAGAGCGGGAGACCTCGGTCAAAGACGTCGAGCTGCTCGACCTGGTGGAGCCGATCTTCTACGGCGGCGGGGCGGCACCGGCGGCGACCGACGCCGAAGCCCTGTTGTTGGGCGCGCCCACCGAGTCGAAGCGGCAACGGTACGGCTCGGTGCAGGTGGGCGTGCTGCGCAAACACGCGCAAGACTCCATTCTGGCGATGACCCTCTCGTCGGTGGGCCTGGGGCTGCTGGGGCTGTTGGGTGTGCTCGCGGGTGGTTTCTTCGCGTCGCGCCTGCTCACCAACCCGCTGGAGCGGCTCTCTGAAGCGGCGGCCGGCATCGCGCGCGGCGACTTGAAGCAGCAGCTCGACGTGAAGGGCGACGATGAGATCGCCGCGTTGGGGCGCTCCTTTCTCACCATGGCGCAGTCGTTGGGCACGGTGCTGGGCGACCTGCGAGGCGCGGCCGTCGAGGTGCAACGCGAGGCTTCGGCCATTCTGGCCACCGCCACCCAGCAGGCTCACATGGCCTCGGGTCACGCTTCGGCCATCAGCCAGACCTCCACCACGGTGACGGAGATCGCCGAGACCTCACGCCAGGCCACCGCGCACGCCGACACCGTGGTGGGCATCGCACGCAAGAGCGAAGACCTCTCGAAAGAGGGCGAATACGCGGTGCAGCAGACGCTGGCAGCGATGGGCAACCTGGGCGATCAGGTCAAGGCGATCGCGCTGTCCATCACCGAGTTGTCCGAACGCACGCTGCAGATCGGCGACATCATGGGCTCGGTGAAGGACCTGGCCGAGCAGTCGAACCTGCTCGCGCTCAACGCGTCGATCGAAGCCGCCAAAGCCGGCGAACACGGCAAAGGGTTCGCGGTGGTCGCGCTGGAGATGCGCAACCTGGCCGAACAATCGAAGCTCGCCGCAGGTCAGGTCAAAGCGATCCTGGGTGAAGTGCAGAAGGGCACGCGCCAGGCCGTGGCCGCCACCGAAGAAGGCAGCAAACGGGCGCTGGCCACCATCACCCTGGCGCAAGGGTCGGGGCGGTCGATCGCCGGGCTGACCGAAGTGCTCAAAGAATCGTCACTGGCGGGCCGGCAGATCGCCGGCAACACCCGGCAGCAGACCATCGGGGTCGAGCAGATCGTCTCGGCCATCAACCAGCTCTCCACCTCGATGAACGAGTCGCTCGCGGGCACCCGGTCGATCGAACGAGTCGCGACCTCACTGACCACGCTGTCTCACCGGCTCTCCGAGCTGACCAATCGTTATGAAGTTTGATCGAGGCGCCGAATGACTCACAAATTGCTCATCGTGGAGGACACCAACACGATGGCCGCCCTCATTCAGATCTACCTGATGGGTTGGCCCATCACCTTCCGCGTCGCCAAGAACGGCAAAGAAGGGCTGATGATGGCCATGGAAGAGACGCCCGACCTCATCTTGTCGGACGTGCAGATGCCTTTGCTCGATGGGTTCGGGCTGTGCGCCGCGTTGCGCGCCGACCCGAAGTTGCACGCGGTGCCGGTGGTGCTGCTCACCTCGTTGACCGATGAGGGCTCGCGCAAACAAGGCCGGCTGGTGGGGGCCACCGAGTTCCTCACCAAACCCGTCAGCAACAAGGGCCTGCGGGCGCAGGTCGCCCAGTTGTTGAACCTCGATCCCGAACGCGGGACGCCGTTGTGAGCGAGGAGCGCCAGGTCGACTTCGAGCGGCTCTATCAGCGGCTCGCCGTCGCCGAGCAGGCCCTGGCCGACGCAGCAGAAGCGGGCGATCAACGCCGCGAGCAGATCCTCCGCGCGCGCGGCGAAGCCCTGGCCCGGCCGCGCACCGAAGAGGATCACATCAGCCTCACCGTGATGGCCTTTCGGCTGGGAGGCGCCCGCTACGGGGTGCCCTTCGAGAGCCTCGAGCAGATCGTCGAGTGCGCCCAGTTGTGTCCACTCCAGGGCGCGCCGCGTGCGGTGTTGGGGGCGCTCGCGGTGCGCGCGGGCATCGTGCCCGTGCTCGACCTGCGCGTGATGCTCGGTCTTGCCGGCGGGCCGTTGGCCGACTTGCGCTTCGTGCTGGTGGTGTCGGCCGGCTCCGAACGTTTCGGGCTGGCCGTGGAAGAGACCGACGGCGCCCTGGGGTTTCAAGCGCGCGAACTTCGCGCACCGCCCGCGGCCCCCTTCAGTGCGCTGAGCCTCGACGGTCTGTTGGTGCTCGACGTCGCCCGCCTCTCCGTTGCCCCCTGATCGCCCGTGTCGCTCGATCTCCGCCAGCAGATCTGGCCCATCTTCGTGGAGGAGACGCGGGAGCACCTTCAGCAGGCGGGTGAATGCCTGCTCGCGCTGGAGAAGCCGGTGGAAGAGCGGGCCGAGGGGCAGCTGACGCTCCTGCTGCGCGCGTTGCACAGCATGAAGGGCGGGGCAGGCAGCCTGGGCTTCTCGAACTTCGAGCAGCTCGCCCACGCGATGGAAGGCGCGCTCGCCCGCCAGCCTCCCGAGCCGGTGTTGCCGCGCGGGGTGGTCGACGCGGTGCTCGACGGCATGCGCTTGCTCGAAGGCATGCTCCGCCAGGTCGAAGCGGGCGTGGGCGATCACGCGCCGCCCGAGCTGGAGACCACCCTCACCTCGCTCGGTGGGCCCGCGGTGCCTCAGCGCACGCCCACGCCCGCCCCGATACCCGAAGGGGAGCAGCTGTCGCTCGAGCTGTGGCCGGTCTTTCGCGGTGACGTGGTCGATGCGCTGGGGTTGTTGGCCGAGGCGCTGCGGGGCGCCCCCAGCGCGCCTGATCCGGTGGGGCTGATCAGGCTGCGCGAGCTGAGCGATACGGTGCACCAATCGGGTGCCACCCTGGGTCTGCCCGCCCTCGAGAATCTGGGCGGTCAGGTGCGTGCGCTGCTCGACGCGTCGTGGACGTCGAAGACCGCGCCCGCGGTGTTGCAGTTGGTGGGCAGCCTGGAGCGCCTCGTCGCCCAGTTCGACGAGCGCCTCGAAGAAGTCAGCCAGGTCGCGCCCGCGCCCGGGCCGCCGCCCGGAATTCCGATGTCGTCGCCGTCGATGACGCGGCTGGCCGGTTTTCATGCGGAGTGCAGCGGGTTGCTCACCCAGGTCGAAGAGGCCATGGCGAGCATGCTCACGCCCGACCCCGAGAAACGTGCGGCGGCCCAGCTTCAGCTGCGCCAGCTCACCCATCGGCTCAAGGGCACCACGGGCGCGGTGCTCTCGGGCCCCGCGGCGGAGCTGTCGGTGCAGCTGCAGCAGGTGGCCGGCGAGCTGGGGCAGGGCGGAGTGGAAGGCGCGATGGCGTCGTCGAACTTCGCGCGGCTGCTGGTGGCCTATCGCGGGGCGCTCGACGCCAGCCAGGCCCCCGAAGAAAAGCCGACCGCGCCCGTGCCCGCAGCGAAGGTGGTGAAGGAGAAGAGCCGGGTCACCGAAGCGCCCGACTCGGTCATCCGGGTCAGCCGCAACGCGGTGGAGACGCTCACCGACGTGCTCGATCGCGCGGCGATGTCGCGCGCTCGGCGGGAGGCGCAGCTGCGCACCTTGCTCGACCTGCGCGGCCTCACCCAGGAGGCGGTGCTCTGGGCCGAGCGGGCGGGCTCCGAGCTGCGCATGCTCGAGGTGCAGACCCCGCTGCTCTCTGGCGCGCAAGAACGGCTGCGCGAGCTGTCGGCGGGCATGAAGCAGGTCTCGGCGGCGCTCTGGCGCGATCTCGAGTCGGAGCGCATTCAAGGCGCTCAGCTCAAGGACACTTTGCGCGAGCTGCGCACGGTGCCCGCGCACACCCTGGGCGAGCTGCTGCGGCGAACGGCGCGCGACGCCGCAGGGCGGGTGGGCAAGAACGTGCGGCTCGACCTGGTGGGCGGCGACGTGCGCCTCGATCGGCGCATCGTCGACGCGGTGCGAGACCCGCTCCTGCACCTGCTGCGCAACGCGGTCGATCACGGGCTCGAGGCGCCGCAGACCCGGCTTCAACGAGGCAAACCCGTCGAGGGGGTGTTGACCCTGAGCGTGGAACAGCGCGGCGGCCGGGTGATCTTCGGGCTGAGCGACGACGGCGGCGGGCTCGATCTGCCTCGCATTCGCCAACGCGCCCTCGAGCGGGGGCTGCATGACGCCCGTTCGCTCGAGGCGATGAACGACGCCGAGGTGGCGCGGCTCATTTTCCTGCCCGGCTTCTCCACCGCCACCTCCATCACCGAGCTCTCCGGCCGCGGGGTGGGCCTCGACGTGGTGGAGTCGCTCGCGGTCTCCCTGGGCGGCTCGGTCACCGTGGAGCACACGCCCGGTGCGGGCTCGACCTTCAAGCTCGAGCTGCCTCGTGCGTTGGGCGCGGTGTTGGGGCTGGTGGCCCGGGTGGGCAGCCAGCAGCTGGTGTTGCCCAACGACGCGGTGATGCGGTTGTTGCGCCTGACGCACCGCGAGTTCTCCGTGGTGGGTGGCCGGCCGATGGCCCGGGTCAACGGCGAGCTGATTCCCTTCGTGTCCCTCGCGCGGCTGCTGGGGCTGCCGGGCGCACGGTTGCCGCTGGAAGACGGAGACCCGGTGGTGACGGTGGTGCTGGTGGCCAACGGTGACCAGGTCGCGCTGGGCGTCGATGAGCTGGTGGATCACCAAGAGCTGGTGGTGCACTCGCTGGGCAAACACCTGAAGGACAGCCGTCACTTCGCCGGCGCAGCGCAGCTCAACGACGGCACCGTGGTGCCCGTGCTGCAGGCCAGCGAGCTGGTGTTGATGGCCACGCAGCTGGCCCGCAGCGGCGCCGCGGAGAAGTCGGCCGCGCACATCCTGGTGGTCGACGACGCGCTCTCCACCCGCGCCGCGATTCGAAGCCTGCTGGAGATCGCCGGCTTCGACGTGTTGGTGGCGGGCGACGGTGAAGAGGCGTGGCAGCTGATGCAGAGCCACGCGATCTCCTTGTTGATCACCGACGTGCAGATGCCGCGCCTCGACGGGCTGGGCCTGACCCGCCGCGTGCGCGCCGACTCACGCTGGGAGCACCTGCCGGTGGTGGTGGTCACAGCGCAAGACGCTGCCGAAGATCGCCAGATGGGGCTGGATGCGGGCGCCGACGCGTACCTGGTCAAACGAGACATCGAGCGGGGGGCGTTGCTCGAGCGCGTGCGTCAGCTCCTGGTGGTGGATCCATGATCCGGTGTCTCATCGTCGACGACTCGCCCACCTTCCGCGCGGTGCTGCGCGAGATCCTCACGGCGGATCCCCGCTTCGAGGTGGTGGCGGAAGCGGCCGATGGCCAGGAGGCGATCGATCTCGCGAGAGCCCTCAAGCCCGACGTGATGACGCTCGACGTGCACATGCCCGGGCGCAGTGGCTACGACGTGATTCGAGAGGTGATGGCCTCTCCGAACCCCGTGCCCATCCTGGTGATCAGCTCGGCGGCCGACGCCGAGACGGATTCGGTGACCTTTCAGGCGCTGGCCCTCGGCGCGCTCGAGGTGTTGGGCAAACCGCGCGCGGGAGATCCAGCGCGCATGGCCCGCGATGCGGAGAACCTGCGTTCGGCGGTTCGGGTGGTGGCGGGCATCAGACCCATCACCCGCTTCGCCCCTCCGACGCCGGTCGGAACACCCGAGTTGGAGGAGCGGCCCCCTCCGCAGTGCATCGGCATCGCCGCCTCGACCGGTGGCCCCGCGGCCCTGGAGCGCATTTTGCGCGAGCTGCCGGCTGGGTTTCCGGTGCCCATCCTGGTGGTGCAACACATCGCCGAAGGGTTCACCGCGGGCTTCGTGAGCTGGCTGGCCACCTCGACGGCGTTGCGCGTGAAGGTGGCCGAACACGGCGAGTTGCTCTCGGCCGGTACGGTCTACGTGGCGCCCGACAATCAGCACCTGCTCACTTCCATGGGGCGGGTGCGCTTGAGCGCCGACAGCCCGCGGGTGCGAGGGTTCCGCCCGGCGGCCACGGTGCTCTTCACCGCGATGGCGCGCGACTACGGCGCCGCGGGCCTGGGGATCGCCCTGACTGGGATGGGCGATGACGGGGCGATGGGGCTCAAGTTGATGCGCGATCGGGGCGGCCACGTACTCGCGCAAGACGAAGCGACCTCGGTGGTCTGGGGCATGCCGCGGGTGGCGCTGGAATCAGGTGCCGCGAATCGCACGTTGGCCCTGCAGCAGATCGCGCCTGCGTTGATCCGGCTCACGGCGCAGCGGCCGGGTGCGCGCAAGAAGCCCCGGCTGTTGTTGGTCGACGACTCCGAGACGATCCTCACGATGGAGAAGGGTCTGCTGATGGATCGGTTCGAGCTCTTCCTCGCGCGCAACGGGCAGGAGGCCGTCGATACCTGCCGGTCGATCGAGCTGAGCGCGGTGCTGATGGACTACAGCATGCCGGTGATGGACGGCGAGCAGGCGCTGCGGGTGATTCGCGCCAACCCGGCCACCCGGCAACTGCCGGTGATGATCCTCACCGGCGAGACGGACCCCGAAGTGTGGAGACGCTGCGAAGACGCGGGTGCGATGTGCGTGCTGAAGAAGCCCATCAACCACGCAGAGCTGAACAGCGCGATCGCCAGAGCGCTGCGCGTGTCTCCCTCTCCCTTCGGGAGAGGGTCGGGGTGAGGGCCTCAAGCCCCGAACTGTTCCTCGAGTGAGAACACCAACTTCTGAACATCGGCCGCATAGAACCCCGACGCATTGAGGGTATTGAGCTCGACGATGCGCAGGCCCGCCTCCGTTGTTCTGCAGGATCCAGTGCATGGGCCTCCGCACGTCTTCAGCCGCCGAAACTGACCTTCCACCGGTCTCCCCGAGCCCAGTCGAGGGGGGCCGGTATGTGCTCTTGCTCAGTCGCGGAGTCGCCCGCACATCGCAGCCGCTTCGAGGAGCGCCGAGGCCATGGGCGTGGGATCGGCGCGGTCCTTCCCTGCGATGTCGTAGGCGACGCCGTGATCAGGCGAGGTGCGCGGCACGGGAAGCCCCAGCGTCACGTTCACGGTGCGCTCGAAGTCGAGCGTCTTGGTGGCCACCAGGCCCTGGTCGTGGAACATCGCCAGCGCCACGTCGTAGGGGAACTTCCGGGCGCCCGCGAAGAGGCCGTCAGCCGCGAACGGTCCACTCACGTCGAGGCCCCGGGCCTTCGCCTTCTTGATGGCAGGCGAGATGATGCGGTCTTCTTCGCTGCCCAACACGCCGCCGTCACCCGCGTGCGGGTTGAGGCCACACACCGCGATGCGCGGACGACGGCCGAGGGCGGAACGCAACCCGCGATCGAGCAGCTCGAGCTGTGCCACCAGCTTCGGGGTCGAGAGCGCGTCGGGCACCTGCCGAAGGGGCAGGTGATTGGTGGCGAGCGCGACCGAGAGCAGCGGGCCTTTCATCAGCATCATCACCTCGACGCCGAAGGCTTCGGCGAGCAGCTCGGTGTGGCCTGAGAACGGAA
>JANODF010000396.1:0-5195 GCA_031412555.1 Archangium sp. | reverse complement strand
CCAGGCCTGGCTGTGTTCACCATCGGCCGCGACCTCGATCACATAGAGGCCCGGCTCGGAGGCCTCGAACAACGAACTGCCCGGCGTGCGCCCGCAGATCTCGGTCAACTTCCGCAACGTGAAGAACGCGAAGTGGACCCTCAAACGCGCCGACCCGCTCGCCCTCCCCGCCGGCAGCTGGCCTGCCGATCCGCAGAACTTCACCGGCCCCGTGGTGAAGAGCTGGAGCACGACTTTGAACGCACCGGGCAAGTACGCGCCGGGCAGCACCACCTTCGATCTCGAGGCCTCCGAGCCCGGGCTCTACGTGATCGAGGTCGCCGCCGATGGTGAACGCAGCCAGGCGTGGGCGCTCATCAGCCAGCACGTGGTGGTGGCCAAGACCGATCGCACCCAGGTCATCGTGGCCGCCTTCGACGTGGAGACCGGCGAAGCGCAGCCCGACACCGACGTGGCGCTCTATCTGTATCGGAGCGGCGGTCACCAGAAGCTGACCGGCAAGACCAACGCGTCGGGCATCGCCACCTTCAAGACCGAGAACACCAACGACTCGATGGTGGTGTGGACGAAGAAGGGCTCGAACCTCGCCTGGTCGAGCGCGGGCGGCTCGTACTGGCAGAACTACAACCGCGAGCACCTCGCCTACGTGATGACCGATCGCCCGCTCTACAAGCCGGGCGAGACGGTGGGCCTCAAGCTCTTCCTGCGCAGCCGCGAAGGCGGGCCGTCGACGCCGATCTCCGGAATGAAGGCGTACGTGAGAGTGACCGACCCGACCGGTAAGCAGCTGGTGCGCGAGACCGTCACCACCAACGCGTTCGGCACCGCGAGCTTCACGTTGGCGCTCGACAAGAAGATCACGCTCGGCGCGTGCAACATCACCGTGGAGACCGACGGCCAGTACTTCACCCAGACTTCGATGCAGTTCCGCGTCGAGGAGTACAAACCGCCCGAATACATCGTGTCCGTCGAGGCGCTCGGCAACCCGAAGCCCGGCGACAAGGTGAAGTTCAAGGTGAAGGCCGCCTACTACTCGGGCGGAGCGGTCACCAACGCCACCGGCCGCGCGCTCGTCACCGTGAAGGGCTGGCAGCACCAGTTCGGGCCGTGGCCTGATGATCCCGTTCAAGACGCGCAGCAGGGGTATGGCTACGACGACGACGAAGGTGGGTACCGATACCGTCGCGGCCGCGGGTACAACTATTACGGTCAGTTCGCGCAGCACACGCTGCAGTTCAAGACCGGCTCTGACGGCACGGCTGAAGTGGAAGCACCTGCGTACGACGGCGGCGGCCAGGCGCTCGAGTACGCCGTGCAAGTCTTCGTGACGGACAGCTCGCGGCGGGAAATTCAGGGTGGCGGTTCGATCAAGCTCTCCCCGCAGCCCTTCTTCGTCGATCTGAAGACGGACCACTTTCTGTATCGCCCGGGTGAACGGGTCGCCGTGCGGCTGCGTGCGGAAGACGCGAACGGCCGCCCGGCGGATCCCGACGTGGTGCTGCGGTTGATGCGCCTGACTTCGACGGGCAGCTCCCGCATCACCGAGACGCGCACGCGGTTGAGCAAGGGCCTGGGCCGCGCCGTGCTCGACGCCGACGCGGTGGGCCAGGTGCGCATCGAAGTGCTCGATGGTTCCGCAGCCTCCGAGGTGGTGATCGCCTCGACCGATCTCTGGCTCACCAGCGACGCGAAGCCCATCGTGCCGGGGCCTGGCTTCAACCTGTTCGTGGATCGCGCGCCGCTCAAGGTGGGCGACAACCTGCGCGTGCTCGTGGCCGGCAACCGGGCCGGTGGCCACGTGCTGCTGACGCTGGAGAGCGACGTCATCGCCGCGGTGCAGATGGTCGAACTCAAAGGCCGCGCGCGTTTCGTGGAGTTCAAGCTCCCCGCCGACGTGTCGCCCAACGGGTGGCTGCACGCGTATCGTTTCGAAGACGTGCAGCTGCAGCAGCGGCAGTTGCCTTTCCGCGTGAAGGGCAGCGAGGTCGAGATCGGCGTCGAGGTCGACTTCGGCAAGGCGTCGGCTGAACCGGGCAGCGCGGTGACCGCGATGGTGAAGACGAAGGGCGCTACCGCGGGTCTGGCCCTCGAGACCGCGCTGACCGTGGTGGACGAGTCGTTGTTCGCCATCGCTCCCGAGCGGAAGGACTTCCTCTCGTTCTTCGGGCGCACCAACCGGCAGCAGCGGGTGACCACGTACAGCTCGTACAACCAGCGCTACCACCGCGCGCGGCCGGTGGTGGTGGCCAAGACGCCGGTGCAACAGAACGACAAGTCGCCCGATGCGCCCAGGAAGTCATTGGCTCGCGATGAGGAGCAGCGAAAAGATGGCCCTTCCCCGGTCGAGGCGGCTCCGCGGGGGGCTGCCGCACCTGAGATGGACGACGCCGTGGCAGGGCTGAGCAGCCGCTCCGCCGAGAAGTCGAAGAAGGAGGCCTCCAGCGAGAGCGAGGCCAAGCAGCAGAAGCCGCAAAGTGGCTCCGAAGCGGAAGAGCCCATCAAGGTGCGCAGTGACTTCAGCACTTCGGCGGGTTGGTACGCGGCGATCGCCTCGAAGTCGGGCGCTCCGCTGAGCCAGAACCTCAAGCTGAAGGACTCGCTCACGTCGTGGAAGGCGGTGGCCACGGTGGTGTCCGAGGGTCCCAATCTCGGCCAGGGCAGCACGCAGATCCGCACGGCCAAGGCGTTGATGGTGCGTCTGCAGGCGCCGCGTTTCTTCGTCGAAGGTGACGAGGTGGTGCTCTCGGCGGTGGTGGAGAGTCACCTCGCGAAGGCGACCGACGTCGAGGTGATCATCTCGGCGCCGGGCTTCAAGGAGCTCACGCCGGGCAAGAAGACGGTGCGGGTCGAGCCTGAGCAGGTGCTGCGCGTCGACGCGAAGTTCAAGGTGGTCGATCTCGGCGAGCGCGTCATTCGCGCGACGGTGAAGGGCGGCGGCACCTCGGATGGCATGGAGTGGAAGCTGCCCGCTTTCGTGCACGGCTCGGCGCAGCGCCAGTTCTTCGCAGGCCGCGTGAAGGACACGCAGTCCTTCGAGTTCGAGCTGCCGGAGAAACGCAAGGCGAGCCTCACGAAGATCGAGGTCAGCCTTTCTCCGACGCTGCTGGCGGTGATGTTCGACGCCCTGCCCTACCTGGCCGAGTACCCCTACGGCTGCGTGGAGCAGACCCTCTCGCGCTTCGTGCCCGCCACCATCGCGCGGCGTGCGGTGAAGGATCTCAACCTGCCCTCGACGCGGGTGCCGGCGAACCTCGACGACATGACGCAGAAAGGCCTCGAGCGGCTCTACGACTTCCAGCACGGCGATGGCGGCTGGGGCTGGTGGCAGTCGGACACCACCAACTTGTGGATGACCTCGTACGTGGTGTCGTCACTCTCGCTGGCGAAGTCGGCCGGGCTCGACGTGCGCGCCGACGTGATCGCACGCGGCCGCGAGTACTTGAAGGGGCACCTGGGTGAAGGCCTCAACTCGCCCGAGACCCACGCGTACATGGTCTACGCGCTCGCCAGCACCGGCGGTGTGCCGAAGGCCTCGGTCGACACCGTCTACTCGCGCCGCACCTCGCTCACCCCGCGCGCCCGGGCGCAGCTGGCGTTGTCGCTGCTGCACCTGAAGGATCCGCGCGCCCGCGTGGCGGTGGAGAACCTGGATGACGTGGTGAAGGCGGCGCAGTCGCGGCCGGATGCCGCGGTCGGTGAAGCGAACGACATCTGGAGCACCTCGGCGGCGATCGAAGCCACCGCGTTCACGTTGATGGCGTACGCGCGCTACGACCTCAAGTCGCCGCTGATCGCTCCGCTGACGGACTTCCTGGTGCTGCGGCGCAATGGTGGCCGTTGGCGCAACACCCGTGACACCGCCTTCGCGGTCTACGCGCTGGCCGACCTCGCGCGGCGTGAAGGCGCGGCAGACAAGACCGGTGTGTTCGTGGTGATCGTGAACGGGAAAGAAGTGAAGCGGGTGCCGTACACCAAAGGTGGTCTCGACCTGACCGCCCCGGTGACGCTCGACGATGCGGCCTTCAAATCGGGAAAGAACACCATCACGGTGAAGCACGACGGTGCGGGCACGGGGTACTTCGGGGCCATCGCGGATGTGTTCAACATGAACGACTTCATCAAGGGCATCGGCGGCGACGTGAAGATCAAGCGCACGTACACGGTTCTGGGCAAGCCGAGCACCGATCGCGCATCCACCACCGGCGCGGAGTACGGCATGCCGGTCGAGTCAGGCGTGCGCGTGCGCGTCGACGTCGAGCTGACCGCGAACAAGGCGGTGGAGTTCGTGATGGTGGAGGACCTCAAGCCGGCCGGCTTCGAGGCGGTGATGCTGCAGTCGGGCCCGGCGGTGTGCAACTACGCCTGCGCGCACGCCGAGCTGCGGACGGATCGGGTGGCGATGTTCATCACGCAGATCCCGGTGGGGGTGACGAAGCTCAGCTACGAGCTGCGAGCCGAAGTGCCCGGCCGCTTCGCTGCACTGCCTGCACGAGTCGAGGCGATGTACGCGCCCGAGATCACCGCGACCGCTGACGAGATGCGCTTCGAAGTCCGCGACGCACCCGACGGCGTCGTCGCGAGGTAACGAGCGACAAGCCACAAACGCCAACGACAAACGCAAAGTGCCTCCCTCTCCCCCGCGGGGGAGAGGGTCGGGGAGAGGGCTTACAGTCGCCGCCTTCGAAGCAACCCCACCACGCCGAGCAGCAAGAACTCACCGCCCCCACTGCACCCGCACCCCATCGGAGGCGGCGCAGTAGGAGACTCCACCCACACGTTCGCGGTGACGGTACGAGGCTGACCCGCGATCTGAGCCTCCGCCCTGAACCGCCCACCACTCACCTGCTCAACGAGCTCGAACGGATCCTCAGTCACCTCCACCGACCTGAGCTCAGCGCCGTCCTTGAACACCACCAGCTTCGAGCCGACACCACCCGTCACCGTCACCTTCATCGAAGGCGAATGCGCCACCACCGTGTCGCCGACCATCCCGTCGCCAATCCGCAGATCGACCATCGGATCCGTCGGCCCCTGAAGCTTCACCACCGTGTGCCCCTTGCGAATGCCCTCGACGATCGACGCCGCGTCGAGCCCGTTCGCGAAGACCATCGTGGTGGGGCTGCCGATCGCGCTGTCGAACATGCCCGTACCGGTACCGCCCGAATGATCGTCACTCCCGCCAATCGGTGCGAGGT
>JANODF010000395.1:0-5833 GCA_031412555.1 Archangium sp. | reverse complement strand
GATTGGCTCAAGCAGCAGGAAGGCGCCGAGCGGATCGTCACCGGCGGTTTTTCGATGGGCATCTATTCGGCGTTGGTCGCGGCCGAGAAGGAGGTGCGGGCGACGGTGGTGATGGGCAACGCGACGGTCTTCGAAGCGAGTGACGCGAGCCCGTTCATTCGTTTGCAGGAACCCGATCGCTACCGCATCCGCAAGGAGCCGCCGAAGGTGCCCGCGCTGGTGATCCAGGGTGAACACGACGAGCTCGAGCAGGGCAAGGCAGTCGCGGCCTGGCTGGGAGCGCGTCTGCTGGTGCTCCCCGGAGTGCATCACGTGGAAACGCAACGCAGCCCCGAAGCGCTGCGTCAGGCCAGCGAGTTCATCAAGGAGAACTTGAAATAGTGTCTCCCTCTCCCTTCGGGAGAGGGTCGGGGTGAGGGCCTAGATTTTCCCGAGCGCCGGCATGCGGGCGATCAACCCACGCAGCTCCGGCTCGAGCACGCGATCTTCAATCAACGGCTCGACCTCCATCTGCTCGGCAAGTTTCAAAACCCCCACCGGCACCTTCGCGCCCGAGCGAGCCTTCAAGAACACCGCCTGCCGCGCGGTCACCACATGCGCCGCCGCGACCTGCTCCGTCAAGGTGAGCACCCGCAGCGCATCGCGAGCCGCGATGGTGCCCATGCTGACCTTGTCCTGGTTGTGACATTCGGTCGAACGCGAGAACACCGATGCCGGCATGGTGAGCTTGAGGGCTTCAGCGGCCCACGCCGACGCGCCGATCTGCAGCGCCTTGAGCCCGTGACTGACCGACGCCCGCTGCCCGGTCGCACCGCTCAGGTTCGCGGGGAGCCCGTGATTGAACCGGGTATCCACCAGCAGCGCGATCTGCCGATCCATCAGGTCAGCCAGATTCGCCACGACGTTCTTGAGCGTGTCCATCGCGAGCGCGATGTGCCCGCCGTAGAAGTGCCCGCCGTGCATCACCCGGCCATCTTCGGGATCGATCAACGGGTTGTCGTTCGCGCTGTTGAGCTCGTTCTCGATCAACGATCGCAGGAACGGCAGCGTGTCTTCGAGCACCCCGATCACGTGCGGTGCGCACCGAATCGAATAGCGATCCTGCAGGCGCGACTCACTGCGCTCCGAGCCCGCGAGATCCGCCCGGATCCACCCGGCGACGCGCTGCTGGCCCACGTGCGGCTTGGCCTGGAACAAACGTTCATCGAAGTGGTGCGGGTTGCCGCCCATCGCCGCCGAAGCCATCGCAGTCAGGTGCGCGCTCAACCGCGAGAGCCCCTCGGCGCGTTCGAAAGCGAGGCAGGCGAGCCCGGTCATCACGGCGGTGCCGTTCATGATCGCCAGGCCCTCTTTGGGCTTGAGCTGAATCGGCGTGATGCCCCTGGCCTTGAACACCTCGGCGGTGGGCATCCGCACGCCATCGACGAAGACATCGCGTTCGCCGCACAAGACGGCCGCCACGTAGGAGAGCGGGGTGAGATCGCCGCTCGCCCCGACCGAACCCTCCTGGGGGATGACGGGCAGAAGGTCGTCGACCAACAGCCGCTCGAGCTGGCGCAGCATCACCACGCTCACGCCCGAGAGGCCCTGCGAGAGCGACTGCAGGCGCGCCGCGAGAATGGCGCGGGTCTCTTCGATGCCGAACGGAGGGCCAAGGCCCACGCCATGGTAGGTGAACAGGCGGTGACCGAGCTCGGGGACCAGCTCCGGCGGCACCGGGGTGGTGACCGAGTCGCCGTAGCCGGTGGTCACGCCGTAGATGACGCCCTGCTCGGCCAGCGTGCGCGCCACGTGGGCGGCGCCGGCTTCGATGCGGGCCAGAAAGGTCGAGTCGCCTGACAACCGGGCGTTGAGCTCCCGCCGGGAGATCGCCGTGACGTCTTCGATGTGGAGCGGGTGACCGTCGAAAGTGAGCAGCTGCGGCATGCCCGCGCGCTCGTAGCGTGAGCGCGCGTGTGTTGCAGCACTTAATCCCCTGCCGTTTGGTACAACCGGGCCCGTTCATTCGTGGAGGTGGGTCATGGCGCGGTTCAGTCTGTTGTTCGCCCTGGTGGTGTTCGCCGTCGGCTGCGGCGGCAACAAGAACAAGTACATCCGCAAGCAGGCGGGTCGCGATCTCGGCTGCTCCGAGAGCCAGGTGAAGCTCTCCACGGTCTCCAAATCGGGGGCGCAGTACCTGGCCGAAGCCTGTGGGCGCCGCGCCGTCTACACCTACTCGCGCGAGCAGGGCCCGGTGCGCATCTCCGCCATCGAAGGCGCGAACGTGCCCACGGATCAGGTGGTGTTGCCGCCTCCCGTCGGCAGCGGTGACCAGAACGCGCCGCCCCCGCCGCCTCCTCCCCCTCCGCCCACGCCCTGAACGATGCTGCTCGCTCTGTTGGTCGCCAGCGTCGTGTCGCAGGCCCCCGTCGAAGACGCGGGCCTCGAGCTCATCCCCGACGCGGGGGGGGAGACGCCTGACGCCGGGCCGGTGATCGAACCGCCTTCTGCGAAGTGTTCCTCCGCGCCGGAGTACCCGGCCTCCGAGCGCACCAGCGGCATTCGGGGCACGGTGGTGCTGCGGGTGAGCGTGGGGCCTGACGGCAAGGTGACCGACAAGGCGATCATCTCTTCGCCTTCCCTGGTCTTCTCGGCGGCCGCCTTTCGATCGATCGAGGCGTGTGAGCTGAGGCCCGCGAAGGTCGACGGCGTGCCGGCGCATTCGGTGATCGAGATGGCGATCGAGTTCGTGCCGCCGGTGCTCCCGTGGACGCTCGAAGGCGAGGTCGTGGGCGGCGAGCTGGGCGAACCCATCGAAGGTGCTTCGGTCAGCCTGGGTGACAAAGAAACGAAGACCGACGCGCAGGGCCGCTTCTCGATCACCTTCGAAGCGTTGCCGGTGGGCGATGCATGGGTGACCGTGGAGAAAGAGGGCTACGCGCTCAAGGGGTTCCCCGAGGTGTTCAAGAGCGGGCAGCGCACCGTGGTGCGCTACGGCATCGTGAAGAGCCGCGGCTTCGAGACGCGCGTGGAAGGCAGCCGGTTGTTGCCCAGCGTGCCCGACGCCGACAAGTCACCGCAGGTCAGCCGGTTCTCCCTCACCCGCGCCGACATCGATCGCACCCCCGGTGCGCTGGAAGACATCACCCGCGTGGTGCAGCAGCTGCCCGGCGTCGCGGCAGATCCGGATCTGCTCGCCAACTTCTTCGTGCGAGGTGGTGGGCCCGACGAGACGATCGTCTTCATCGACGGCGTGCCGCTGAGCAACCCGTACCACCTGGGTGGTTTCGCTTCGATCATCAACCCGCTGTTGATCGACTCGGCCGACTTCTACGCAGGCGCGGCGCCCGCCCGGTACGAGCCTGCGCTCTCGGGCGTGCTCGACATCCGCTACGTGCGCGGTGACGTGAAGAAGGTGAAGGTGATCGCCGACGTCTCGATGCTCACCGCCAAGGTGCGCGCCGACGTGCCGCTGGGCATCGAAGGCCTGTCGGCGGTGGTCAGCTTCCGGCGCAGCTACTTCGAGGCGTATTTCGCGGTGCTCAAGGCGTTCAAGCTGTTCGGCCAGAACGTGGTGGCGCCCGACATCACCGAGGCGTTCGTTCGCGTGGCGTACCGGCGCGGCAAACACCTCACCATGTTGACCTTCACCCACGCCTCTGACGGCTTCAACCTGGTGGTCAAGCCCGGGGAAGAGGTGCTGATCAACTTCGCGGGCGATCTGAAGCTCGCGAACAACGCGCAGATCGTCAGCTTGCGGCACGAGGTCGATCTGCCCGGTGACAGCGAGCTCAGCTTCACCGCTGCGTACTTGAGAGACGAGAACGCGTCTGACGTGCAGGGCACCATCGATCTCTCCACCCAGGCGCTTCGCAACGACGTGGTGCTCCGCGGCGATTTGAAGTGGGTCTTCTCGAAGCAGAACCGCAGCTCGGCGGGCGTGCAGTACGCGTGGCGCGAGGTGAACCTCACCGGCACGGTGGCCGACGCGCGCAGCATCGCTCCGTGGGCGCGCGAGCCCATCGTCGACTCGCGCCGGCGCGCGTTGATGATTCAGCCTTCGCTCACCCGCAACCTGCTGTCGGTCTACGCCGAACACACCTTCGTGCCCCTCGAGCCGCTCGCCTTCGAAGCGGGCCTGCGCGGGCAGTACGACGTGAGCAATTCGGTCTTCACCGGCTCGGCGCGGCTGGCCGGTGCCCTCACCTTGCCCACCCACACCGTGGTGAAGCTGTCGGGTGGGTACGTGCTGCAGCCGTTGCAGACGCCGCTCGCGCTCGATGCCACGTACGGCAATCCGAAGCTGCAGCCCGAACGCAGCGCGCAGTTGATCGGCGCCATCGAACAGCCGCTCCCGTTCGAGGCGCTGTTGCGCGTGGAAGGGTGGGGCAAGTGGATGTCGAACCTGGTGGTCAACCCCGACAACGTCGACGCGGTGCTGGCGCGCGAAGCAGGGGGGCTGCCGGTGTACACCAACGGCGGCACCGGCCTCGCGTACGGCTTCGACCTGATGCTCTTCGGGCGCACCCGGCAGTTTTCCTACAACGCAGGCATCGGCGCGTTGCGGGCGGATCGCTCGAACCCGCTGGCGACCACGCGGGGCACCTACCCCGTGCAGTGGGAGCAGCAGTTCACCGCTTCGGCTGGCGTCTCGTGGTCACCGAACTCGAAGTGGTTGTTCACCACGCGCGCGAACTTCCGCACCGGGCGGCCGTACACGCCGGTCGATACGTTCGTGCCCAACGCCACCAACGAGTTCTGGTTGCCGGTGTTCGGCCGCACCTCGGGGGATCGCTATCCCTTCTTCTTCGAGCTCGGGTTGCGCGGGGAGTACCGCTTCCACATCGGCCCGCTCTCGTGCTCGTTCTACGCCGAGGTGCTCAACGTGACGAACACCATGAACGTGTTCTCGTGGGTCTACGGAGAAGGCGACCTCGCCAACGGCGTGATGCCCAACCAGGGGCGTTTTCAGCACCTGCCCATTCGCCCGTTCCTCGGAATCCGCGCGGAGTACTGAAGTGCGCGCTTGATCAGGTTCGCCTTCGTGCCCGTGGTGTTGTCGTCGGCGATCGGCTCGATCGTCTTTCGCGACGAAGGTCAGCGCGTGCTCGCGGCGCAGGGCGTGCGCATCGACTACGCGTCGTGCGTGTTGTTGAGCCTGATCTTCTTCATCTGGCTCATCGAGCGGTTCTTTCCTGCCGACGCAGCCTCGAACGGCCACCTGTTCTCACCGGAGCCGGGCGGTCTGCGGCGCGACCTGGTGTTCTTGTTCTTCATCACGCAGTTCAGCGCGTTGTCGATCGCCTTCGTCACGAAGTGGCTCACGCCGGCGTTGGCTTCGCAGGGCTTCGGGTTCGACCTGCCGCATCTGTGGCCGGGTCACGCGCCCTTCGGGGTCAAGGTCGCGCTGGCGTTCTTCGTGGCGGAGTTCTTCTCGTACTGGTTTCACCGCGCGGCGCACCGCTTCCCGGTGTTGTGGCAGTTCCACAGCACGCACCATGTGATCACCCAGCTCAACGGGCTCAAGGCGCTGCGCACGCACCCGGTGGACAACGTGTTGTTCTTCGTGGTGCGCACGGTGCCGTTGATGGTGGTGGGGGCCGGGGTGGATGAAGTGGTGACCGCGACGACGTTGGGGGCGGTGCTGGGCATTCTCGCGCACGCGAACGTGAGCGTGTCGGAGCGCGGGCTGGGGTGGGTGGTGAACCTGCCGGGTTACCACGCGCTCCATCACTCGCCGGAGCTGGAGCAGAGCAACTCGAACTTCGGCTGCCACACCATCGTGTGGGACCGTCTCTTCGGGACGTTCAAGCCGTCGTCGCCGGTGAAGTTGGCGGTGGGGGTGCATCCGGTG
>JANODF010000394.1:0-7447 GCA_031412555.1 Archangium sp. | reverse complement strand
TTCTCGATCATCGCGCACATCGATCACGGCAAGACCACCTTGTCCGACCGGCTGCTGCAGAAGACCGGTGCCGTCGAGCAGCGGGAGATGCACGAGCAAATGCTCGACGACATGGATCTCGAGCGCGAGCGCGGCATCACCATCAAGGCGCGCGCGGTCATGCTCAAGTACCGCGCGAACGACGGGCAGGAGTACACCTTCAACCTGATCGACACGCCGGGCCACGTCGACTTTGCGTACGAAGTCAGCCGCTCGCTGGCCGCCTGCGAAGGCGCCTTGCTGGTGGTCGACGCCACCCAGGGTGTCGAGGCGCAGACGCTCGCCAACGTCTACATGGCGGTGGAGACCAACCTCGAGATCATCCCGGTCATCAACAAGATCGATCTGCCTTCCGCGAACGTCGAAGGCACCCGGGTCGAGATCACCGACCTGATCGGCCTCGATGGTGACAAGGCAGTGCCCGTCTCCGCGAAGGAGGGCGTGAACATCGACCAGCTGCTCGAGGCGATCGTCACGCTGATTCCGCCGCCCCAGGGCGAGCTGACCGCGCCCCTCAAGTGCCTGGTGTTCGACAGCTGGTACGACAACTACCGCGGCGTGGTGATGCTCATCCGCGTGGTCGAAGGCGTGGTGAAGATCGGCCAGAAGATCCGCCTCTGGTCGAACCAGAAAGAATTCGAGGTGCAGGAACTTGGCGTGATCGCCCCGCACCCCGTCGCCGTGAAGCAGCTGATGGCCGGCGAAGTGGGCATCTTCGTGGCGAACATCAAGGAGCTCGCGGACGCGAAGGTCGGCGACACCATCACCGACGCCGTGGTGCCGACCGTCACCCCGTTCCCCGGCTTCAAAGAGGTCAAGCCGATGGTCTTCTCGGGCATCTTCCCGATCGAGGCCGCCGACTACGACAACCTGCGTGACGCGCTCACCAAGCTGCGCCTCAACGACTCCGCCTTCACCTGGGAGCCCGAGACCTCCACCGCGCTCGGCTTCGGCTTCCGCTGCGGTTACCTGGGCCTGCTGCACATGGAGATCGTTCAGGAGCGCCTGGAGCGCGAGTACAACCTGAACCTCATCTCCACCGCGCCCTCGGTGGTCTACAAGGTCTTCCCGCACGGCGGCGACGTGCTCACCATCGACAACCCGGCGAAGTTGCCCCCGGTTCAGAACATCGAGCACCTCGAGGAGCCTTTCCTCATCGCGCACATCCACGTGCCCAACGAGCACCTGGGCGCGATCTTGGGCCTGTGCCAGGACCGCCGCGGCATTCAGAAGGCGATCGACTACCTCGGCTCGTCCGGTACCCGCTGCCGCGTCACGTATGAAATGCCGCTGGCCGAAGTGGTGTTCGACTTCTTCGACAAGATGAAATCGGTCAGCCGCGGCTACGCGTCACTCGATTACGAGCTGGGTGGCTACCGCACGGCCGATCTGGTGCGCGTGGACATCTTGATCAACGCCGAGATCGTCGATGCCCTCTCGATCATCGTGCACAAGGATCGTGCGTATCAGCGCGGCCGCGAGGTCTGCGAGAAGCTCAAAGAAGTGATCCCCAAGCAGATGTTCGAGGTGGCCATTCAGGCCGCCATCGGCAGCCGGATCATCAGCCGCGAGACGATTTCGGCCATGCGCAAGAACGTGCTCGCCAAGTGCTACGGCGGCGACATCTCGCGTAAGCGCAAGCTCCTCGAGAAGCAGAAAGAGGGCAAGAAGCGCCTCAAGTCGGTCGGCAGCGTCGAGCTTCCCCAGGAGGCTTTCCTCGCCGTTCTGAAATCGGAGAACTGACGTGGCCGCGGAGGCGAAGCCGGTAGAGCCGTCGCTCGCGCAGGCGGTGTTGAGCAAGCTCTCTGCTGAGGATCAGAAGCGCCTGGAGAAGTGGCGCTGGCACGATCGACTGGTCAGCCTCTGGGCGCCGGTCACCGTGCTCGCGCTGGTCTTCGTGGTCTACCTGACCATCGTGGAGAGCGTGGTCTGCACCTACCTCTGGCTGCAGCCGCTGATGCAGGGGCTGGGGCTCATCTGCTTCGCCTGGTGGCTGGGGCTGGTGATCGCGCGCACGCCGCTGTTCAAGAAGTGGAACGACACGAGAGAGGCGCGCTACCGCGCCGAAGAGATCCTCGCCGAGGTCGAAGCGCTCGCAGGCAAGGCGCGCAAGCAGCTCAAAGACAAGGCGTGGGAGGAGATCGTCGCCGCGTCCGAGGCCACGGTGCGTTCGTTCGGTCAGCCGCTCGAGCAGGTGAAGGCCACATCGAAGGGCCTGGAGCAGGCCTACGACAAACACCTCAAGTCGCACAAACGCGGCTGGCTCGATCTGAGCGGCGGCTTCGTACGCGCGCTGCTGATCGCGCTGTCCTTCCGCGCGGTGTTGCTCGACCCGTTCAAGATTCCCTCGGGCTCGATGATCCCCACGCTGGAGCTGGGCGATCAGATCTTCGTCAACAAGTTCATCTATGGCGTGCGGCTGCCCTTCACCAACTACGTGCCGTTCGTGATCGTGCGCGCCCCGAAGGCCGGCGACGTGATCGTGTTCAACAACCCGGTCAACCCGCAGTACGACTACATCAAGCGCGTGGTCGGCGTGCCGGGTGACACCCTCGAGTTCAACGAGGAGGGGCTGGTGGTCAACGGCGTGCTCACCCCGCGCACCCTGGAGAACGCGAACTACGGCTTCTGGGAACACAACGAGGTGCAGGTCACCAGCTTCGACAGTTTCAAATACTGGGTGAGCACCTGGCGCGAAGACGACTGGGTGCAGCGGCCCGAAGCGCTCTACCGCGAGACCTTCGCCGGGGTGCCCCATCTGATCCTCGACGAAGTCGAACGCCGCAAGGGCACCTTGTCTCAGATGGAGGTGCGCACCGTGAAAGTGCCCGAAGGTTCGGTCTTCGTGATGGGTGACAACCGCAACAACTCCCTCGACAGCCGCCTGGGCCTCAACAACCTCAACGGCAGCCGGGCGCCCGAGTTCGTGCCGTTCAGCAGCATCAAGGGCAAGGCCACGGTGATCTGGTTCTCGCTCTCGCACGGCGGCTTCTTGAGCTCGTTCTTCGGCGGGACCGGCATTCGGTACGACCGGTTCTTCACCCCGGTGACGATGTGTGGTTCCGAGGCTCCTCGGAAGTAATACGAGGTTGCTTGACGCTGCGCGGACAGCGTGGCTACTTCGCGGCGTGCGCAACAACGGCGAAACCAACCCCGTCACCTACCTGGTCTTCGTGCTGTTGGCCGGGGTGTTCTTCTACGGGTACCACGTGGGTCCGCTGTACATCGACAACCTCGAGGCCAAGGAGGCGACCG
The DNA here is from genome assembly GCA_031412555.1 of Archangium sp. Taxonomy (GTDB): domain Bacteria; phylum Myxococcota; class Myxococcia; order Myxococcales; family Myxococcaceae; genus Archangium_A. The sequence continues at coordinate 4,153 of JANODF010000394.1, read as the reverse complement.
CCGAGGCGTTCAACGTCTACATCCTCCAGGGTGAGAAGATCGCGCTCGACAACATGCTCATCCGGCTCAACGCCAAGAGCCCCAACACCAGCCACTACGAGGTGGACGAGGAGGGCGTCGAGTCGGTCAAGCCGGGTTACGGGCTGACCGAAGACAACGTGAAGATCACCTTCGACGAGGCCACCAAGAAGCTCACGATTCGCATCGAGTACGACCGCATCGTCGAGTTCAAGCCGCTCAAGAAGCGCAAGAGCTACCACCTGGTGGCCGAGAAGACCGGAACCGTCTCCAAGTGAACTCGACGCGCCACCTGCTCGGTATCGAGGGGCTCGCGAAGGCCGAGCTCGAGCAGTTGCTCACCCGTGCCCACGAGTACCGCGAAGGCCGCGTCGGCGGCCGGCACCTCGTCGGCCGCGTGGTGGCGAACGTCTTCTACGAAGCGTCGACCCGCACCCGCTCGAGCTTCGAAGTGGCGGCGGCCAGCCTCGGTGCGCACGTGCTCAACTGGACGGTGACCGGCTCGTCAGCCTCCAAGGGCGAGACCCTGGTGGACACCGCCAAGAACATCGCCGCGCTGGGCGTGAGCATCATCGTGGTGCGCCATCAACACAGCGGCGCGGCGGCCCTGGTGGCGCGTTCGGTGGGCTGCTCCGTGGTCAACGCAGGTGACGGCCAGCACGAACACCCCAGCCAGGCGCTGCTCGACGCGTACACGCTCTGGCGACGCTGGGGCACGCTGGCGGGGAAGCGGGTGGCGATCGTGGGCGACATCCTCCACAGCCGGGTGGCGCGCTCGAACCTGCATTGTCTCAAGGCGCTGGGGGCGAGCCTGGTGTTCTGCGGGCCGCCCACCATGTTGCCGATGGGGCTGGCGGCGCTGGGCGCCGAGGTGACCACCGAGCTCGATCACGCGCTCGACGGCGCCGACGCGGTGATGATGCTGCGCATCCAACGTGAACGGCAGGGCGACGCGCTCTTCCCCACGCCCGCCGAGTACCACGTGCGCTGGGGCCTCACGAACGAGCGGGCTGCGGCCCTCAAGCCTGAGGCCGTGGTGCTGCACCCCGGCCCCGTCAACCGGGGTCTGGAGCTCTCGCCCGAAGTGGCTGACGGGCAACGCAGCCTGATCCTCGAGCAGGTGCAGAACGGCGTCGCCGTGCGCAAGGCGATCCTGGAGGCCGTGTCATGAGTTGCCCAATGAACTCCCTTTCCCTTCGGGAGCGGGTCGGGGTGAGGGCCTCATGAGACTCCTCCTGCGGGGTGCGCGCCTCCTCGACCCAGCCGCCAAACGTGACGGCGTGGCCGAAGTCCTGATCGTCGACGGCGAGATCGCCTCGGTCGGCTCGAAAGTCGACGCCACCGGAGCGCGCGTGATCGAGCTCGACGGCCACTGGGTCAGCCCCGGCTTCGTCGACCTGCACAGCGTGCTGCGCGACACGAACGATCTCGACGCCGCGCTCAAAGGTGGCTTCACCACCGTCGTCGCCGCCCCCGAGTCGAACAAGCTGCGCGACGATCGCCTGCAAATCCTCACCGCCGCGCCGTTGACCCGCAGGCTCGAGGGTGAAGAACTCGGCGAGACGCCCGAAGACGCGGCCTGCTTGAGCCAGGGTTTCCGGCCGCTGGTGAAGTCGGGCGTGCTCCGGCGGGCGCTCCAGTATTCGCGCGGCAAGCTGCTGGTGCTGCACGCCGAAGATCCCTCGCTCACCGGCGCAGGTGTGCTCGGCGAAGGCCTGACCGCCACGCGGCTGGGCCTGCCTTCCGTGCCTGTCGCTGCTGAAGCGGCCGTGGTCGCGCGTGACCTGCTGATCCTCGAAGAGACCGGCGGCCGGCTCCACTTCGCGCACCTCACCACCGCCCGCAGCGTCGAGCTGATCCGCGCCGCCAAACAGCGGGGCCTGCAGGTGTCGGCCGACTGCACGCCGCACCACCTGACCCGCGACGACCGCGCGGCCGAAGGCTACGCACTCGAAGCGCGCGTGTGGCCGGCCCTGCGCAGCGAAGCCGACGTGAAGGCGCTCGGGCTCGCGCTCGCCGATGGAACGCTCGACGCGGTGGCCTGCGATCACGTGCGCGTCGACGTGCTCGACCGCGAACATCCCTTCGAAGCGTGCGCGCCGGGCTGTGAAGCTTTCGAGCAGGCGCTCCCCGCAGTGATGAGCCTGGGGCTGAACCCGCTGCGGCTGGTCGAGGTGCTCTCGAGCGCACCCGCCCGGTTGTTGGGGCTCACCACGGGAATCCTGCCCGGCCTGCGGGCCGCATTGACGATCATCGACCCTCAGACGCGCGCGGTCTTTGGCGTCATCAGCGGCGCGCGTTATCTGACCTCGACTGGAGTGACCACGTGAAGCGAGCTGTCCTGGCCCTGGCAGATGGATCCCTCTTCGAAGGGCGTTCTTTTGGCGCTGCTGGTGAGACCGTCGGTGAGGTGGTCTTCAACACCTCGATGTTCGGCTACCAGGAGATCCTCACCGACCCGTCGTACGTCGGGCAGATCGTCACCATGGCGTACCCGCAGATGGGCAACGTCGGCACCACCGCGGAAGACGACGAGTCGGGCAAGCCGCACGCGGTCGGGATGATCGTGCGCGAGTACTCCGAGCCGTCGAACTGGCGCAGCCAGGAGTCGCTCGACGCGATGCTCTCCCGCTGTGGCGTGGGCGGCATCGAAGGCATCGATACACGAAGGCTGGTGCGTCACCTGCGTACGCACGGCGCGCAGATGGGCGTCATCTCCACCGGGGATCACTCCGCCAAAGCGCTGGTCGAGAAGGCGAAGCAGGCGCCCGGCATGGAGGGCATGGATCTGGCGACCGGTATCTCCACCAAGACTGTCTACGAGTGGACGAAACGAACGCCCAACGTGCTGAACGACGCGACGTTGCCCCAGGTGCCGACGCGGTTCCGGGTGGTCGCGGTCGACTACGGCCTCAAGAAGGCGATGCTGCAGTTCCTGGTCGACGTGGGCTGCCACGTCACCGTCGTGCCCGCGTGGTCGACCTCGGCCGAGATCCTCGCGCGCAAGCCCGACGGCGTCTTCCTCACCAATGGCCCCGGCGATCCCGCGGCAGTGAAGGGTGCTGACAAGACGGTGGCCGAGCTGCTCGGCAAGGTGCCCGTGTTCGGCATCTGCCTGGGCCACCAGATCCTCGCGCTCGCGCTGGGCGGGAAGACCTGGAAGATGAAGTTCGGGCACCGCGGCGCCAACCAGCCCGTGAAGGATCTGGTCACCGGCAAGGTGGAGATCACCGCGCAGAACCACGGCTTCGCGGTCGACGCGAAGAGCCTCGAGGGCAAGGCCGAGGTCACGCACCTGAACCTGAACGACTCCACCGTCGAGGGCCTGGTGGTGCCTGGCGCGCGTGCGTTCTCGGTGCAGTACCACCCCGAGGCTTCGCCCGGCCCGCACGACGCCCGCTACCTGTTTCAGCGCTTCGCCGACGTGATGGCTGGAGCATGAGCGGCGCTCCTCACCCGTTTCTCGAAGAGCTGATCGCCTTCGCCACGCCAGAAGAGACGAAGCCGGATCTGCTGGCGGCCCGGGCGGAGTGGTTCGTGAAGAACGGCGAGGTCTTCGACGAAGATCGCCAGCTCGAGCAGCGCATGGCGGGCTTCCTCGAACACTACGCGTGTGATCGCATCGCTCCGCACTTCGGCAAGACGCCGGCGCGGCAGCGTTACGAGCTGTCACTCAAAGAAGACGTGCCCGAACGCGCGGCAGCGTTTCGTTCGCTCACCGAGACCATTCACGGAATCTTCGAAGTGCGGCGCATCGCGAAGGGTGAAGTGCGGCTGCGCGGGTTGTTCTCCGGCATCACCTGGGACGTGACCGAGCGCCGGCAGATCGTCGGGCTGGGCGTGGGTGACGTGCTCGAAGCGCGCCTGCTGCCGTTCGCGGGTCATCTGCACTTTTCGGCCTCGTACTGTTTTCACCCGCACGAGGCGGCCAAGCAGATCAAGGCCGAGGCGAAACGCAGGCTCAAGGCCGGGGTGGCCGACGAAGCAGCGTTCGTGCACGAGTGTGCGGTGAGAAGCCTGAAGACCGAGCGCTACCGGCAGATCGCTGTCGAGAAGATCTACGACTTCACGCCGCGCAAATGAACTCCCTCTCCCCGAGGGGGAGAGGGTCGGGGGGAGGGGCAGTCACCTCTTC
>JANODF010000393.1:0-2041 GCA_031412555.1 Archangium sp. | reverse complement strand
GTCGGCTTCTCATCGCAGTCGGCTGTCGTCGTCGTGCATAGCGACGACGTGACAGCGGATGATCCGCGATTCCAGTCAAAGATTGATGCGGCAGCCGCGGTCTTCGAGACCGAGTCTGCGCTGACTCCAATGGCGCCCGCGCAGGTGAGCCAGGATGGACACACGGTGATGCTGTTGGCCGGGTCGCTCGTCGATCCGACGGAATCCGTGCGCGCCGCAGAGCGCGTGTCCGACTCGATCAGCGAACTGAGCGACGACGAGATCACCGTCGCGCTTACGGGGTCTCCTGCATTCTGGGCCGACTTCAACGCCGTAAACAAAGAAGGCATGATGAGGGCGGAGCTCCTCACCTGGCCGGTCACCGCCGTCATCCTTGTGCTGGCCTTCGGCACGTTGGCCGCTGCAGGGTTGCCGCTGCTCTTGACTGCGGCAGGCCTTGTCAGCTCAATGGGCATCCTCTATCTCATCACGCGTTACACCGACCTTTCGATATGGACCTTGAACTTCGCGATGATGTTTGCGCTGGCGCTGGGCATCGACTACGCGCTCTTCATCGTGAGCCGCTTTCGCGGCGCGTTGCATACAACGCCGGATGACGTCGATGCAGCCGTCGGTGTGACGATGGACACGGCGGGCAAAGCGGTGCTCTTCAGCGGACTCACCGTGCTCATCAGTCTGTCAGCCGTCTTGCTCGTGCCGATCCCGGCGTTCAGGTCGATGGCGGCGGGGATGATGCTGTCCGTGGGCTTCGTATTGGCCGCGGCCCTGACGCTGTTGCCGGCGCTTCTGGGGCCAGGTATCAACCGTTTTGCGCTGCCATGGCACTCAGTTGGCGAGCACCGGAGCCCGTTTTGGGGGCGCTTCGCACAGCGAATTCAAAGGCACGCGGCCATCTATGCAGTCGGCGCCACGGCGCTCCTCCTGCTCTTGGCTTCACCATTGCTCAACCTGAAGACGGGCATGCCGAGTATCAGCGTGCTCCCGGAGGACCGACCGGCGCGCGTCGGCTACGACCTCCTCGCGTCCTCGTTTGGACCGGGAGCGCCGGGACCGCTGCAGATCGTGGTCTCGCCGAGCAATAGCGCAGAGGAGGTGTCACGCGTTGTGGCAGGCACTCCGGGCATCGCCGCTGTGTTCCCTCCACAGACGTCCGCCAATGGATCGGCACTCATCACGGCCATTGCTACAACGGACCCGTCGAGCAAGGAGTCGAGCGCGCTTGTCAGCACGCTTCGCGGCGAACTGCCTGCGGGCGTCCTCATTGGCGGTCCGGTGGCCGAGAACCACGATCTCGACCAAATGCTTAGGGCGCGAGCGCCCGTGGTCATCGGCGTCGTGTTGGCGCTCGGATTCGTGCTGCTGTTGTTCGCGCTGCAGGCCGTGTTCATTGCAGCGGCGGGCGTGTTGTTCAACCTGTTGTCGGTCGGCGCCGCATTCGGTGTTGGGGCACTGGCGTTCCAGCACGGATGGGCGGCTGGGCCGATGGGCTTCGAGAGCCAGGGCTACCTGACGTCATGGGCTCCGTTGTTCTTCTTCGCGCTCGTGTTCGCGATCTCGATGGACTACACGGTGTTTCTTCTTGCGTCAGCCCGCGAGCACTTTGAATTGTCCAATAGCCCTAACGAGGCTGCGGAGGGCGCTCTGGCACATACGGGGCGGCCGATCGTGGCGGCCGCAGGGGTGATGGTTGCGGTGTTCTTCACGTTCGCGATCGCGGGGACCTTGCCGATGAAGGAGATGGGGTTGATTCTCGGCACAGCCGTCCTGCTGGACGCCTTCCTTGTGCGCCTGATCCTGGTTCCCGCGGTGCTGTACATCGTCGGCTCCAAGGCATGGTGGTTACCGAAATTCATCGGCCGCGTTCTACCGGACATCCGCTTCGCGCACTGACGTAGGAGACTAGTTTGAGGAGGAAATCGACATGACTGCAGAGACGACGACGGAGATTGGAAATGCGTTCACGCGCTTCATGGCGTCGGGATATGGACGGCTGGCACGGCTGGGGTTGGGCGTGACGCTTGTCGGAGTTGGCATGGCACTG
>JANODF010000392.1:0-4507 GCA_031412555.1 Archangium sp. | reverse complement strand
CCGTCACAGTCGAGCCGCTGCAAAATGTAGGTCTGTTCTGCGGGGCGCAGGGCAGCGGCGGGCAGCAGTACCGACACCTGATCTTGAGCATTACGGCTGACCCGCACGATAAACGTGCCGCGTTCAGTTCCCCCTACCGCTACGCTCAGCAACTCTTCCGGCGCGCTGCACTGCGCCTTCGCCCGGGGACCATCGTCAGGCGTGCGCCACTAGAGCGCCGCCTCGAGAGCAACATCAGCTGGTTGCCCCAGGTGCTGCAGGGCGAGCGCCTGCACGCGCAGGCAGTCACCATCACGCGGGTGCAGCGCGAGTCCTCCCTGCGCGGCGACCAGGGCCTGCGGGTAGCGGCCGACGCTGGCCTCCGCCATCGCGATGGACTGCCAGAGCCCGAGTTCGCCCGGTGAGAGCTTCAAGGCAGCGCTCCACGCGGCGGCCGCCTCTTTCCACTTCCACACCTGGCCGTACGCATCACCCCGCGCCTTGAGGATCGCCGCGGTGGGCCCAAGCACCTTCTCGGCCGCCTTGAGCTGTTCCAACGCGCGCGGCAGTTGGCCTCTCTTGCCCGCCAGCTGCCCCAGCGCCCAGCGGGTCACGCCGACGTCTTCACCCACGGCCAATCCACTGGCGTGCTCGAAGGCCGCTTCGGCTTCATCGAGGTATTCCTGTAGGCCGACCGAGAGTCCCAGCCCTCGCCGGTACGAGCGCAGCCAGGTGTCTTTGCTGGCGATGCCCAGCAGCGAGACCTCGGAGTGATCGATGATCGTCACCGGCTGCACCACGCACGGGTCGAGCATCGCGCCGGTCTGCTTGAACGACGCGGTCTGGAAAGCCTTGCCGCGCGGCGTCTTCAGCTCATCACAGGCAGCCTTCATCATCTCGTCCGAGCGCGCGCGGTGAAGGAGACGCGCCTCGACCCGCAGGGGGAACGCGTCGGCGGGCAGCCCGGCCGGAATGAGCGCGCGCACGCGGGTGACCCGGGCATCCCGGGAAGGCACGGTGTGATTCCACACGGCGGTGACGAACTCGTGGGTCTCCCGCTTCTGCACGGGCTCGCCCTTCGCGTTGACCACCTGCGATCGCACCTCGTGCTCGTCGGAGATCGCCAGCACCCCGCCCTTCGCCGTGCGCAGCGTCACCTCGACGCGGGTGCCCTGATTGTCCAACACCCCGCCCGGGAACCGATGGCCGGTGCGCTCGTTGAACACGACCACGTCGATGTCGATCACATCGCCCGAGTTCGGCCGCGCCGCTTCAGCCGGCATCGACCAGGCCTCGTCATTCACCTTCACCGCGGCCACGTCGATGGTGGCCGACTTCTCCAGGAAGGCCTGCAGCCGCGCGACCTGAGCGGAGTCACCACGCATCGCCGCGAGGGTGGTGTGCGCGCCGAGGAATCGATGCGAAGGCACCGTGCCCTTCTTCGCGGCGACGTCGCCCAACACGGCCGCTTCGCGCGGCATGTGGCAGGTGCGGCAGTCCTGGTTGGCGACGTGATCGGGGCGTTCCGCGGTGCTGCCTGCCCAGGCCGAACGTTGCCACGCGCCGTAGTCGTCCATGCCGAAGAACGCCGACGTGTTGCCGGTCTCGTCGGTGAGGAACGAGCGGTGGCAGGAACCGCAAAGTTCGGCGGTGCGCAAGACGGTCGAGGCGACGCGGGCGCGGTGTTTTTCCAGCGTCGACTCTTCAGGACGAGAGGGGAACACCTCGTCGGCGCGCAGGGTGAGGCTGCCGTTGCCGTCGCGCGTGGTGTGCACCGTGCTGTGGCACGTGGTGCAGGACACGCCCGCGTGCGACCGCGGATCTTCGGCGGTGATCTCGGCGTTCTCCATCGCGCCCGCGGTGAGCAACGCGAGATCGTGACAGCTCGCGCACATGCGGCTGGGCGCAGCGCCGCGATCCTGCCGGAGCTTGTCGATGGAGACCCGGTAGATGGGGTTCGTGAACGAAGCGAGCGCGTGGGTGCTCGTCTTCCACTGCGCGGCGATGTCTGCGTGACAGCTGCCGCAGTTCTTCGCGTCGGTGAAGTTGGCCGAGGGAATGACGATGTCGGTGCCTTGTACCCGCACCTGCCCGGGTGATCTCGGCGCGGTTTCGTCGGGGAGGACGACCGGTGTCGCGCTCAATAAGAGGAAGATGAGTGAGGTCATGCCCTCACCCCGACCCTCTCCCAGAGGGAGAGGGGGCTCACTTCTTCCTCAGGGGCTTGCCAGCCTCGGCCTTCAGGCCCTTCACCTTCAGCTCGGTGATGGCGCTCTCTGCGAGCTTCTCCACCTTCGATGGATCTCGCTCCACGAAGGCGGTGCCTGGTGCGGCCTTCGTCTGAGCCAGCTGGTTCGCCGGCGGTCCACCCCAACGCCCGTAGACCGGATCCTTGCAGGCCACCGGCCCCGACCACGGGTAGCGAATCGCGTAACGCGCCTGGAAGTTGTTGTACCCATCGGGGCGTGAACCCTGCTCGAGGGTGGTGCCGTTGGTGAGGAACTCGCGGCCACCGACGATCGGCTTGGCCGCGCGGAACACCAGGTCTTCGCCCAGCGACGCCTTGTCGTAGCGCGCGTGCAACCGGGTCAGCACGTAGGTCTGGGTGGGATCGTACTGATCCGTCACCTTGCCCTTCGAGGGCACCACGTCGGCACCGAGCGTCTGAAAGTCTTCCGCGGTGAGCGGCGTGGTCGGGCACGGATCGCAGCTGCTGGCCTGCCACGCGTACTCGGTGATGACGGCCTTCGGGTTCGCCTTGAGGGTGCGGTCGAACAAGCTCACGTAGAAGAACGGGAACTCGCTCTTCGCCGAAGGCACCAGGTCGATGTTCGTGGGGATGGTGACGTTCGGGTAGTTGGCCACCTCGTAGCGCTGGTTTCGCGCGAGCACGTGGACGATCAGATCCTGCTGCGACTTCGCGTTGATCAGCCCGAGGCGGATGGGCAGATCGAACTTCTCCGAGTCGTAGTGGAAACGCAGCGGCGACAACGCCGCCATCCCCTTCTCGAAGGTCACCTTCTTCGCGTTCACCTTCGCGACGAAGAACTTCATGCCCTGCTGGATGTACGGGCGAAAGAGCGGCTCAGCGCCTTCGGGGATCTTGTACTTCTCCTGCTTGAGCCAGGTCTCCAGGCCGAGCGCGTCTTTCGCAGACAACACCACGATGTCGTACTCGCCGACCGAGAACTGAGCCTCGACCTTCACGCCCAGATCGCGGCGCTTCGTCGGAGGGCCGCCGCCGCCACTCTCCATCATCGGCGCGTCGTCTTCCTCCTCGGGGTCGTTCCGCTCGACGAGGCAGGGATCGACTTCCCAGTATTCGACGAGACGGGGAGCGGCGAGCGTGTCGATGCGGCTGAAGATCTCCTTCTTCAGCGTCTTCACGTTCTCCTTCTTGAGCACCACCGGCACCGGGATGACCAGGGCGAAGTCTTCCGGCGGTCCCTGGTAGTTGTTCTGCATCGACAACACGGTGCGGGTGCCTTCGCGCATCAGCACCACCTGCGTGGCGTTGTTGAACAGCTCCGCGCCGCCACCCGCGACGTAGAAGCCGCAGAACGCGTGAGCACTGGCTGCGACGACGGTCACGGCTGCAAGAAGGACTCGAGTCATTTCTTCCTCAACGGTTTGCCAGCTTCGGTCTTGAGACCCTTCACCTGCAGCTCGGCGATCGAACTCTCGGCGAGCTTCTCCACCTTCGCGGGATCACGCTCGACGAACGCGGTGCCCTGCGCGGCCTTCGGGCCCGAGCGCGCCTGGTCGGAGGGAGGCCCGCCCCAACGCCCGTACACCGGGTTCTGGCACGTCACCTCGGCCGTCCACGGGTAGCGGATGGCGTACCGCGCCTGGAAGTTGTTGTACGAGTCAGCTCGCGAGCCTTGCTCGAGCTTGCTGCCATCGGTCATGAACTCGCGGCCGCCGACGATCGGCTTCGCCGCCCGGAACACGAGGTCCTCTCCCAGCGACGACTTGTCGTAGCGCGCGTGCAGGCGGGTGAGCACGTAGCCCTGGCGCGCGTCGTACGCGTCAGCCACCTTGCCCTGGGAGGGCACCACGTCGGCCCCGAGCGTCTGGAAGTCTGCTTCCGACAGCGGTGAGGTCGGGCACGGATCGCAGCTGTTCGCCTGCCATGCGTACTCGGTGATCACCGCGCCCGGGTTCGCCTTGAGCGTGCGATCAAACAGGCTCACGTAGAAGAAGGGGAACTCGCTCTTCGCCGACGGCACCAGGTCGATGTTGGTGGGAATGGTTGCGTTGCGGAAGTTGGCCACCTCGTAACGCTGGTTCTTCGCGAGGATGTGAATGATGAGGTCCTGCTTCTCCTTCGCGTTGATGAGGCCGAGTCGCACGGGCAGCTCGAACTTCTCGCTGTCGTAGTGGAACCGCAGCGGGGACAACGCCGCCATGCCCTTCTCGAAGGTCTCCTTCTTCGCGTTCACCTTCGCCACGAAGAACTTCATGCCCTGCTGGATGTACGGTCGGAACAACCGCTCAGCGCCTTCGGGGATCTTGTACTTCTCCTGCT
>JANODF010000391.1:0-2411 GCA_031412555.1 Archangium sp. | reverse complement strand
ACTTTCATGGGGCAAGCGTGGGTCTGGGCGGAAGCGCGGCGATCGCTATCGTCTGCCGTTCCCCCGCTGGTCGAAAAGGAATGCAATGAAACAACTGTGGCTCGGAGTGATTCTCCTCGTTGGTTGTACGCAGGCTGAAGGTGTCGCAGGGCCCCGAGGTGAAACGGGCGCGACGGGGGCCGTCGGCGCGACTGGACCGGCTGGCGCGGTGGGACCTGCAGGCCCGGTTGGACCCGCGGGCCCGGCGGGCGCAGACGGCGTGGCTGGCGCCGACGGAGTCGCTGGAGCTGCTGGTGCGCCGGGAGCCCCGGGAGCGGCCGGACCTGCCGGTTTCAGCCCGATCGTCGCGGCGATCACGGATGGTGGCTGCGCGACTGGCGGCACGTCGATCACTTCGGCAGACGGCGGCATCTCGCGGGTGTGCAACGGCGCGGCGGGCGCGCAGGGCATTCAGGGCGTCGCAGGCGCTCCGGGTGCACCGGGCACGCCCGGAATTCAGGGCCTCCAGGGCATTCAGGGCGTCGCTGGTCCTGCAGGCTTCATGTCGAGCTGCGGCGTGAATGGCAGTGGCACAGCGGCGGTGACGGACGTGGGCTGCGGTGAGGTCGTCACGGCGTCGCGCAACCTGAGGTGCACGGCGACGGTGACCGGCTACGTGGCGCCCAGCGCCATCGGCCCCACCACCACCTTGTCGGTCATCAAGACGATCGGCGGCGTCAACTCGATCTTTGGAGGCGCCGGTGGCCCCAACGGCTTCACCTTCTGGCCCGCGTCGCCGTCCGGCGCCACCACGACGTCGAACAGCTTCAGCATGGAAGCGGCTGTCTCGAGCGGCACCAGCCTCAACTTCGGCTGCCGGGTGGCGAACATGACGGCGGCAACGCAGGTGTCGTGCAACGTGTCGTGGATCTGCTTCTGAAGAGTTGAAGGTGCTGAGCGGATCGTGCCGGGGGGCCTGGTCCGCTCAGCGTTCACTTCTCGATCACCTGCGCTTGAAGTCGTAGGCGGAGACGTCGTCCTTCCCCGCTTCGACGTAGACCTCCCTGCGAGTGAGGCGACCCGCGTCGATCCCCAACTCGAGCTTCACCAGGTGCGCTTGCGCGGGTGAGGAGAGATTCGTCGCGTCGAGGTAGTCGAAGAGGAGCACTCCGTTCGTCGTCTTCGTCCACCGGAGTCGAGGCTGATTTCCCTGCGCGCAGTAGTGGGTGGCGAGCAGCGCGTTCCCATCGAGGTGAAAGACAGTCATCGTGCTGGCACCGCTGGGAGTGGTCCACGTCTCGACGAGCACGGTGCCATTCGAGACGAGCTTGTAGGCGGCGCGCACGACCTTGCCTTCTTTGCCAACGGGCGCTTCCCACTCGCCGACGATCGACTTCAGGTTGGTGAAGGCGGTTTCAACGGGTGCGGCAGGAGTTGCAGTCAGGATCAGCGCGAGGGCGAGCACGGTGACCGCTTCTACTGAGCCTTCAGTCTGACGGCGACTCGACCGGGCACGCGCTCGACTCCAGGCAGGCGCGCGAGAATGGCGCAAACCGCACTCGATCGATGCACTCGCAGGTGATTGAGCAGCACGTCGTTGCTGAGCGCGCCCTTGGCGTTCAAGTAGTCCCACGCGATGTTGAACATCCACGCCGGGATGGATGCCGGCTGGCCGGTCTGTGCGAGTGAGCGCGCGGTCGAGACGAGCACCTCAGCGCGAGTGACGTTGTTGACGGTGTTGGGCGCGGGGCGTCCGAGGGTATGGAACACGGGGTTCCGGCTCACCTCGCGGGAGAGCAGGTCGAAGAGGACTGGCTCGAGTTCATCATCGCCCTGCCCTTCCGCCGCCATCGCGAGCCAGTCGTCGCCTCGCGTGTCATTCCAGACATTCTCGGCCCACTCACTGAGGTCGCGGAGCGGCTTGTCCTTGAGCGTCCCACGAAGGAGCAGACCCACCTCCACGTTGGTCGCAAGCCCGCCGGTGAGATTCGCAGAGCCGACGACGGCGCTCACCTCGCGTCCGTGAGAGGCCAGATAGAGCTTCGGGTGATAGCTGCTGCCAGAGCCGGGGTTGAGCGTGCGCACCTGCACGCCGAGGTTGGCAGCGACCGCGAGCGCAGCGCCATTGTGTTGATCGAAGGTGGTCGTGGCGACGAGTCGGGTGCGCTCCTTCAGAACACCGAGTTCTCGCTCGAGCAGATGCACTCCGCGGGAGTGAACGTACGCGACACAAAGGATCGCGCTGTCAGCACCGTCAAGCGTCTCTCTCACCGCACGGAGGAGCGATTGGTCTGCGGTCGTGACGGTCGTGATGTTCATCGGCGCCACGCTCGTCTAGAGCGCCGAACAGGTTTGGTCACGGCGCAAGCGCCTGATCACGTTCATGACGAGCGATGACTTCAAGGTTCTGTATCGATGAGAGTCGACGCAGG
>JANODF010000390.1:0-6969 GCA_031412555.1 Archangium sp. | reverse complement strand
GGCGATCGTTGTTGAGGAAGAAGGCGCTGGGGAGCGCCTTTCCGGCCTCGAGCATCGAGAGGGCCCGGCGGTATTCGTTTGCCGCGTCGGCGGCCAGTCCGCGGCGCTCGAGGATGAGGCCGAGCAGGTAGCGGGCTGCGGCGAGCTGGGGTGCGAGGTAGAGGGCCTTGCGGAGGCCGGCTTCCGTTTCCGGGTGATCTTCTCCGTTGGCCGCCCACTCGAGGACGAGCTCGAAGAGTTTTCGGCCTTCGTCTTCGGGCGTGAGGACGACGGGCGTTTCGCCGGTGAGCGAGGGGCGAGAGGGCCGCGGCCTGGGTGCGCTCGGGCGCGGCCTGGGTGGCGACTGCTGCAAGCCCTCTCCCCGACCCTCTCCCCCTCGGGGAGAGGGAGCACCGTCTCGTTGGTAGAAGAACGCTCCGGGCAGACGCAGCGTGGTGAGCTCGGCGACGGGCTCGAGCAGGGGCTCGGCGGTGGAGAGCACCAGCACCCCGCCCGGCCGCAGCCTCTCGACGAAGGAGTTCACCGTCTCGAGCGCCGCTTCGGCGGTGAAATAGATGAGCACGTTGCGGCAGACGATCACGTCGAACGGCCCGTCATCGCTCGCGAAGGGGTACGGCCGATCCATCAGGTTGTGCTGCGAGAAACGCGCGCGCGCCATCAACGGCGCGATCAAGGTGCCGTCGCGGAAGTAGCGCGCCAGCAGCTCACGCGGCACGCGCTTGAGCACCTCGGGCGTGAACGAGAGGCGCCTGGCCTGCGCGAGCGCCGCGTCGGAGAGATCGGTTCCCAGCACGGTGCTCTCCTGGTGTGCACCCGCGTCGGCCAGCAGCATCAGCAGCGTGGCGACTTCTTCACCGGTGGAGCAGCCGGCACTCCACACCGAGAGTGGCCGGCCGAGCGCCACCAGCGGGCGCAGCACGTGCGTCTCGAGCGCGTGGAGCTGCGGCTCGTCACGAAAGAGATCGGTCTTGTGCACCGAGACCACGGCCAGCAACCGGGCCAGCTCGTGCGCGCCTTCACGCGACTGCAGGCGAGCCAGGTGCAGCTGGGCTCCGCCCGCGCCGAACTTCTGCAGCTCGACGGCGAGGCGTTCACGTTGTTGCCGGGAGAGCCGGGTGCCGGTGCGCTGAGCCACGAACTGCAGCAGCGGCTCGAGCTCGGGCGCGTTCATCGTTCGAGCTCAGACCCGCGCGACTTCTTGACCTCGCGCCAGCTTGATCAACGTCGAGGCGAGATCGTCGCCGGAGACCACGTGATCCACGATGCCCCGGGAGATCGCCGCGCCCGGCATGCCGAACACCACCGAGGAGTCCTGGTTCTGCGCGATGGTCTTGCCGCCAGCGGTGCGGATCGCCGCGAGACCGTCGACGCCATCGTTGCCCATGCCGGTCAGGATGACGCCCACCGCGCGCCGGGCGTAGGCCCTGGCAGCGGACTCGAGCAGCATCGGGGCGGAAGGCAGATGGCCATCACGCGGGCCACCCGAGGCGACCGAGACCTTGCCGCGGCCGGCGATCACCAGGTGCGCGTCGGGCGGCGCGAGCAGCACGGTGCCCGGCGTGAGCAGGTCGTTGTCTTTGGCGACGCGAACCTTGAGCTTCGAGGAGCTGGCGAGCCAGCCCACCAACGACTCAGAGAAGGCCGCGTTGATGTGCTGAACGATCGCCAACGGAACGGGGAAATCAGCGGGCAGATCGGTGAGCAGCTTCTGCACGACCTGCGGGCCACCGGTGCTGCTGGCGATGCAGATGACGCCGAGCGAAGTGGTGGCGAACGGCTGCGGCGCGATGAGCGGCAGTGCCGGCTGCGAAGGGCTGCTGCCGGGGACCTTCTTCACCCCGCGCACGTGGCGGATGACCCGGATGGTGGCGAGCAGCTTCACCTCGCGGGCGAGGTTGGCCATCTCGGCTTCGGCGGCCGGTTTGACGCGCAGGGCGAGGGCGCCGACGGCGAGGGCGCGATGGGTCAACTCGGGCGCCTGGTTTCGCGGGTCGGCGGTGAGCACCAGGATCGGCGTGGGGTAGTCGGCCATGATCCGCTCGGTGGCGGTCAGCCCGTCCATCACGGGCATGTCGACATCCATGGTGATGACGTGAGGGCGCAACGCGGCGGCCTGCTCGATGGCCTGTTGGCCATTCTCGGCGGTGCCCACCACCTGCACGTCGGGGTCTTTCTCGAGCGCCTCGACGATCAGCTGACGGATCAGCGGAGAGTCGTCGACGACGAGGACCTTCACCGGCATGACGAGTTCCCCGACATCTGAAATTCGATCCTATGCCAGCAAACGGGCCACCACGTCGACCAGGTCTTGTCGGACCAGGTCGCCCTTGGTGACATAGCCGTCGGCCCCTGCATCCATGCCCCGGCGGCGATCGACCTCGCTGCCCCGGGTGGTGACGATCACCACCGGGAGCGCCCGCCAGGTCGCGTGACTCTTGAGTCTGCGGGTCAGCTCCAGACCATCCACGTTGGGCATCTCGAGATCGGTCACCACGATGTCCACCGCCTCGCGGCCCAGCAGGTCGAGGGCCAGCGCGCCATCGGCGGCCTGGAGGATCTGGTACCCCACCGACTCGAGCAAGGAGACCAGCAGCTCGCGGGTGAGCGGCGAGTCGTCGACCACCAGCACCTTCTGTTTCCGGAGCTCTTTGCGGCGTGAGGTGCCCGCACCGAGGCGAAGTTCGCGGCCGTGCACGGTGGCCACCAGGTGGGGCGCGGAGAGCACCAGCGCGAGTTCTCCATCGGACAGCGGCGTGGCCCCGCTGAGGTGCGGGTAACGCGAGAGCAGCCCCTTGAGCGGCATCACCGCTTGCACGCGCTCCTCCAACACCCGGTCGACGGCGATGGCGGCCGACTGGCCACGCCCGCGCAACACCAGCACCAGCTCGCCTTCGGAAGGCGGCCGCTCGGGCGCAGCGAAGAGCAACGAGGCGACCGACGAGAACGGCAACACTTCATCCTCCACCAGCAGCGCGGGTTTACCGGCGACCTCGCGGATGTGGCCGGGCTCGACGGTGAAGGCCCGCACCACGTTGGAGGCGGCGAGGCAGAGGCGCTCTTCTCCGACCTGCACGAAGAGCACGGGGGCGACCGTCAAGCTGACCGGCACGCGCAGCTCGAAGCTGGAACCCAGGCCCGGGGTGGTGTCGACGGTCACTTCGCCGCCGATGGCCAGCAGCCGGGTGCGCACCAGGTCGAGGCCCACGCCACGGCCCGACACGTCACTGACTTCCTCACGCGAGCTGAAGCCGGCGAGGAAGACGAGATCGATGGCCGCCGCGTCGGAGAGGGCCGCAGCGCTCTGGGCGTCGAGCAGCCCTTTGCGCACGGCCACCACGCGCAGGTGCGGCGCAGAGAGACCCTGGCCATCGTCTTTGACGCGCAGCACCAGCCGTTCACCTTCCCGGCGCGCCTGGAGCAGCAGGTTGCCGCGAGGGCTCTTGTTCTGCTCGACGCGCAGCTCGCGCGATTCGAGGCCGTGATCGATGGCGTTGCGCACCAGGTGCAGCAGTGGATCTTTGAGCGCGTCGAGCACCGAACGATCGACACGTTCGTCTTCGCCCTCCACCACCAGCTCGAGCTCCTTGCCCAGATCCTTCGCCAGCTCGCGCACCATGCGGGGGTAGCTCTCGAAAAGCACCGAGAGGGGCACCATGCGCAGCGCGGTGATCTCCTCGGCGAGCACGGAGAGATCTTTGAGCTCCTCGGTGGCCAGCATGGAGGAGCGGCGATTGATCTCGGAGGCGAGTTCTTTGGCGCGGCCCAGGCGGGCAGCGAGCTCGGCGACCGTGGGGCCCAGATCTTCGGCCAGGCGGTGAAGCGAGGTGAGTTCGCGCGAGAGCTGGCGGCGGCGCGCGGCGGTGATCTCGTTCTGCCGCGCGCGCTGCTGCAGGTTGTTGGTCGTCGAGGTGAGCACCTCGAGGCTGTGTTGCGTGATGCGGATCGACGCGTCGACGGGCCGCGCGGGCTCGACGGCGCGGGCCGCCACGGTCACCCGGGAGTCGGAGATCACCGGCGGCGCAGAAGGCACCGGCGAAGGCGCGGAAGGCGGCGGCGCGGGGATGGGCGAAGGTGCCCCGCCCAGGTCCTGCTCGGAGGTGGTGGCCTGCTCGAGCCAGCCCAGAAGGCGTTCGACGTCGGGCGCCTCGCCGGCCACGGCACCCGCCAACACGGCCACCGCGTCGGAGACCACCAGCAACGCGTCGACCGAGCCGCCCGCCAGCGCGTACCCACGGCGTTGGGCGGCGCGCACGAGTTCTTCCATCTCGTGCACGAGCGAGTTGATCTCCGCGAAGCCCATCATGCGGGCCTCGCCCTTGAGACCGTGCAGCTCACGCAGCGCCAGACGGCCCGACTCGTCGTCGGAACCGGCCTCGAGCGTCATCAAGGCGCGGTTGATGCGGGCGAGCCGCTCGGTGACGAGCTCGCGGAACTGCGTCAGCAGCCGCTCGCGACCGGAGCTCACGGGCGTTTGGCTCCGGTGAAGCGGCCCACCGCGGTCTGCAACGAGGTGGAGAGCCCCAGCAGCCGCTGGTTCACTTCTGCGAGGCGATGGGTGGTGGCCAGCTCGCCCTGTGTACCCGCCAGAATGTCGGCCATCGCCTCGGCGAGCTGATCCGTGCCGCTCTGCTGCTGCTGGGTGGCCAGGGTGATGGTGCGCACCTGGTTGGAGGTCTCCAGCGCCAGCTCGGCCACGCGCGACAGGGAGAAGGTGACCTCGTCGGCCAGCGCGGTGCCCCGCTCGGTGAGCACGCTGCCCCGCTGCGTGGCTTCGGCGGTGCGCACGGTGGCATCGCGGATCTCGGCGATCAGCTCTTCGACTTCGGCAGTCGACTCGAGCACGTTCTCAGCGAGCCTTCGCATCTCGGCGCCCACCAACGAGAAGCCGCGGCCCACGTCACCCGCGCGGGTGCCTTCGAGCTCGGCGGAGAGCGCGAGCAGATCGCTGCGATCGGCCACCGCGTTGATCAGCTCGACGATGCGGCCGATCTGCTGAACCCGGCGCTGCAGGCGGTCGACCGCTCCGGCGATGCTCTTGTTGTCCTGCTTCATGCGATCGACCGCCGCCTGAAAAGCGGCCGCGTCGTTCTGGCCCTGCTGCGCCGCTTCGAGGGTGCGCCGGGCGAGCTCGAGCACCGACCCTGCGCTGGCTGCGATCTGCCGCGCGCTGCGGGCGAGCTCTTCGGTGGTGGCCGACGTCTCGTTGAGCGCGGCGGCCTGCTCTGCCGCGGTGGCCTCGGAGCGGGTGGAGGTGCGTTGCAACGAATCGGTGGCGGTGCCCACGTGCGCGCCCGCGTCGAGCACCTTGCGCACCAGGCCGGCCAGCCGCTCCTGCAGCTGAGCGAAGACGCTGGTGACGCGCCACACCTCACCGTCGGCGGCGATCACCCGGGGTGCGTCGAGATCACCTTCGGCCACCCGGTGCGCTTCGGCGGCGAGGCGCTGCATGGGGCGGGCGATGGTCTGCGCCGCAGCGGCCGCGGCGATCACCGCGAAGGCGAGGGAGAGCGCCCCCAACCCCACCAGCCGCAACGCGAGGCCCTGAAAGAGCGCATCGGCGGTCGCCTGGCGAAGTTCGGGAGCGACCGCGGCGAGGGCTGCGGGCGCGCGGCCCAACGACACCCAGGCAACGTCGGCGAGGATGAGCACGGGAATGAGGGTGAGCAGCACGGTGAAGGCGACGGTTCGGCCGCGCACGCTCCAGTCGACGCCGGGCGCAGCGGCGATCACGTCGTGAGGCACGAGGCCTTCGGCCAAATGATCCGACGCTTCGTGCGCGCGGGCGGTCAGCAGCAACGAGACGAGCACGGTGGCCAGCGGTCCGAAGAGCGCGCCGATCATCAGGAGGCGCAACGCGATGGCCCACGACGCGTCGGCCAGCGCCACCATGCCCAGGCCCAGCAGCGCGGCGCCCCCCAGCCAGCCGCCCAACGAGAGCCCCACCATGCGCGACGGGAAACGCCGCAGTTCACCCAGCGCCGCGAGGCGATTCTCGCGATTGAGGGGCAACCGGCCCGACACCAGCCCGCGGAACCGGTTGATGCGGTTGAGGCCCGCGACGCTGAGCATGAGCTGCAGCAGCAGGGTGATCCCGACGGTGAGCAGCAGGAAGACCTGGAGCGAAGCGGCGTCGAGCGCCTCCACCGACGCAGTCCACGGGCCGGCCACGGCGACCGCGAGGCTGTTGCCCAGCACCGTGGGCAGCATCAGCCAGGTCAGGCGATTGCGCAGCCACAGCTCGAGGCTCACGAGGTGGTCCTCTTGTGCAGGCCCGAATCGCTGCCGCCCGAGGCCACCGTCTGCTCGAGATCGCGGGCCAACGAGATCAGCTGATCATGCGCGGAGAGCATCTCGCGTGAGGCCGAACCCGAGGCCTCGGTGCTCTTGACGATCTCCGCCATCGCGCCGACCAGCTGATCCGTTCCCGCCTGCTGCTGCGAGGTGGCGAGGCTGATGCTCTGCATCGCGTCGGCCGATTGGTTGGCGTAGTCGACGATGCGCGAGAGGCCTTCGCCCACCTTCTGCGCCAACGCGCCGCCTGCGTCGGTCGCCTTCACACCGGCTTCGGTGGCCATCACCGCCGCGTTGGTGGCGTCGCGGATCTCGTCGATGAGGCCGCCAATCTCACGGGTGGACTGCATCACGGACTCCGCCAGCCTGCGCATCTCGGCGGCCACCAGAGAGAAGCCCCGGCCCACCTCGCCCGCCTTGTTGCCCTCCAGCTCGGCGTTGAGCGCGAGCAGGTCGGACTTGTCGGCGATGCCGTTGATGAACTCGATGATCTTCCCCACCTGCTGCACGCGTTTGTTGAGGCGCACCACCGAGTCGGCGATCGCCTGGTTGCCTTCGCGCACCTGCACCATCGCGGTCATGAAGCCGTCGGCGCCATCGCGACCCACGCGCGCGGCGCCGAAGGTCTCCTTGGCGAGCTCGGAGACGCGCTGCGCGTTGAGGGCGATCTCCCGGGCG
>JANODF010000389.1:0-6946 GCA_031412555.1 Archangium sp. | reverse complement strand
GCCGCGGGCTCACGATCGAAAACTTGTTGGTCACCTACTACCTGCGACGAGCCAAGATCTCGCAGATGGATACGGTCCTGCAACACGCCCGCATGTATGGCTATCGACAAGCGCTCATGCCGTTCACGCGTGTCTTCTTGCCCGAGGACCTGGCTGCTCGATTCCACTTCATCCACACCGCAGAGCAGAACCTACGTCGTCAACTCCAATCCGAGGGAGCCCTCTCTCGCATTACGGTCGAGACGATGGAGAGTTTGCGTCCGACTCGAATGAACGTTCTCGATACGAGCAACCTCGCAGCCTACGAACCCGGCCAGCACGTCTACCCGGGAAGGCCCGCCTTGGATCGGAAGTCGTTGGGAAGGGCGTCGGAAGTCGAAAAGGCATTGAAGGAGGTACTTGGTGACTCGCTACCGATACGCAAATACGAGCCAGTCGATCCGGTCACGTTCATTCGGCTGATGAAAATGATGCCTTTCGATCCGGAGGATGCGATTCAATGGGACCCGGAAATGTTTGAGCGCGTGTTGAATCGCGTGCGTGGCCACTGGTCTACCGGCTATGTGTATTTTAGAACGATGTCTCGCAATGTTTCCAAGTCTGGGAAGCCAAAGATCTTCGCCACTGGTGCCTTGGGTGGTCCGGAGTTGGACGAAGCGCGCAGCTATCCGGGGCCCGTCCTTGCCTGCTTTCGTGATGACGGCAAAAATATCCCAGCCGCGAAGGGGCAATCCTTTTGGTACCCGTCGCTGGTGTTTCCGTCCAAGATGCCGACTCAGGTCTTCAACCTGTCGGCCGAATGAAACACTCCTCCACTGAACTGCGTCTGGCGCTCGAGAAACTCGGCGCGGTGACGGACGACTACCGGATCGCCGCACGTGTCGGTGCCGGCTATCTGGCACGTACTCGCGCTGGCGGCGTCGCCTGGATCGTCGAGCTCGAGAGCTCTGCCGATGCGACTGGAAGACGGGCGGGCGGCTTCGTTCTCGCCCCAGTGGCTTCGCTCGAATTCGAGTTCGAGAGCAAAAAATGGTTGGCCCCTGCTGCCGTGTGGGAGTCGACGGACCCACAACTGCTGGGAGCATTCCTCGTTCTGGTCGGGGATGCAGCCGTGCGGCTTGGCCCTTCCGTCACGTGGAAGGCCCTCGTTGCGTACGTGGACGAGTGGCAGGCACTTCTGGCGCGACGCCCCGTGCTTTCGCCCGAGCAGCAGATTGGGCTGTGGGCCGAGCTCGAAGTCATACGTTCGGCCAAGGATCCCGACAAGCTCGTGGCTGCTTGGATCGGGCCGGATCGGGCTCCTGTCGACTTCCTCCTCGATGGAATCGGCTTGGAGGTCAAAGCCTCCCGTCGTCGACACTGCCACCATGTTTCGCAGTCACAGGGCGGCGCACCAGTCGGAGTGAGGGACGCGTACACCGTCTCCTTCTGGTTGAGCCAGGATCCCGCCGCAGGCCAATCGCTGATCGACCTTCTGGACGACCTGCTGGAGCGCATCGTCGACAAGCCGGAGTTCTACAAGAAGCTCGCATCGGTTGGCTTCTCCTTGGCCGATCAAGATTCCTACCGTGCGAACCGCTACTTGTTGCTCGACCAGCCGCTCGTATTTCCGTCCGTTTCCGTTCCGCGGATCCCCGAGATGGACCCCGCCATCAGTGAGGTCCGCTACGTGGTCACGCTCGACTCTGAGTTGGCCTTGTCGGAGGTGGACGCAGCAAAGGTCAGCAAGAAGCTGGGTATCTCTTTGCAACTCGAAAAGGGAAGGGTGCGTGAGTCATGAGGTTGGCCCAATTACTTGCATCGCTGTCGGAAGCCGAACTTGCGAAGATCGCACTCGAGCACCTGCGTACCGACCAGCAGCTCTCGCACGTTCAGCTCTGCAATCATTTGGAGTCGGTAATCCGCAGTGCGCGCTTCCTGGGCGACTTCATCGTCAACCGGCAGCCACCGACCTTCTCGCTGCTTTCCGTGCTCCTCGATACCCAGGGCCTGTCGGTTGCGAGGGAAGAACTCAGGTCGCGTGCGGAGCAAGAGACCGCTCGCATTCGTGAGCAGCTCGACGCCGGAGAGCTCTTGGTTCGCGACGACGGCCTTCGGATTTACCGAAAGCTGCTCTACGAAGCACGTAGGAGTGATGCCGACATCAACACCTCCGAGGCTTCGCTGCTTGCCGTCTATCGACGTGAGCACGGCATTCCGCTTTCCTCGCACTTCCTGATCGAGCACCACACGGACCTCAGAGAGTTCTGGATGCGTGACGAGGCGTTCGACCACGCTCTCGGCGCGCTGATTGCCTCGGGAGTCTTGTTCGAACGCGACGGCAACGTGATTCTTCCCGAGGATCTCGTGAGCGGCGTGCTCCAAGCGTTGGGCTTGTCGATGGACACTGGAGGCACGAGGCGGCTCCTGGAGCACGTGAGTTCTGGTGACATGGCCGACGTCCTCGAGACGCAGATGATCAAGTCGTCAGGGAGCAGAGCTGAGCGTGAGGAGCGTTTGCTGCACGAGCGGGTTCCCGCAAATCTGATCCTCGAGGGCGTCGGGATCGGCGAGCTTCGTGACATCTGTCGCAATACCAATCTCTCTGGTTCAGGCGTGAAGGATGAGCTGATCGAGAGATTGATCGCCCACTTTGCTGCGGGGCACGATGTGGTCGTCGAGGCGCCGCCCCCTGAGCCACTTCGCGAGCCTCGCCGATTGAACGAAGCCAGGTTCCGGCTTCTGTTCGGGTGCCTCAAAAATCAAGAGCTCCTCGATATCCTGAGACGCAGGGAGGGCCTTCGCCAAACTGGGTCCAAGGACCAGCGTGTCACCTCGTTGTGGGAAGCCCATGTGAGCGAGACGAACCTCCTCAATGAGCTCATGAATCGTGATCTGGAGGACGTTCTTCAGCGCGTTGGTTTGCGACTGAGCGGGTCCAAGCCCGAGCGTGTCGAGCGTCTGATCGGCCACTTCGCGGGGCAGTCCGTCGGACTCGAAGACTCGTGTCCGGTCGAACTGGTTGCTTCGCCCGTGAACTCGCCAGCTGTGGTCGAGCACCAAGAAGCCTTTCGCAAGAACGCGTCATCGAGTCAGCAGACTCTGCAGGATTGGCTCGAGCATCTCTTGGAGTCGCCGGGGCTGGTGCGTTGCTACGGAACCGAGGTTGCGAATCCCACGCAGCAACTGAAGAACAAACTTTCTCAGGCTGCCGCCGCGAAGAACGGGCTTCTGGTTCTCACGCTTGCCGATTCTGATGCCCTTGCGAAGACCGAGGCCGCGCTTGCCGAGCGCTGGATGTCGAACGACGAGTGGTCGAAGAGTGTGGCTTGCGTCGCTCTCGCCCAGCCTCCGGGCTCGGCGACCGTGGAAGTGCTGATCGAGCGAGCGTCCTCGAGCCCGGGGTCGCGACTGCTGGAGCGCGTCTTCCCTCAGGCGAGAGTCATCTCCGTCGCTCCTCCCGTGGTGACCTGCAGCAAGTGCCGAACCGAATTGCCGAATGCCGCCCGGTTTTGCCCAACTTGCGGTACTCCGGTCGCGGTGAGCCCAGGTCCGTCTGGGGCACATGTCAGTGTCGGAACGTAAGGTGCCCGCATGAGTCGTTCGCTCTCAGTCGCAGGTCTGTTCGCTGGTATCGGCGGGGTCGAGCGTGGGCTCGCGCTCGCCGGCCATCACGCCTCGATGCTCTGCGAGATTGACGAGAATGCCTCTCGGGTGCTCTCGCACCACTTCCCGGGTGTGCCATTAAGAGGGGACGTTCGGCAGGTGACCTCGCTTCCCAAGGTCGACCTCATCGCGGGCGGATTCCCCTGCCAGGACCTCAGCCAGGCGGGGCGCACCGCTGGGATCACCGGCAAGCGATCTGGCTTGGTCGGAGAGGTCTTCCGGCTCGTGAAGAAGGCGTCGCCCAGGTGGCTGTTGCTGGAGAACGTGCCGTTCATGCTCTCGCTCGACAAGGGCGCGGCCATGAGGCTCTTGGTCACGGAGATCGAAGCGCTCGGATACCGATGGGCCTACCGCGTGGTGGACTCGCGTTCGTTCGGACTGCCTCAGCGCAGGCGCCGTGTTCTGTTTCTGGCCTCCAAGAACGAAGATCCGGGTCCGATTCTGTTCTCGGACGAGGCAGGGCCGCCGAAGCCGCATGCAGCAAAGAAAAGAGTGGCCAACGGATTCTATTGGACGGAGGGCTCGACAGGTCTGGGCTGGGCGGTGGATGCGGTGCCGACTCTGAAGAGTGGCTCGACCCTCGGCATTCCGTCGCCTCCGGCAATCTGGATGCCTGACGATCGCGTGATTACTCCGGACATCCGAGATGCCGAGCGTCTGCAGGGCTTCGATTCGGATTGGACTGCGTGCTGGTCTGACACCGATTCGACCCGCATGGGACCCCGTTGGAAAATGGTCGGTAACGCAGTCAGTGTTCCGGTCGCGCGTTGGGTGGGTGAGCGACTCGCTTCAGGTGGGGAGCCGGTCAAGGGTGCGAAGCTGCTCAGCGCGGGGGAGAAATGGCCGACGGCAGCCTACGGGTCGAAGGGGGGCATCTTCTCCGTGCCCCGCAGCGAATGGCCTCTCGCCAAATACGGTCATGGGCTTGCCGCATTCTTGAAGCATTCCGGCCGGCCGCTCTCGGTGAAGGCGACGACTGGTTTTCTTCGTCGCGCAAAGGCAAGCACGCTGCACTTCCAGCCGGGCTTCATCGATGTCTTGGATTCTCACCTCGCCCAGCATTCGGAGGCGCGCGAATAGGCGAGTGATCCGGAAACTCAACCCGCCTTCGAGAAGCGCTCGAACCTTTCAGCGAGCAAATCACGATCGGGATGTGCTGCTCGCTGTCGGGGCAACACGAGTTTGGAATTGTGAAGTTCCTGGAGCGCATGGCGCAGCGTCGGTCCGTCGGTCTCCGTCAGTAGATCGGGGCGGATCTGGACTCGAAGGTCCGCGTTGACTCCCAAGAAGTCGTTGTCGAACGCTGCATGGTGGATCTTGCACATTGCGATCCCGTTCGTGACGACGGGGTCTCCGCCATCCCCGTCAGGGCGGATGTGGGCGGCGTCCAGTAGCTCGGGGTGACGAAAGCGGCAAAGCGCGCATTGGGATGCGTACGCATCGAGTACCCGCGCGCGAAAGAGCGGCTGGTGCAGTCGCTGCTCGACGAGTCTTGTTGCGTAGCGGCGGTGGAGGCGCAAATCGATGGGGGCAGTTTCTCGCCACTCCTCGAGTTGTTCTCGTTCGAGAGCGACCACGAACTGATGAAGCTCCGGTTCTTCACCCGCCAACCAAACGGGAAAGATCGGCAGGTAGAAACCGGAGGAAATGCCTTGGAACCAAATCAACGGAAGGTTGCGGTTGCAGGCCACGCGCAACGCTTCGTTTTCCGGGTGGGCCGAATCGGTGCCTCGCCACTTGTAGCGCAGGTATCCGTCTGCTCCGGGTAGGTCGTCGTAGGGTCGATCTGCCGGCTTCGC
Organism: Archangium sp.; assembly: GCA_031412555.1. Taxonomy (GTDB): domain Bacteria; phylum Myxococcota; class Myxococcia; order Myxococcales; family Myxococcaceae; genus Archangium_A. The sequence continues at coordinate 1,502 of JANODF010000389.1, read as the reverse complement.
CGCGTGCACGGTGCGGAAGCTCAATGCGGCCTGAAGCATGCGCGGCTTACGGATGCCCCGCTGAAGATCCATAAGTGGAATTCGTTCGCCGGAGAACACGAAGCTGGCGACGTCCTCGAAACGAATTGGGCCACCGGTTTTTGATTGAACGCTTCGCAAGAAGACGAATGCGGCCTCTCGAAGCGATGCATCGAAGTATTCGGACTCCACGCCGAGACGGTACCAGGTTGCGAAGCTGATGAGCCATCGCCGACTGGCCCGATAGTTCCGTCAGCGCGAGCGCATCCCCGGCGTGGCGACTATCGAGAGGAGTGCGGCCGCGGTGGTCGGCTTGATGTGCGGCTCGAGCTCCTCGCTGAAGAAGGCGAGAATCTGGCCGTATTCCTCCTTCTCGCATGGAACGCACATTCCGATTTCAATGCTGTTGTTGAATGATGACTCCAGCAGATTGAGTGACGTCAGAATTGCATAGCTCTCCGACGCGTAGATCTTGGCGTGAAGGTCTTTTACTGAGAACAGCTTGAGTCCCGAATCGACTAGTTCCTGGATTGCCACAGCGGTCTCTTGTGAGTGTCGGGTTGACTTGTCCGGCTCACGGACGACGAGGCTGACGCTCACTCCCCGCTTGAGGGCAGCGCGAATTGAGCGGGTAATGTTCCGAAGGCGGTCGAGGCTTGTGTACGGGCTCACCAGGCGGACGCGCTTTGTTGCTTCATCGATGAGGCGAGAGAGCCTGAGAAGCGTCTCTGGTTGACTGAGTACTTCTAGTTTGGGGACAGCCTGAGTCCCTTCGGAGCTAGCCCTTTGCACGGGGAGGGGCGGTGCCTGCATGCCTTTCGTTTTTTCGTTTTCTGGCTTCTCATGTCCTTTCCTCTTCAGCGTCGGTTGTCGCTCGGGTCGACGCGGGTCGCCCGTTTTTAGTACTGCTCCCGCGTCCGGCCCCAAGATGAATTTGCCCATCACATTCAAGAATGCGCGGTCGGTGAGGACGCGGATTGGCCAGATCAGCGTTCCGGCGCCCTTGTCCCTTGCGCCGTGGGTGAATGGATCTTCGAGCCAACCCAGGGTAGAGAACACACGGTTCACTCCGTTGGCTTTGAACCCAATTCGGTCGCCGAGTTGAGTTGCAGTAAATAGTTCTTCTGCGCCCAGCTCGCATTGCGCGCACTCAGCAAGCGTCTCCTTGCGAGCACCGCATCTATCGCAAGTGTAGAGCTCCTGATCCATGGCCCAGTGTGGGCGACAGAGTGGGTACTTTGACTCGCGTTGGCATCGGTCCACCAAGCACTTCGGCATTGGATACAATTTGTCACGGTTTCGGGTCGAAACAGCCTTCAATCCTTCCCCGACTACGTTCTCGCGCTAGAGCGCCGATCAGGTTTCCGCCCCAGGAAAGTCGATCACTTGCGTGAGCGATCGACGCTGCCGCGGGCGGCATGATCTGTTCGCCACCTCTCGGAGGTGGCGCATGGAACTTTGGAAGCCGACGGTTGAACTGAGCG
>JANODF010000388.1:0-5688 GCA_031412555.1 Archangium sp. | reverse complement strand
ATCACCGCCACCAGCAACGCGTCGTTGAGCAACATCGACAGCTCTCGCGGCCAGCGCGCGAAGGGCCCGTGCCCGGTGAGGGTGCCCCAGCTCATCAGCGCGTAGATGAGCAGGGTCTGCACGCTGACCGCGGGCCCACCCAGCCGCGCGCCAGCCCACACCACCCCCAGCGACACCGTCCATGCGAGGGGAAACTCCGAGTTGTTCAGGCTGGTCACCGGCACGCCGAAGACCAGCTGGCAGGCGCACAAGGTCAACAGCAGCGTCGCCACCCACTCGAGCGGGCGGGCCTCGCGCGGCGTGCCTTCGCTCAGCACCAGCGGCGCGAGCAGCAGAACGCCCACCGTGTCGCCCAGCCACCAGGTCAGCCAGAAGGAAGGAAAGAGGCTCGGGGCCAGGTCCCCCAGTGTTGCGGTAAAAAACAGCCCGCCCGTGGCGTTGACGGCGCAGCCCGCCGCAACCCAACCCCAGAAGGCCGCGAGCGTGGAGGGCCGGCCCAGCACGTCCTTGCGCGCGCTGCGCTCCCACAGCCAGTGCGTGAGCACCAGCCCCGCCGTCGAGCTGGCGGCGATCGCCAGCGCGCCGAGCACCCGGGTGGGCAACGAGTCTGCGGCGGGGAAGACCATCACGTTCAAGATGAACGAGCCCGCCGTGATGCCCGGCCACACGCCGCGCCCGAAGGTGAGCAGGGCGGCGAGCGCGAGGCCCGCGGGCAACCACACCGGCGTCACGTTGCCCGGCTGTGCCGCCAGCTGCATCCCCAGAAAACCCGTGATCGCGTACGCCGCCGCGAGCAGCAGCGCGACCAACGCCGGAGCGGCCAGGGGTCGGGGGCGGGTCTTCGGCATCGAGGTGCCTCGCTCTAGCAGTGAACAGCGCTCGGAATAGATTGAACTCCACGGCCTGCTGCGAAAGAAGGAACGCCTCGTTTCCATGGCCCGAAAGGGCGGAGGTCAGATGAACAAGGTCGTCGCTTCGGCCGCAGAGGCCGTCAAAGACATTCCCGACAACGCCACGCTGATGTCGGGTGGTTTCGGGTTGTGTGGAAACCCGGAGAACCTGATCACCGCGATCCTGGCGAAGGGGGTCAAAGGTCTGACCATCATCGCCAACAACTGCGGCACCACCGAGCTGGGCCTGGGCGTGTTGCTCAAGAACAAACAGGTCAAGAAGATGGTCTCGTCGTACGTGGGCGAGAACAAGGAGTTCGAGCGCCAGTACCTCTCCGGAGAGCTCGAGGTGGAGCTCAACCCGCAAGGCACGCTCGCCGAGCGCATTCGGGCGGGTGGCGCCGGCATCGGTGGTTTCTACGTGCGCACGGGCGTGGGCACCGAAGTCGCCAAGGGCAAAGAGACCCGGGTGATCGACGGCCACGAGTACGTGCTGGAGCAACCGCTCAAGGCCGACTTCGCCATCGTGCGCGCCTGGAAATCGGACACCTGGGGCAACCTGGTCTTCCGCAAGACCGCGCGGAACTTCTCGCCGCTGATGTGCATGGCCGCGAAGGTGACCATCGTCGAGGCCGAACACATCGTGCCCGTCGGCAGCCTCGACCCCGACTCGATCCACGTGCCGTCGGTGTACGTGAAGCGGGTGATTCAGTCGGCAGGTCTCAACAAGTGGATCGAGCGGCGTACCGTTCGCAAGCAGGCCTAAAGGAACTCCCATGCCCCTCTCTCGTGAACAGATCGCCATGCGGGTCGCCCAAGAGCTCCGCGACGGTTTCTACGTCAACCTCGGCATCGGCTTGCCGACGCTGATCCCCAACTACATTCCGGCCGGCGTCGAGGTGGTGCTCCAGTCGGAGAACGGCATGCTGGGCACCGGCCCATACCCCCTCGAAGGCCAGGAAGACCCCGATCTCATCAACGCCGGCAAGGAGACCGTCACCGAGCTGCCCGGCGCGGCCTACTTCGACTCGGCCGCCTCGTTCGGCATGATCCGCGGCGGGCACATCGATCTGGCCGTGCTCGGCGCGATGGAGGTCAGCGAGTTCGGCGATCTCGCGAACTGGATGATCCCCGGCAAGATGGTCAAGGGCATGGGCGGCGCGATGGATCTGGCCGTGGGCGCCAAGCGGGTGGTGGTGGCCATGGAGCACGCCACGAAAGACGGCGGCCACAAGATCCTCAAGGCCTGCACGTTGCCGCTCACCAGCAAACGCTGCGTGCACGCGCTCTGCACCGATCTGGCGTGGATCGACGTCACCCCCGAAGGGCTGCTCCTGCGTGAAATTGCCCCGGGTGAGACGGTGGAGTCGGTGCAGAAGTTGACCGGGGCCCCGCTGAAGAGGGCATCCGACCTCAAGACGATGGCGATTTGACCGTGTTGTGGGGTTAGGCTCCGCGCCCATGAGCGACGACGACAAAGGCTCCCAGCCCGTACGCAAGTCGGAGCGCCTCCAGCACGAGCTGCTGGTCGCCTACCGCACTGTCGACGGCTTCATCACCGACTGGGCAGTGAACATCAGCCGTGGCGGCATCTTCATCAACACGCGCAACCCGCTGGCCGTGGGCAGCATCGTGCGGCTGATCGTCTCGTTGCCCGACGCCGCGTTTCCTTTCGATCTCACCGGCCGCGTCATCCGCGCGCACCCGCCCGATACCGATTCGGATCAGGTGCCCGGCATGGGCCTCGAGTTCGTGGACATCGATGAAGACAAGAAGGGCCGCCTGGCCCGCTTCGTCGATCGCCTGCGCGCCGAGCTGCCCGACGCGACGGTTCCCGTGAAGAAGTGAAGTGATGGTGAAGCTGGAGCTGCTGGTCGATCGGCTATCGAACTCTGGTGACGGCGTGGCCCAATACGAGGGTCGCGCCGTTTTCCTTGCGGGTGCGTTGCCCGGTGAACGGGTGCTCGCCGAGGTGGGCGAGGCTGGCAAGACGTTGCGCGGCGAGGTGCTGCAGGTGCTCACGGTCAGTCCTTCGCGCCGGCCGCCTCCGTGTTCACTGGCCGATCGATGTGGTGGTTGCGACTGGATGCACCTGCAGGAGGAAGCGCAGCTGCAGCACAAGCAGGAGATCGTGCTGTCGTCGCTGGAGCATCTGGGCGGGGTGGAGCGCGGTTCGTACGAGCTGCTGCCCACGGTGAAGTCTTCGGAGTCGTTGGGCTACCGGCGCCGCGCGGTGATGCACCCGGTGAACGGTGCGCTCGGTTTTCATGGGCGCGCCACGCACGAACGGGTCGAGGTGCCGCGGTGTCCCGCGCTCACCAAACCGTTGGCTGATTTTCCCGCGGTGCTCTCGAAGCGCCTCGGGGCGAACACGCTCAAGGAGCTGGAAGAGGTTCGCCTGCTGGAGTGTGAAGGGCGCGTGGCGGTGAGCCTGCACTTCAAGGCGCAGCTCCGGCCGCGGCATCTCGAGGCGATTCAGCTCGCCCTGCGGGATGGGCTGATCGACGGCGCGATCCTTCAGCCGGGCGACGGCAAGGGCCAGGCAGAGCTGGTGGGCAACCCCGTGCTGGAAGAAGACGGCGTGCTGCACCGGCCTGACGGCTTTGCTCAGGCCAACGTGGCGGTGAACCGGCGGCTGGTGCAGGCGGCCGTCGAGTTGCTGGAGCTGCGCCCCACGGATCGCGTGCTCGAGCTCTACGCGGGCAATGGGAACTTCACGTTCCGCATCGCGCCTTCGGTGACGCAGGTGCTGGCGGTCGAGTCGGCTTCGCTCTCGGTGGCGCTGGCGCAGCAGGCGATTTTGAAGAGTGGCGTGGGCAACGTGCGGCTGGTGCAGGGTGATTCGAGCTCGATTGCCGATGGGTTGGTGAGCGAGGGCGCGCGGTTCGATCGGTTGCTGGTGGACCCGCCCCGTTCGGGCGCTCCCGGCGTGGCGCGGTGGGCCGCAGGGCTGTTGGCGGAGCGGGTCGTTTATGTGGCTTGTGATCCCACCAGTCTGGCTCGGGACGTCAAAGAGCTGAGCGCTCGTGGGTTCCGGCCTTTGGCGTTGCAGGTTTTTGATTTGTTTCCTCAGACGCATCACGTCGAAGCGTTGATGGTGTTGAGCAGGTAAGGCCCCTCACCCCGACCCTCTCCCCGCTGCGCAGGGAGAGGGAGACAAGGTTTCGTGGAGCAGCGCATCGTCGAGTTCGTCGAAGTCTTGAGGCAGAACGGCCTCAAGGTCGCCATCAGCGAGGCGAACGACGCCGTGCGCGCGCTGGCCGAAGTCGGCGTCGAGGATCGTGATCTCACTCGCGCCACACTCAAGGCCACTCTCTGTAAGCGCTCGCAAGACGTCTCGCTCTTCGACAAGGCCTTCGACTTCTTCTTCTCAGGCGCCTCGAAGACGCTCGAGAACATCGAGAAGTCGTTGCTCGCGCGCATCGAAGAAGAAGGGCTGCTGGGCAAAGACGAACTCCAGATGATCGTCTGGATGCTCGATCGCCTCGCCGGTCAGATGTCGCCGCTCACCGCGGCCGCCATGCAGGGGAACCGCGGTGGGCTCGCGCAGTTGTTCCGCCAGGCCTCGCTGCAGATCGACTTTTCGCGCCTGCAGAACGCGCTCCAGACCGGCTTCTACAGCCGTCGCCTGCTCACCGCCGCTGGTGCCGAGAACATGCGCAGCGACATCGAGAGCATCGGCCGCGAGCTCACCGATCGCGGGCTCTCCGAGCGGGGCGTGGAGGTGGTGTCGCGCCATCTGTCCACCGCGTTGCGAAAGGTGGAAGACGCCGCGCGCCTCGAGGTGCAACGGCAGTCCAATGCGCGGCTGAAGAAAGTGGGCGCGACCGTGGCCGACAAGCCGCTGCACACCCTGTCGCGGCAAGAGGTCGACCTCGCCCAGCGTGCAGTGCGGGCGCTGGCGGAGAAGCTGAAGGCCCGGCTCATTCGTCGGCAGCGTTCGAAGAAGAAGGGCCAGCTCAACCCGCGCCGCACGCTGCGAAAGAACCTCACCACCGGCGGCGTGCCGATGGTGCCTCACTTCCGCACCCGGCGGCCCCAGCGGCCCGACGTGGTGGTGTTGTGCGACGTGTCTGACTCGGTGCGAAACGCGTCGCGCCTGATGCTGTTGTTCACCTGGTCGCTCCAGTCGCTCTTCACCCGGGTGCGCAGCTTCATCTTCGTCTCCGAGCTGGGCGAAGTGACCAAACACTTCAAGGACGCCAAGCCCGAAGACGCGCTGGAGGCAGCGCTCAGCGGCGATGTGATCTCGCTCTCGTCGAACTCGAACTACGGCAACGCACTCTCCACGTTCGCGAAGAGCTACCTGGGCACCATCACGCGCAAGACCACGGTGTTCGTGATCGGTGACGGGCGGAACAACTTCAACGCGCCGCATTTGTGGGCGCTGGAGGATCTCAAGCGCAAAGCGAAGCGGGTGGTGTGGATCTGCACCGAGCCGAAGACCAACTGGGGCTTTGGCGACAGCGAGATGACCAACTACGCGCGCGTGGTGACGCAGGTGGTGACGGTGCTCAACCTGTCGGACCTCGAGAAGATCGCGCCGCAGCTCGTGCCGACCTAACCCCCCTCTCCCTTCGGGAGAGGCTCGGGGTGAGGGTGCTGTTCCACCAGGAACACGGTGAAGCGGCCGGACGTCACCTTCTCGTACTTCAACTTCCGCGCGACGATCCCCGCTTCGACGTCTTCCACCTTCAGCTCCGGCCGGTCGGGGTGAATCAAATACGCCACCCGCGAGGCCTGATCGAACTCGCGCCGCCACCGCGGATACCGGTCTTCGCTGTTCTCCGAAACGACG
>JANODF010000387.1:0-4979 GCA_031412555.1 Archangium sp. | reverse complement strand
CTCGATGAGCTGACCCAACGCAACGCAGCCAGCGCGCAGGAGAGCGCCAACGTGTCGACCGAGCTGCGGGATGAGTCGTCCCGGTTCACGCAGTCGATGTTCGATCTGCAGGCGCTGGTCGGCAGCGCGCAGCAAGTCGCGCAATGAGGCGGGTTACGGACAAGTGAAACAACCCGGGGGAATCCGAGAGGGCACGCGAGAGACGTTAGGCCGACGGGCACGCGCCCCAGGCGGGCGGCACCTCGAGCTCGCCCACTGCGAGGTGGTGGGGTGTGCTTCTGGCGGTACTTCGGCAGCAGCCTCCAGCTGACACCGCACCTTCACCTGACACCGCACCTTCACCTGCTGGTACCCGAGGCGCTCTGGACGGAGGAGGGCGAGGTGGTGACGCTGCCTTCGCCCGACGACGCGCAGGTGACGGCGCTGCTCGCGCGCGTGCTGCGGCAAGCCAGAGCCGACTGGGCACCGGCCGATGCGGCGTGGGCAGAGGACGAATACGAGGGCCTTCGGGCCGAGGCGCTGCAGCGGCCGTTGGGGCTGGAGCTGCCGGCCAGCCCGCACCGCCGGCGACGGGTGGCCGTGCTGGAGGGCTTCTCGCTGCACGCGGACACCGCGGTGCACGGCCATGACAGACAAGGCTTGAGGAGGCTGTGCAGGTACGGCGCGCGAGGGCCGGTGTCGGAGCGCCGACTCGAGAAGTTGGAGGACGGCCGGTACCGGTACACACCGAAGAAGGGTGCGGCCTTCACCGTCACGGCGGCGGCGCTGGTGAAGAGGCTGGTGGCCTTGCTGCCTCCGCCCAACAGACACCTCACCAGCTTCCACGGCGTCTACGGCCCCAACTCCTGCCTTCGCCCCATCGTCATGACGCGGCCCACAAAGCCCCCCGACTCCCGCGACGATGACGCCGTCAGCCCCGAAACACTCGCGCAGGCGAATCGACTGGGCCACCTTGCACCGCCGCACCTTCGGCACTGAGGTGCTGCACTGTCCCTGCGGTGGGCGACGCACAGCCTCCACTCCACCCGCAAGGCCGCCGAGGAGCGCCGAGGGAGCGCCTCGTCGAGCTGGGTCTGCCCTGCCGCTCGCGCCTCCTCCCGCCGCAGACAGCCCCGCCTCACGCGAGCTCGCGGTGTGGCGCCCCGGAGTCCCCCCGCCCGACTCGCAGGGCACCCGTGCGTCTGCCCTCGCACACACAGCCTCCGCGAGTTCCACGGCCGGCTCCCAACGTCTTCTCGGCCACCCTCACACCCCGGGACTTCGCGAACTCTCTGGCGTGCCCTCTCGGATTTGCCCGGGTTGTTTCACTTGTCCGTCGATCCGACCAACAACCACGCAGAGCAGTGACTGCGCGGCGTCGTGCTGTGGCGCAAGACGTCGCTGGGAAGTCGGAGCGAGCGCGGCGAACGCTTCGCCGCCAATCTCAAATCTGTCATCCACACCTGCCGCAAGCAGAAGCGACATGTCTTGAGTTACCTCGCCGATGCGATTCAGGCGGCGCTCAACATGCGCTCATCCCCTCGCTGCTCCCCATCCCGTGAACGCGTACGATGCCCTTGCCAAGCCTATCACCCTCTGGCACCCTTTCAACTGTCATCACAAGTTGTGCTAATCTAGATCGACCCGGCGACGCAAAGAAATGCGAAAGTTCGAGAAGATATGGCCTTGGCGGCAACCGCCCTACGTAGCCAAAGTCGCAAACACCTTCCAGACACATCCAAATCTCACACCCGCACCCAATCAACCACAATGCCAGAACAGCTCGATCCAGTCAGCATTCAACTTATCGTCCAAAGCAGTCAGGCCGTCATTTCCGATGCAATCCGCGTACTCCCAAGCATTCTTGGCTTCTTCCATAAAAAGGAAGAACTCAAGGCCCTCTCGACCAAACTAGAGAGCGCGCGCGAACTCTTGGGGCGCTACCAAGCACTTGCAAACATGAACCACTCGTCCGTCTCGTTTATCGACGAACTCAACAGGACATGGGGCATGCTAGACAAAGCAAAGGAACACCTACAGGCGGTGTATGGGGCGTATGTTGCCTGGAGCGCCGGCGGCCAAGACGCCGCAATTCTGCAAAGTATCATTTCGAGATTCGCATCCACACTTAATGACGCACAAAAGGAGTTGGGCGTCGTTGTGGGGAACATGCCCGCCATATTTCAGTCACACAAAGACGACGTTCGCCGATTCATGAGCTTTCATGCACGGGACGCGCAGTCCTTGCAGCTGTGCAGCGAGAACTTCCAACGAGGGGTCGAGACCCTCATTAACGACCTGCACCAAGCAATGGAGCAGATTGCGATCAACGATATCGACGGAGCCATGAGCTTCTTTCAGGTCGCCCCGGTGTCTAGATTCAAGAAGGTCTTGGAACCGCTAACCGAGGTGCGGACAATAGTAATGCAGTCACTTCAGAATCAATTCATCTACGCATCCGCAGGCGCCAAATGAGCATTGACCTGCGTACACCCGACGCATCGGTCTCAACAAACTGGCGTCTCGCCGGCAAGACCCTGCTCGCGACAACGGCCACAGTTGACGGCCGCGATCTCGAAGTTTTCCTCAAGGTCGCCGAGCAACTCTATCTCCGACTCGAATCGCCCGCGCCAAGCTTCTATCAGAGCAGAGACCAACCGGAGACGGAGGAGACTCTTCCAACGCAAAGAGAGATTTGTGAACTCGTTCAGACAGTGCTCGAACACTCAATCCGGACGTCGAAAGACCCGCAAGAAATCCGCAGACTGGTCGCACTGAGCGACTACTGGGACCTAAGACAACAACTGAGATTGAGACCCGCCGCCGAAGATTCACTTAAAGAGGCCGCGGCACGTGCGGTTGAGCGAGCACTGGAAAATGAACGGGAGAGACTTTCCTCAGAGTTCACGAGCCAAATCGAAGGACAGGTAAACAAAGTTCAAGGAAAGCTCACCAAGATCATCATTCTCGCAGCTGCAGTCATGATCGGCACCGTCATATCACTTGTGGCGGCAACGACGATCGCGCAACGCGCGAGCCATGAGGCCCTAAGTAAGACGATTGACAAATATGAGGTGCGGCTTGAGATAAGTGGGCAACAGACAAATGAACGAGCCCATCAACTTGAGGCGCAAACGGAACGGATTCGAACCGATTTGCTCGCCGCTCGGGCGGAATTGGACGAACTCATTGATGCCGGTACAGAAAAGACTCTGGTCGGCTTGCGTGCTCGCCTTGACAAGTTGGAGGGAAGTCGATTTTCGGCTGACGACTTACTCAAGGACACAGCTAGAACAAACGTCGAAGCAATAATCCGCACCACGGACGCTGGATTCGCGCCCACAGCCTTTGTTGTCGTTGAAATCGACCGACTGCAAAAGCAGACTTCCGCCAGCGTCGACAACCTACGGGCCGAGCAAATTGCCTGCCGTCACGATGGCGGATGTCCAGCGCTGGACGTTGTTATCGACGTTGCGACGGAGCGAGCAGCGCAAGCAATCGAGGGTTGCCATCGCGACGGACGTTGCGTTGACGGCCCCACGATGGAACGAGCTGTCGCTGGCTCAGTACAAAGCGGACTCCTCGCAATTCAGCAGCGGTGCGCGGTTGACGGAGGGGTGATCAGCTGCGGGCCGTAGCACTCCGTGCATTGCTCGTCTAACGAGTTGGGGGCAATCGCTACCGGATGCTGCGAGCAGTTCCCGGGGTGCGCCTGAGCCATCCGCGTCAGTGAGCGCCACGATCATCTGGTGCACCGTTCAGGACGACTTGTATGTTCACTCGGTTCGCCACAGTTGCAGTCCACGGACTAAGATTTTGATATCCGGGCGGATGCTTCTGAAACGTTTCGCCTCGGCCTGAGGGACTGACTGGTTGATTTCCAGTTCGCGGAGTGAGCCGATCTTCTCCAGCGGGGCTAAATCGAGAGCCGCGACTTGCGCCATGCGCAGCGTCCTCAGAGTCGGTAAATCGGTGAGTGGCCTCAAGTCATTTGCGGGGCACAATCCCAGATCCAACTCGGTGAGTTTCTTAAGCGAAGCGATAGGGGTCAGGTCGTGAACGCGCGTATAATTTAGCGAGAGCTTTTGTAACTCGTGGGCGTGCGCGAGCGGTCTCAGATCTGAAACGGCGGAGTTCGCAATCCATGCCTGGAGCCCGTAGAACGGCCACGACAAGGCCGCGTCGGCCAGCTCCGCGTTGGCCATAATCCACTCTGCCGCCACCGTCCCGGACGACTCTGGCAACCTTCGAATGAAGGTGAGCAAGTTGGATGCGTAGTCGCCCCTACAAGCCGCAGCAGGCGCAAGTGCCGGACAACTGCGAAGCAATCAGATCGCTGCCACCATTTCGGGTCACGTAGATAGCCCGCGTGGAGCACCAATGCACGGGCTCCAAGTTGTGCCAGCGCCTCGGCGTAAGGCATTGATGTCGGGGGAAAGAGATTCTTCGCCAAGCTATCGATCTCAGCAGAGATCGCCGATGAAAGCCGCATTGACGAGGCCCGGCATCTGACGAGGAAGAACTCGCGCGACTTCTTGGACACCAGCCTCTTCGTCTTTGCCTGAGCCACACCACTTTTCGCCCGCTCAAGAATCAGCTGCACGAGCCGCGAACTGAAGGGTTCTGGCGCAATGGCTAACGCAAAGAGCACAGAGGGTTGCCATGCGGGGTCGTCAAGGTTCTGAATCACCTCATCCCAGTTCTGTTCCTCAAGGATTCGCGTCGCGGCTAGATATTCTTTTAGTGTGTTGTGTATGAAATCAAATGCATCATCACCAGCGGGTCTCAGGAGTCCGCTACGCTCGACCGCCGACTGGAGAGTCTCGCTGGCTTCCTCGCCAGTATGACCAGGCGTCGAAGCTAGAGCGCCGATCAGGTTTCCGCCCCAGGAAAGTCGATCACTTGCGTGAGCGATCGACGCTGCCGCGGGCGGCATGATCTGTTCGCCACCTCTCGGAGGTGGCGCATGGAACTTTGGAAGCCGACGGTTGAACTGAGCG
>JANODF010000386.1:0-1661 GCA_031412555.1 Archangium sp. | reverse complement strand
AAGGGCGTGCCGAAGGACGGCGGCGTGGTGCTCACGGGTGAATGGAATTTCTCGTCGGGCACCGACCATTCCGACTGGAGCATGCTCGCGTGCATGGTCAGGGACGGCGACAAGGTCGTCGATTACGTCTACTGCCTCGTTCCGAAGGCGCAGTACGAAGTCATCGACGACTGGCAGACGCTCGGGATGCGCTCGACGAGCAGCAAGACAGTGCGCTGCAAGGACGTGTTCGTGCCGGGCTACCGCGTCCTGTCGATGCATGTCGCGAGACCCGACCACGCATGGCCGGGGCTCGCGACGCACCGCAATCCGCACTACCGCATCCCGACCTCCGCGCTCGGCGGCGACTGCATCGGCGCATGCATGGTCGGCAATGCCCGCGCCGCGCTCGACGTGACGATCGAATGGGTCAAGTCGCGCAGCACCAACTATACCGGCGCGAAAATGCGCGACTTCCAGACGGTGCAGCTGCGCATCTCGAGGGCCGCCGCCCAGGTGGACGCGGCAGCGCTCCTCATGCGCAACGACTGCCTCGAAGCCCAGAGCACTTACGAGGCCGGCGGCACGATGGATATCGAGACGCGGCTGCGTTACAAGCGCAACTGCGCGCTCGCTGCGCGGCTGTGCGTCGAAGCCGTCGATTCGCTGCACGAGATGGCCGGCGCCAACGGGATCTACGACAAATACCCGCTTCAGCGCATGTTCCGTGACTCGCGCGCCGCGGCCGGCCATTTCAGTTTCAGCACCGACGCGCAGCTTCCGCCGTGGGGGCTTGTCGCGCTCGGGGGGCCTTTCAGTAGCCCGACGCTTTAGGGGCGGTCGGCGCGGCGCCGCCGCTTCCCTTCGCGGAGTCGCGGTATCAGAATGAGCTCGCGGCCGCCCCGGCCGGGCAGCAACTCGCAGACGTTTCTGGAGGATAGCCATGACACTCCATTACCTGCACCGCGCATCGTTTCTCGTTGCCGCACTGCTGGCACTTTTCATACTGGCCACCCCGACCCCGGTACACGGTGACGAGACCTGCAACTCACCCTATATCTCCAGGCTCATCAAGGGCCAGGAAGATTACGTTTACGTCTGGACGCTGGGGGTCGAAGGTCTCGGAAACGGCTTTGACAAGCTGGTGACCGTCGACGTCAACCCGCAGTCGAAGAACTTCGGGAAGGTGATCCACCAGGTTCCGGTCAAAACCCGGGGCGAAGCCCATCACATGGGTTTCACCGATGACCGCCGCCAATTGTGGGCCGGCGGCCTCGCAGGCAGCGAGATCTACGTTTTCGATATCGGCGCCGACCCCGCCCGGCCGAAGCTCGTGCGGACGATCTCCGATCTCGCCGGCAAGACCGGCTACCTCGGGCCGCACACCTATTACGCCTTGCCGGGACGCATGCTGGTGCAGGCGCTTTCCAACGACAAGGACAAAGGCGGCGTCACCGGCATGGCGCTGTACAACAACAAGGGCGGCTTCATCACGAGCTATGCCATGCCGACCGCGGACGGGGGAGACGGTTACGGCTACGACCTCGCGGTGAATGCGAAGAAGAACGTGCTGCTCACGTCCAGCTTCACGGGTTACGCCAATTACATGCGGCCGATCGGCGAGCTCATGAACGACAAGGAAGCGATGAAGCGCTTCGGCAACACGATGGTGCTGTGGGACC
>JANODF010000385.1:0-5201 GCA_031412555.1 Archangium sp. | reverse complement strand
GGGCCTTCACTTCCCTCAGGTTCCTGGCCAGCAGGTACGTGCCGAAGCTGAACATCGCGATCGAGATGAACTGGCTGGTCGAGATGTTGTACCAGGCGCCCGTGGGGATGCTGGGGATGAGGCCGTGAATGGTGCCGCGCTCCAGGTCTCCGCGGAACAGCTCGACCGAGGTGCGGAGCACCGCGTAACACATGAGCCACATGGCGAAGATCTGCCCGTGGAAGCGGCGCCAGCGGCGAGCGGTCATCAGCACGCCGAAGAGCACCATCTGCCCGAACGACTCGTAGAGCTGGGTGGGATGAATGGGGAGCGTGTGACCGTGCGTGGCCACCCAGTCGCTGATGCGCACCGCCCCATCGACGGCCTGCGCGGAGACCTGGCCCGTCGACTCCACCACCCACCGCGTCTCGTTCGAGGCGTCGACCATCGAGCTGTACGCGAGGCTGGGGGTGCCACCCACGCCGCCGATCAGGTTCATCGCCTGCGTGCCGGGGAACTCCACCGCGAAAGGCGCCTTGTCGTGCGTGGTGACGTCGCCCCAGCAGCAGCCCGCTGAGAAACAGCCCAGGCGGCCGAACGCCTGGCCGAGCGAGACGGTGGGTATGGCGAGGTCGGCCAACCGGAGGAACTCGATGCCGTTCCTGCGCGCGAAGATGATGGAGCCGATGGTCGCTCCAATGAGGCCGCCGTAGAAGACCAGGCCGCCCCCCAGGCTGAAGATCTTCACCGGGTCGGCCGCGTAGTCTTTCCAGTTCACCATCACGAAGAGCACGCGCGAGCCGATGATGCCGCCGACGAAACAATAGAAGGCGAGATCGTACATCTGCAGGCTGCGCTCGACGCCCTCTTTGCCCGGCCACTCGCGCAGCGCCAGCCACGAGATGACGGTCGTCGCGGTGATGAACCCCAGGCCAATCATCACGCCGTAGGTGTGAATCGGAATGCCTTCGCCCTTGCCCCGGCCGATGACCGGCACGTTGGGCAGCGCGTAATACAAACCGAAACCCGCCAACGCGACGCCCACCAGGCCGTAGGTGATGGCGCGGTTGCGGCGCTCGTCAGGGGTGGGCTCGACGGGGTTGCCTTTGGCGTCGACGCCGCCGGCGTTCTTCCAGCCGTTCATCGCGGAGTAGGCCACGAGCCCCAGCGCCACCAGATAGAGGAGCGCCTTGGAGAAGTCGGTTTCGAACACGAAGCGATACAGGACCGGCAGCATGGGGCTCTCCGTACTCCTTTCGATGGGCCTCGCCAACACACCGAAGAGGCCCGCTGTTCCCGGCGAAAAACTCAGGGTCTCTCGAGAATCGACACCAGCTCGTCGAGCACCACGCGCACGGTGGCGATTCGCCCCTCTGGCTCCTGCTCCAGCAACCGGGTGACGGCCTGCTCCACGGTGCCCCCGCGGCGAGTGAGCAAGGTGGTGCCGGCGGCGGTGATGCGAAAGAGCGCCCGCCTTCGATCTTCTTTGTCCACCGTGCGGCGCAGGAGCTTCTGCCCCTCGAGCCGATCCAGCACGCCGGTCAACGTGCTGGGGTGGAGGTGCAGCGTGCGCGCGAGATCACCCGCGGAGATGCCCGGGTTCTTCCCCACCAGGCGCAGCACCAGCCGCTGGAGCCCGGTCAGCCCCAGCTCTGTCTGCATGCGCTTGGAGACGGTCTGGAGCTGGTGATCGAGTCTCCAGATCACCTGCAGGAACGCGAGCGTGTCGTCGAGCCGAACGTCTGGTTCATCGGGCGCAGTCACCAGGGCCCCTTGGCACGACTTTCGTTCAGTTCGTAGCCCGCAGCACGTCGGCGCGCCGGTTGCGCGAGTGGGCTTCGGGCGTGTGCCCCGGGTCGGCCGGCTTCTCCGAGCCGTGGCTCAGGGTGTCGACCTGGGTGGGTTGCACGCCGAGCGCCACCAGGTACTTCCTCGCCATCTCGGCGCGGCGTTGGCCCAGCATCAGGTTGTACTCCTGGGTGCCGAGCTCATCGCAGTTGCCCTCGACGAGCACCTGGAGCGCGCCGTGTTTGCGCAGCACCTCACCGACTCGCTGCAGCGCCGCCATGCCCTCGGGGCTGAGCTGATCGCCGTTGAACTCGAAGTAGGCCGTGGCGTTGCGCAGGGCTTCGTCGAGCGCAGCCACCCCGTCGGGCGCGGCGGTGGGCGCGGGCGTGAGGGCCACCTGAGGCGCTGGAGCGGGCGCAGGCGCCGCGACGGGCTCAGGAGCAGCCGCCACCTTCTGATGGGCACAGCCCGCACCGACGACCAACAGCGCACACATGATCACGCTTCGCACCATGACGACCTCCTGAGATTGGTTTGACTCCAAACGAATTGCCGACCGCGCTTCATACTGGCGTATACCACGCCCCGCATCGAATTCGTTTGAACTCATACGAACTGGAGAGACCATGAAGCCACTCTTTCGCCTCCTCGCCGTGGCCGTGCTGGCCACCGGCTGTGTCACCACCAGCGAACACGAAAAGAAGATCGCCGAGCTCGACGCCTTGAGAGCCACCCAGGGGCAGGAGGCCGAGGCCAAGCAGCAGGGGCTGCAGGCCCGGGTCGACGCGTTGGAGGCCCGTCGGGCGGCGCTGGAAACCCAGAGCAAAGACCTCGCCACCCAGGTCGCGCTGCTGACCGATGAACGGGAGAAGCTGCGCAAGAACCTCGACGACAGCTCGGCGTTGGTCGACGAGTTCAAGAAGCGGCTGGAGAAGCTGGGGCAGAACGTGGAGAAGCTCACCAGCGAGCGGGGGCAGCTGGCCGGCGCGCTCGACGCCACCAAAGAGCGGCTGGAGGAGCTGCGCAAGCAGAAGGCCGCCGCCGAAGCGCTCGCCGCCACCTTCCAGAGCCTGGTCTCGCGCCTCAAGTCGATGAGCGACGCGGGGCAGCTCAAGGTGAGCATCCGCGACGGGCGCATGTTGATCGCCATGCCCAACGACGTGTTGTTCGACTCCGGCCGCACCGACCTGAAGAAGGAGGCGCAGGTCACCCTGGCCAGCATCGCGCAGGTGCTCTCCAGCATCAGCGATCGCCACTTCCTGGTGGCCGGCCACACGGACAACGTGCCGATTCGCACCGAACGTTTTCCTTCGAACTGGGAGCTGTCCACCGCGCGCGCTGTCGAGGTGACCCGCTTCCTGGTGGCCAAGGGCATGAAGCCCGAGCTGCTGGCCGCGGCGGGCTACGGCGAGTTCGACGCGGTGGCCCCCAACGAACCCGACACGCGCAGCTTGAACCGGCGCATCGAGATCGTGCTCCAGCCGAACCTGTCGGAGCTGCCTGCGCTGGGGGGCCTGATGCCCTCGGCCCCCACCGCCCGCTAAGCGGCCCACCGTTCTCATCGAGCGCAGTCGAGATGCCACTGCTGCTTCGTGCTGCAAGTAACCCCTCGACTGCTCCGGGGCGAACGGTGGGTCGATGATCAGAATCACGGCGTGGTCGAGCGGCCCGCGCGCTGCCATAAGCAGCGCATGACGGTCGAAGTGCGACGCGTGGTGGTGCCGGAGACGTTCGAAGCGACGCTGGTGGAAGCACGCATGGTGACGCCGCGCGTGCGCGAGCTCACCTTCGAGCGGGTCGACGGCAAGCCGTTCACCTTCCAGTCGGGCCAGTGGGTGAGCCTGGTGTTGCCGCTCGTCGATGAGAAAGACAGACCCCTGCGCCGCTCGTATTCCATCGCTTCGGTGCCCCGGGGCGGCCCGCGGTTCGAGCTGGTGGTCACCCGGGTCGACGAAGGCCGAGGAAGCGCCTGGCTGCACGAGATGACGGTGGGCACCAGCCTCGAGGTGAAGGGGCCGCAAGGCATGTTTCAGCGCGCGCCCGATGCAGGGCCCTCGCTCTTCGTGGCCACCGGCACCGGGGTGGCGCCGTTTCGAGGCATGATTCACGACGCGTTGACGGCCGGGGGCACCACGCCCTTGTGGGTGCTCTTCGGCGTGCGGGCCCCCGCCGACGCGCTCTACCGGGAAGAGTTCGAGGCGCTGGAGAAGACGAACCCGCGTCTGCGCTTCATGCTCTCGATGTCACGCCCGCCCGACGACTGGACCGGCTACCGCGGCTACGTACAGACCCACGTGCTCGACTTGTGGAGTCAGCTCTCCGAACACGGCCACCCCGAGGCGTACGTGTGCGGCGTGAAGAAGATGCTGCTGGAGGTGCGCCAGGTGCTGAAGACGCACGGGTTTGCCGAGCGGGCGCAGCTGCACCTCGAGAGCTACGACTGAGGTTTGCGCCTGGCCTCGAGCTCGCGAATATTCTCGCGCGCCTCGTCACCTTCGGGAATGGGCTGGCCGCTGTCGCGATACGCGACCGCCGCCTTGAACCCTTCCGTCTGCGCGTAGCGGCGGAACCAGAGGCCTTCGGGGTTGTGGCGGGTGATGCCGTCGAAGAGCGTGGCGAGGTTCTGGGTCTGCTCCAGGCCCATGGTGAGCTGCACCTGGTTGACGACCATTTTGTGCATGGCCAGGTGGCTGCGCGGCACGCCTGAGATGCGATCGGCCAGCTGGCGGGTGCGCGTCTCGAGCTGGTCCAGCGGCACGGAGTCGTTGGCGAGACCCCACGCCTTCGCGGTGACGCCGTCGATGGTGTCACCGGTGAACATCATCTGCTTGGCGCGGGCGGCGCCGAGGCGGAAGGTCCACATCGCGGTGGTGGGGCAGCCCCACACGCGGGTGGGCATGTAGCCAATGCGTGCGTCGTCGGCCATCACCAGCAGGTCGCAGCACAAGGCGATGTCGCTGCCACCGGCGACGGCGGCGCCGTGCACCTTGGCGATGGTGGGCTTGGGGCTGCGCCACAACGACATGAAGTCTTCGGTGTTGCGCTTCATGTACGCGTAGTCGTCGAGCGGATCCCACGGGTGGCGCTCTTGTTGGCAGGGGTGATCGCCTTCACCACCGCCGAAGATGGACAGGTCGTAGCCTCCGCAGAACCCCTTGCCTGCGCCTTCGACCACGATGACGTGCACGCTCGCTTCGGCGTTCGCCCAATCGACGGCGGCGCGCAGCTCACGCGGCGTTTCTTCGTTGATCGCGTTGAGCCGCTCGGGGCGGTTGAGCACCAGCCGGGCGACGCGCGGGTTGGATGGATCAGCGTCGATGCGCAACGTGGAGAAAGAGGGCATGCGCAGTCGTACGACAGATCAGAAGTTCGATCAGCCTGTCTCCCTCTCCCCACCGGGGAGAGGGTCGGGGTGAGGGGCCGTCAAGGCACCC
>JANODF010000384.1:0-6286 GCA_031412555.1 Archangium sp. | reverse complement strand
ATGGACTGGATGACCGAGGTGAGGCGGTTGCCGGCGGCGCCGAAGGTGGCGCGGGCGCTGGAGATGGTCTGCAGCGCGGTGTCGATGGTGGCCAGCGCGGTCTGCGAGGCGGCCTGGGTGGAGAAGTCGAGGGTGCTGACCGCGAGGGTGGCCGAGGTGGCGTCGACCGTGCTCACGCTGATGCGGTCGTTCGCCGCGACGTTGCGGATACCGACCTGGAAGGTGAGCGAGGTGGCGCCCGAGTTCAGCAGGGCCTGGCCGTTGTATTCAGTCGCGTTCGCGATGCGGTCGATTTCAGTGATGAGCGCGGTGTTCTCGGTCTGGATGTAGCCGCGCTCGGTGTTGCCGACGCCGCTGGAGGCCGACTGCATCGCCAGTTCGCGCATGCGGGTGAGCAGTTCGGTGGTCTGGTTCAGGTTCGACTCAGCGGTCTGAATGAGCGACTGGGCGTCCTGCGCGTTGCGGTTGCCCTGGTTGAACGAGCGAATCTGCGCGCTCAGGTTGACCGAGATGCCGAGGCCGGCGGCGTCATCACCGGCCTTGGTGATGCGGAAGCCAGAGGAGAGCTTGCTGAAGCTGTCCTGGAGCATGGAAGACGAGTTGAAGAGGTTCTTCTGGGCATTGAGTGAACCGACGTTGGTACGAATCGAGAACGACATGGTGTGAACTCCCTTTGGTTTATCCGTTGGGGGCGAACACCGCGTCCGCCTCGAGGAGTTGTTCGGCACAACCTGCCGGGCGCTTAAGCAGGTTCTGCCGGGTGCTTCAGGCGGCGCGCAGCAGGCTCGAGATGCGGCGCAGGTGGGTGTCCACCCGACGCAGCACGCGAGACCGCGCGGCCAGCAGCTCGAGGGCCGACGTGCCCACCTGAGCCTTCACCCGATCGACGCCGATGTGGGTCGAGGTGCCCGGCGGCCAGTGGCTGAGCACCGCTTCAGCGAGCGCGCCCCAGGACAGGTTCGCGTTCGAACCGAACAGCTCGCCGTCGAAGAGGGCCTGATCCCCGTGAGGGGTGATCAGCACGCTCATGATCACCGGCTCGTGTTGTTCGGCGCGGCGGCCGCCCAGAGACGAGAGGAGCGGGTGCACGCAGGCCGAGAGCACGCAGGGCGTCTCGGCGTGGCGCAGCACGTCGCCCATCTCCTGGAGCGTGGGCTCGAGCTCTTCGCGCAGCACCTGCTCGCGGTAGAGGCTGCCCGTGGCATCGAGCGCGTGCAGACACGCGTGCCGTTCACCCTGGGGAAACGCCACCAGCTGCACGGTGCGCAGCCCGGTGGTGAGCGGCTTGCGCAACGCGCGGTACATCTCGGCCTGCTCCGGAATCCAGTGGAGGCGGCGCGGACGATTGAAAGCGCGGGCCAGGGGCACCACCCGCTTTCGCTTTCCGTCGAGCAGGAGCACCTTGTTGCCGAGCTGAAAACCGACTGGCTCGTCGGGAGGCAGCGGGGAGGCGAGCAGCTGTGACGCGCGCGCCACCAGGGTGGGCTCTGCGCCGGGGGAAGGGATCAGCTCGACGGGCACGCCTGCGTGATGCTGGGTGAGCACGAAGCGCAACACGCCGGTCGCGTCGACGCGTTGCGCGAAGGGGCGGCCTGCGCGGGGAACGGTGACGATCAGGTGCCGCAGAAAGCCGGGCTCGATGCAGACCAGTGCCCGGGCCTCACGCGCTTCGATCGCCTTTGACACCCGCTGCCAGACCGGCCCGACATGGGCGAGGCGGGGTGACTCGGTCAACGCGAGCGCACGAAGGTGATCGAGCGAGCCGGCGCGGGCGAGCACCAGGCCCTCCAGCTCGAGGCGCCAACCCTGTTCGGTCTGCAGCTCGCGCAGGTTGCGGACCCGCAACGCGCGCTCCAGGTGAGGGCGCAGCACCGGAGGAATGCGGCGGCCGAGCAGGGCAGGCCCCAGCACCGCGCGCAGCTTCTGGCGCTCCTTCAGCGGAAAGCCGCGCAGCGCCCTGAGGCACGCCGCGCGGAATTGCCGGGCCAGTCCGTCGAGCTCGGCGGGCGAGAGGGGCTGGTTCTCCAACGCGGTGAGATCGCGGGCCACCGGGCTGCCGCTCCAGCGGGCCACGAAGCCCATGCCGGTGCTGGGCACCTGGGTGGTCCGCAGCAGCTCGAGGGGCGCAGGCGAATCGGGCCGCACCAGCAACATCAAGCAGCGCAACAGGGGCGTGGGTGCGCGGGAGAAAGCATCGTGCCAGTCGAAGGTGGTGGCCGACGCGACTGCGGGCAGATCGCCGGCGACGATCCCGCTCCACGCAAAGACCGAAGCCGAGAGCTCGGAGGGGCCCGCCTGGCGCACCTCGATCTCCGGCGCATGGCGGGCGGCGAGTTGTTGCAGCGCGGTGATGCGTTGGGTGACCCGTTGTTGCTCCATCACGGCCAGGCCTTCGACGGGAACGATCAGCAGATCGAAGCCGCCACCGGATCGCGGCGAGAGCAGCACGCTGGCGATGAGCGGCCTGCGCTGCGAGAAAGAAGTGGGGGGCGGCAGCTCGAGCCGTTCGCACAACTTTCCCCAGCGGCGCCTGCGCGGGGGCTGCACCACGCCGGGTGGCTCGACGTCGAGTGAGGGCCTGCGGAAGCGCGCCTCGAGCAACAAGGGCACCAGCCTGACGAAGTCGCGCGCGCGCGGGCTGAGGCCCAGCACCAACCGCGAGGTGCGGCGGCGCAGGGTGGGCAGCGCCGCGTCGTACTTCGGGCGCGGGAGCCTTCGGCTGCGGATCACAACTTGTCGAGCAGGGAGAGCCTGAACTGCTGAGAAGCAGCCGACATGCTCGCCTCCAGGGCCCGCTGGGTCGCGGCGAAACGGGTGGACGCTTCGAAGATGTCGATGTCCTCCAGCCGGCCTTGTGCGTCGGTGGCCGCGTCGCGGTTCTGCTTGGCCATGCTCGAGGCCACGTCGAACACGTTCATCATCGCGCCGACCCGGCTGCGTTCTTTCGAGACCTGGATGATGCCGTCGTCGAGCTCCTGCACCGCCACGCGGATGTTGGTGGCGTCGTTGGTGTTGAGCGCGGTCACGAAACGTTGCAGCGACTGCAGCACATCGACCCCGCCGCCCGCGCCTTTGAGGGCCACGTCGGCGCGGCTGGAGGCGTCTTGCAGCACGCCCGGGGCGATCTCCACTTTGCGGATGTTGGCATCGCCCAGGTAGTTGCCCGCGGCGTCGAAGGGAGGCGCGGCGTCTTGCATGCCGCCGAAGAGGTAGCGCTCGCCGAAGCGCATGTTGAGCTGCGAGACGACCGCGGAGAGCAGCTGCTGCACTTCAGCGGCGCCGCCCGCACGATCGTTGGCGTTGTAGGTGTCGTTGGCCAGCTGCACCGCGAGCTCTTTGGCGCGGGTCAACGAGGTGGTGACTTGATCCATCGCGCCGTCGACCACGCCCAGTTCTTCAGACGCCATGCTGGCCGCGGTGAAGATGCCGTTCTGCCGGCCGGTCTCCTGCTGGTGCCGCACGGCCATGCCGGCGTCGCCGCCCGAGTCCCACGGGTGTTCGATGCGTTTGCCCGAGGAGACTTGATCGCCCGCCGTGGTCGCGTCGGAGCGCGCGCGCATGATGCGCTGATTGGCGAGAGAGAAGAGGGCCTGGTCGCTGACTCGCATGTGTCCTCTTGATCAGGGCTTGATCGACATCAGGGTGGTGAGCATCTCGTCGGCGGTCTTGATCACGCGGGTGACGGCTTCGTAGGCGCGCTGGGCCTTCTGCATGTTCACCAGTTCTTCATCGACCGACACGCCGCTGGCCGACTGGCGCATCTGATCGAGGTGGTTGAGCATCGCGGTGTCGCCGTCGTGCATGCTCTGCGCACGTGAGGCGGCGGTGCCGTACTGGGCGGTGATGCGAGCGAGTGAACCCGAAGCGGTGGTGCCGTTGGAGAGCACGGCCGACTCGGCGTTGATCATCGCCTGCACCGCGCCCGAATCGCCCGGAGCGGTGGTGGAACCCGCGGGGAAGAGTGAGCTGTCGGCGGTGAGCACCGGGTTGACCACCATCGAGGAGGCCGCTCCCGTGGCGGTCGCGGTGGTGATGAAGAGAGGCCGCCCGCTGCCGCCATCGAGACCGAAGCCGGCCTGGGCCGCGGCGTTGAGCTGGCCCGAGAGATCGAAGGCGAGCTGGTCGAGCTGATTCTTCGAGGTGAGCAGCGCGCCATCACGCGCGGCGAGCAGGCCACCGAGCTCACCACCGGGTTTGGTGGAGAGGGGCTGGGCGACCGTGCCGTCGGGCTTCTTGAGGTACAGCTCGAGGTGACCACCGTTGCTCGCGTCGGGCAGCACGGAGAACTGCGCTGCCTTTTCGGCGGCGACCAGTGACGTGCCATCGGCGAAGGTAAGGTTCAGATCGCCGTCGGCGTTGGGCACCTGGCTGGCGCCCGTCCACTCCGCGAGGCGATCGCCCAGGCGGGTGCGGGCGTCGAGCAGATCGTTGGGGGCGCCGCTCGCGCGGGCCTGGCGGATCTGCGAGTTGAGGTTGGCGACCTGGCGCAGCGCCTCGTTGATCTCGGGCAGCCGGCCTTCGATCTTCTGGTCGATGCCGGAACGGGCGCCTTCGATGGCCTGCGAAGAGCGGTTGAACGACAAGCCGAGCTGCACGGCCGAACCGACCGCAGCCTCGCGGTAGTTGGCGCTGCCGGGGTTCTGCGCGAGCGAACGAAGCGACGAGAAGAACGCAGAGAGCGAAGGCGCGACGCTGTTGTCGAGGTCGAGCGCGCTGACCGACTGCAGGGTCTGCGCTTCGGTGCCCGAGGCCATCTCGCGGCCGATGGCGCCGGGGATCTGCGCCTCGAGGAAACGATCACGCGCCTGGCTGATCGACTGCAACACCGCACCGTTGCCGATGAAGGAGTTGCCGAACCGATCCGCGGGCGAGTTGGCGGCGATCTCCGCGCGCTGGCGCGAGTAGCCGACGGTGTTGGAGTTGGAGAGGTTGTGCGCGACGGTCGAGCTGTAGGCCGACTGGGCCTGCAGGCTGCTGGCGCCCTGCTGAAGCAGTGAGAGCAGGCCGCTCATGCCCGCTCCGAGTGGGTGCCGCTGGCGATCTCGGTGTGCTGGCCCCGGCGCGTGTAGGCCGCCGGGCGGGGTGCAAGGTGCGTCACGTACGCGCGCACGACGGTGAGGGCCTTCTCGGCGAGTTGCTGGTTCACCACGTCCAACTCGGCGAGGGCCTGGGAGAGCGAGCGCACTTCGGCGAAGACACCGCTGAGCTGTTCACCTTCGAAGGGCACCAGCTTCCTGATCTGTTCGAGGCTCACGTCGGTGAGGCCGTGCTCCTGCGCGAAGGCGCCGAGGTGTTTGGCGAGCTCGGAGGTGAGCCAGGCCGAGTGCTGGTTGAAGGCCTCACGCAACGCGGCCTGGGAAAGGAGGGCAGGGGTGTCGAGGGTCTTGAGGACGGCGCGCGACTCCTGCGAGCGGGCGACCTCGGTGGCGAGGGACGCCTTGAGCTTGAGCGCGATGTCGAGTGCGAGCGGGAGGCTCATGGGAGTCCTGGTGCGGTCACTTCAGAAGCGTGCGCAGCTGGCTTTCGACTTCAGCTTCGCTGACGAGCTTCTGGGCCATCGTGGTGGGTGACGGGTAGTACTGCCCGTTGCGAACGGCGTTGACGACTTCGGCCACGCGAGTTGCACGCGAAGCGTCCATCGCGGTCATGGCAGTGCGGATCGCGGCCTCTCCCTGGGGAGTGGAGACGGAGACACGGTCCTTCACTTCTTTCTGCTCAGCGGACTGCACGGCGCGGCTGGTCGCAGCGGGAACGACGGCGGGGCTGGTATCTGAGACTTTCATGGGGAACCTCCACCGCTCTCTTCGGCACGAAGCCGGTAAGCCTTAAGGGCCACCGTCGGATCGAGAAATTGACCCGCCTTTCGCACCTCGAGATGGAGGTGAGGACCCGTGGTTCTGCCGGTTTGGCCAACCCACCCGAGCACATCGCCTGCGTCGACGTGATCGCCCGGGTTCACCGCGACCCCGCTCGCGTGGGCGTAGAGCGTCGAGGTGCCGTCGGGGTGTGCGACCTCGATCGCCTTTCCGTAGCCGCCCCGTTCGCCGGCCGAGATGACGACCCCGTCTTTCGCCGCAGGAATCGGAGTGCCTTCCGCAGCACCCAGGTCGACACCCGTGTGATTCGAGTGCTTCCCGTTGATGGGGTCGATGCGTTCACCAAACTGACTCGTGATGACGTTCTCCCTCTCCCCGCCGGGGAGAGGGTCGGGGTGAGGGGCCGGGGCGATCATCTTCGCAATCCCAAACCCACCACCGCCGGCGATGGCCTCACTCAACGTATCGGC
>JANODF010000383.1:0-2089 GCA_031412555.1 Archangium sp. | reverse complement strand
CGCTGCGCTTCCAGTGTCTTGTGGTGCTGGCGCGATTCCATCAGAGACTGCGTCCGCATTGCGGCGGTCGACAAGAGAAACAGCACCAGCGTCAGCGCCAGCAGCCCCAGCAGGATCACGCCCATGGGGGCTTCGGTCACGAACAGGCCGAAGGACAGGCGGCGGTGGCTCTTCTCCTGCGCTTCCTGCTTCGCGCTGCCGCGGCGGGCCTTCGCGCCCAGCGCTTCGCCCTTCAGGGTGGTGAGGCCCACGCCCATCTTGGTGAAGAACTCGGTCGGCAGCTCGCCGCCCAGGCAGGCGATGACGAAGTCGTTGGGGAGCGCGAGCAGCTGTCCCTTGTCGTCGAGGGTGACCGACTCGGTGCCGATCTCCTTCACGGTGGAAGACATGAAGGCGAATACCCGCCCCTGCTCCACCAGCGCCTTGAAGCGGCGTTTGTTGGCCTCGCGCGCCTTGCCGAACTCGGGCTGGCGGTAGGAGAGCGCCACCTCGGCGTCGGTCTCGTCGGCGATCTGAATGGCCGCTTCGAGCGCCGCATCACCGCCGCCCACCACCAACACGCGCGCGCCTTCGTATTGTTGTGCGTCGATCAGCCGGTAGGCCACCTTGGGCAGGTGTTCGCCGGGCACACCCATCTTGCGGGGGCTGCCGCGGCGGCCGATGGCCAGCACCACCTTGCGGGTGCGCACGGGGCCTTTGCTCGTGTGCACGGTGAAGTCGCCGTCGACGCCTTCGATCTTCTCCACCTTGGTGCCGGTGTTGATCTGAATCTGCGCGCGGGCGAGCGCCTGCTGCCAGCTCTCCAGCAGTTGTTCTTTGGAGATGAGGGGCGCGCCGAACTTTCCGAAGAAGGGCAGCTCGATGCGCTCGGTCATCACCACCTTCTGCCGCGGGTAGTGCGCGATGGTGCCGCCGAGGGTCTCCTGCTCGAGCACGGCGAAGTTGAGCTGCTGCTCCGCGAGGCCGAGCGCAGTGGCGAGCCCCGAAGGGCCCGCGCCCACCACCACCACGTCGTCCAGATCGGGCGACTGGGTGCTGAGCAACTTCGGGCCGAGGTGACGCGCCACCTGCAGCCCCTGGGTGATGGCGTTCTTGATGAGGCCCATGCCGCCCAGCTCGCCCACGATGTGAATGCCGGGCCGGCTGCTCTCGAAGAACTCGTCGGTCTGCGGCAGATCGACGCCGCGTTTGGCCGAGCCGAAGACGAGGGAGATGGCGTTGACGGGGCACTCCACCTCACACTTGCCGTGGCCGATGCAGGCGGACGGGTTGATCAGCGCCGCCTTGCCGGCGACCACTCCGAGAATGTCGCCTTCGGGGCAGACCGCCGTGCAGGACAAGCTGCCGATGCACACGTCGGGATCGACCAGCGGGTGAAGGGTCATCGCCTCGGCGCGGCCCTCCCGATGCGCCTGGGCGAGGGTGTGCGTGTCCGCGGCTTCCCGGATCGCGCGACGCCGGGTGGTGAAGAACGCGAGCAACCCGCCGACCGCGAGCAGCCCACCCAACAAGAGGAGATCGAGACTCATCAAAAAATTCCGGTTCCCCGCGCGGACCCGGCCAGATCTCGAACGGCCACAGGAAATCGTCGGTACCGTGTGCGCAAAATTTTCGGTGGCCGCTGTGCGCTGGCCCGGGTCCAGAGCTTCAGGGCTCCCATGAGAACGACTTTGCGACGCGCGCTCTTCGCCGGCTGGCTGGCTGTACTGGCCGCCTGTCCGCCCGGTGAAGGCACTGAGCTGCCGCCTCCGGTGAGCCCCACCAACCACCGCTGGTTTCCCCTGGCCGCGGGAACGGCGCACGCGTTCGGAAAAACGGTCGCGGTCGACGGGACGATCGGCTGTGCGTCATGTCACCCCGCGAGCGCGACGAGCTTCACGCAGTTCGAGTGCGTCGGCTGCCACCAGCACACGCTGCCGATGACCAACCGCCTGCACCTGGAGGTGCCGGACTACGCGCCCACCAGCGCGGACTGCTACCAGTGCCACCCGGCGGGCGAGAAGCAGCCCTTCAGTCATCGCGGCATCCCGGCCGAGGCGAGTGGGCAATGCGCCGAGTGTCACCAACCGGGCGCGGCGTTCGCGGCCTT
>JANODF010000382.1:0-18976 GCA_031412555.1 Archangium sp. | reverse complement strand
AGGAGCTCTACGGCAAGGACCACCGGGTGCTGGGCTCGGGCACCCACACCCGCGAGTTCTGGCGTGAGGTCTGGAAGACCGTGGCCAGCGGCCGCCCCTGGCGAGGCGAAATCTGCAACCGGGCCAAGAACGGTACGTTGTACTGGGTCGATGCGTTGATTGCGCCCTTCTTCCTGGCCGACGGCCGGGTCGCGAAGTACGTCTCCATTCGCTCCGACATCACCGAGCGCAAGGCCACTGAAGCACAGCTCGAGCGGCAGTCGGGCCTCGCGGTGGCGATGGCCGCGCAGGCCGAACAGGCCAACATGGCCAAGAGTTCATTTCTGGCCAACATGAGCCACGAGATCAGGACGCCCATGAACGGCGTGCTGGGCATGACCGAGCTGTTGCTGGGCATGAACTTGAATGCCGAGCAGGACCACGCCGCGCGCACCGTGTATCGCTCGGCAGAGGCCCTGCTGGTGATCCTCAACGACATCCTCGACTTCTCGAAGATCGAGGCCGGCCGCCTGGAGTTCGAGCGCATCAGCTTCGACGTCAGGCAGTTGCTCGCCGACTGCATGGAGCTCTTCCGCGGCAAGGTCTCCGGCCGTCCCGTGGCGTTGGACGTGCACATCACGGAGGGCGCGCCGGTGTTCATCTGGGGCGATCCATCGCGGTTGCGGCAGGTGATCACCAACCTCGTCAGCAACGCCGTGAAGTTCACCGCGGCCGGGCATGTGTGGCTCGAGCTCCATCGAGTCGAGGGCCGGCTGGTGATCCGGGTGGTGGACACCGGGCCCGGCATTCCCCTCGAGCGGCAGTCGGCGCTCTTCCAGCCGTTCATTCAGTCCGACGTCTCCACCTCGCGTCGCCATGGCGGTACGGGCCTGGGCCTGGCGATCTCCCGTCGCCTCGCCGAAGGAATGGGCGGCGGCGTCACCCTGCACAGCGTGGTGGGGGAAGGCACCCGGTTCGAAGTCGACCTGCCGCTCGCTGAAGACCTGACGGTCCCCCTGATCACTTCAGGCCGCCGCACGCCCCCTCGCGGCGAGGTGTCGCGTCCCCGGCTGGTGGCCTTGCCGACTCCGCCGCCCCTGGCCGACCAGCCCCGGCTCAGGGTGCTGCTCGCCGAAGACAACGCGGTCAACCAGCACATCGCGCGCGCGATGCTGGAAAAGAGGGGCTGTGAGGTGGTGGTGGTGAACGACGGCGGTGAAGCCGTCGCCGCGTTCTTGAAGGAGCGCTGGGACGTCATCTTCATGGACTGCCAGATGCCCGAGCTCGACGGTTACGAGGCGACGGAGCGCATTCGCGCGCACGAGTCGGCGCGCGGTCTTTCACGCACTCCGGTGATCGCGATGACTGCCAACGTGATGCCCGAAGATCGTGCGCGCTGTCTGGCGGCCGGTATGGATGATCATCTGCCCAAGCCGACCCGCGCGCAGGAGCTCGCCCAGATGCTCTCGACCTGGGCTCCTCTCCGCCCTGCTCCCGCGGCCACCGGGAGCTGATGGAGAGCGAGCTTCAGTGACGAATCGGTGTCAGGGGCGACGTGGAGCCACGACCGCATCGGTCACGAGGATTTGGTGCAGACAGTCTCCCCGACCGGGTGCCGCATCGCCGAAGCGTGAACGTGGAATGCGCGTGGGATCGTTGGTCGAAGTGCCAACGGGCGAGGAGCAGAGTCGAGTTGCGGCAGGACCAAACTCGCCGCCCCAGCCCACGTAACGGAGTTGGAAATTGGGGCTGCCGATCGAGGCCTCGGCGACCTCGTATCCCATTACGCAATTCACCACGCCGGAGTGCTGCCCGCTCCTTGCGCCAATCCAAACGCGCGTTGCGGGCTCATCATTGGGAGTTAATTCATAGTCGAATGTCTCCGCCCATTGACGTATGTGCGTCGAAACCACGCCGCGTGTTTCTAGAAAGCTCTCGGTACTGCTACTCCAGATTGCTTCGTAGTCCTTGTCTCCGTGGTGGCTAACATTGACCGCATGGAAAATTTCGTGCGCGACGGTATCCGCGAAACTATCAGGATCCAAGCTGGCCCATCGATCGTCCAAGGTAAGCCGTTCAATGTCCTTGGGATTGCTTTCGCCGCCCCACGCCTTTCCGCCGCGCTCACCAAGTTTGATCTCCAGAATCACCGCGTGTTGCGCCGTGACGTGAGGACCTGAACGGTGGTTTCCGTTGATGACCCGCTCGACCGTAAGTTCCGCGT
Organism: Archangium sp.; assembly: GCA_031412555.1. Classification (GTDB taxonomy): domain Bacteria; phylum Myxococcota; class Myxococcia; order Myxococcales; family Myxococcaceae; genus Archangium_A. The sequence goes on along the minus strand of JANODF010000382.1, from coordinate 16,773 downwards.
CTGTGAGCCTGTGGTGGATGATCAGTCCTGAAGCTCGCGAAGCCACGGCAATTCCTCCGAGGGTGGCAAACATGCCCTTGTTTCGAAGGAAGAGTTCTTTGGTGTCGGGCGTGCCGTCGATGTGTTCGCCACCGTTATAGAAGCCGCGGTACTCCTCGTAGAGAGACAAACCATCGCCGGGGGTCCCATCACCCTGCGGAATCGAGTCTTCATCAGAGCCATCGGCGCCCTGTGCCGACTTGTCATTCCTCCATCTGTCGGCAATGAATGAGTCTGATGCTCTTTTGGGAATTCGAATGTTGTCCTCGCCTGATCCCTTGATGCGCCCAGTCAGAACACGTCCATCCGTCAAGTGAGCGGTCACCTCAAGAACTGCCCAGCCACCCCAGTCGAAAGGCCGAACACGAACGGAGTCGCTGAAGTTGGATGTGGCTCTCTCGACCCGCTGCTTGTTTGCACTGAGCACGAACATTGACCCGTCGGCGTCGAGCTCAAGGTCGTAGCGCTGGTCAGTTGCATCAATGGGAAAGTTCAGCGCAAGCCCAGGCTCTTGCGAGGTTCCCAGAAGTTCCCAATTGAATGACACGACCCCTACTTGCGGCTGCTTCCCTGTCGAGGACGTGACCGTTGCAGTCAGCGTGAGCGGCGGACCCGAGGAGCCATCGCGGTTGGTCTCCGGCCGCCATTGTCGGTAATTTTCGTTGTCTTCGACGACCAGCTCCAGCGTCTCATTCGAGTCAGGGCTGAGTGAGACGGCGAGGTCCCATGAAGAGTCGCGTTCGCCGATGAAAAGCGGGGAACTGCTGATGCTCTGTTTCGTCGTTGCGGTGCCGGTCAGCACCAACCCCGTGGCCGGAAACGCAATCACAGGAGTCGCCGTGGGCAGCAGAAGCGCTGAGTCCATCGAGTCCGTCTGCATCACGTCGCCGCAGACAGTAATGTTGGTGACGGTCGCCGTACGTCCTCGTGTGTTGAGGCTCAAGGTGAACCCGCGACTCCCGGCGAAATCCAACACCGCCTCAGCGCGACCGGCCAATGGCACATCCAAGGGCCCACTGGCGTTCGCGACGACTTCCACGGTGCAAGTTCCGCTCGTCAGCCGCTCCGCGTAATGGACTGTTACGGTCGAACCGACGATCCGGCCTTCCCACTTCGGTGGGTCTGCCTGCACGCGTTCAACTTCGATGTTGGCTGAGAAGCTTGCTGCGTAGTCGATGACAGTCGTGATTCCCGTCGGGAGAATCGGCATGTCGTCGACTGCAACTTTGCCGGTGCCAGAGACGACGCCCTTCCATTTCAGGACGTCCGCGAATTGGGGATTCTGCGCACGCACGTCGCCAGCGATGAGGAGGACCAGAGCGCCAAAGAAGGCATTGGCATTCATCGTCCACCATCCTTCTGAATGCGTGCCTCGATCCGAGCTGCCAGATGGAACAGATAGCTGGGCTCGTTCCCTTCTGGAGCTGAGCCTTCCGCCAACAGCGCCTGCCGAATGGCGTCGCGCGCTAGCCGGTATTCTCCCTGCGCTTCAAAGGCGAGTGCGCGCCGAGTCAACATTCGGGGATCGTTGGGGCTGTCTTGCAGTGCGTTCGCGGAGATCTCGGCCGCCCGCGCTGGGTCCCCGCGTGCCATGGCGACTTGCGAGCCGAGTTCCGCAAAGGCAAGCCGCTCTTCGAGGGACAAGCCGGAGGGAGGCTCGACCAACTGCAGCTCGAGGGGATCCGACTCAATCCCCGCCCACTTCGCCTTGACCGAGTAGCGACCAACGGTGAGTGCACTCGCGGACTCGGCGTCGACGGTCCAAAGCACTTGGAGCACACCGTCGTTCGGCCCCCAGGTTCGCGTGTCGGGAATTTTCTCGCGTTGGAGCGGCCATTGCTGCGGAGCGCCTGCCGCACTCACGACGTTGAGTTCGAGGTCGCTCGCCAGAAGCGCGACCGCGTCGCCGTCGTCACGCATCCAAGCTCCGTTCAGCCTCAAGACGAGTGGCCAACCCGCGAAGAGGGTGGCCGTCGTGGCGTTGTTGACGGATAGCCCGATCTCGACGGCACTCGGCTTTGGAGTCGCCTTCGGCTCTTGCTTGGCCAACGAGCATTCAGTGCACGACGAAGCAACTGCCAACAAACCCACGATCAGTGATGCATTCTTTGTTTTCACGAGTGCGCCCCCCCTGTTTCCCGACCGCCAGCTTCAGAACACAATCACGTTCGCAGCGTTTGTGCGATTTCGTGACGCGCCCCTCACCCCAACCCTCTCCCGAAGGGCCCGAAGGGAGAGGGAGCACTACTTGCCCAGCATGTTGCTGATCACCTGGCGCGCGATCGGGTGCAGGCGGGTGTTGTTCTTCTCGAAGAGCTGCTTCGCCAGTTTTGAAGTCGAAGGCTGTGCATGCAGTGCCGCGAACAAGGGCTTCAGATACTTCATGCGCCCCACACGCCCGAGGAACGCCTCCACCTGCGGCAGCACCACGTGCGAGCCGCACTGCAACGACAACAACAACCACGCCACGTGCACCTCGGTGTTCTTCGCCGTGGAGAAGTGGAACCGCGAATCGAGCGTCGCCAGCTGCGCTGCGCTCAACGTGCGCGGGCTCCACTCGAGGAAGAGCTGCCACTCGATGGCGCTCCACTTCGCGACCTCGTCCACCTCGGGCACCTTGCCCGCCATCGCCTTCACTGCGTCGAGCCGCGCCGACGTCGCACGCGGTGCATCCGAAGGCACACCCGGCGAATCGATCCACTGCAGCGCGTTCACCTTCGCCAGCAACCCCGGCGCTGACTTTTCGAAGTGCGAGATGAAGTCATCCGTGTTCACCGAGCCGAACCGGTGCGTGGTGAGCCACGACTTGAGCAGCCCATCGAACTTCTCCCGCCCCACCGCCGTTTCCAGCGCGCGCAGCAACAGGTAGCCCTTCTCATACGGCACCACGCTGAACGCCTCGTCGGGGTCGATGCCGGTCAGGTCGGTGCGCAGCTTCGTCAGCTCTGGCGTGCGCGCGTTTTCGAAACGCGCCACCGAGTCGTCGAGATCATTCCGCCCCAGCGCCGCGTGCATTTCGGAGACCTCGCGGCCTTCCAACGCTTCCAGAATGCGCCGCTCTGCGAAGACGGTGAAGCCCTCGTTGAGCCAGAAGTGTTCCGCGTTCACGTTGGTGACCAGGTTGCCCGTCCACGAGTGAGCCAGCTCGTGCGCCACCACGTTCACCATGCTGCGATCGCCTGCGAGCAGCGTGGGGGTGAGGAAGGTGAGGCGCGGGTTCTCCATGCCGCCGTAAGGGAAGGAGGGCGGCATCACCAGCAGGTCGAACCGCTCCCAGTCGTAGGCGCCGAAGAGTGACTCGGCCGCGGTGAGGTGGCGCTCCACGTCGGCGAACTCCCAGGCCGCGGCCTCGAGCAGACCCGGCTCGCTCCACACCCGCGAACGCGGCGAGAGATCCTTGCTTGCCAATTCGCCCACCGCGAACGCCAGCAGGTACGGCGGAATCACCTGCGGCATCTCGAAGTGGAAGGTGGTGCGGTCTGCTTTCGTCTCGCTGCCAACGGGCGCCGCAGCCATCACCGCGACCAGACCCGAAGGCACCGACATCGACGCCCGGTAGGAGATCCGGCGCGCAGGCGTGTCCTGGCAGGGGATGAGCGAGCGCGCGTGGATCGCCTGGCACTGGCTGAAGAGATACGGCTGCTTTCCACCGTGCGTCTGCGACGGCTCGAGCCACTGCAACGCCGACGCATCGGGCCCGGTGCGGTAGGTGAGGCGAACGCCCAGCGCACCGGCAGGCACGTGCAGGCGAAGCGGCGAGCCGAGGATCGGATCGATGGGCAACGCCTCCCACTTCAAGGCGGCCCCGGAGAGATCCGTCACGGCGTCGATCTCCAGCGCACGCGCATCGAGATCGAACGGCGTGGCGCTCGTCGTCGCTTCTTTGAAGTGCAGCGTGGCCGTGGCGGTCAGGCGCTTGCTGGCGAAATCCACTGCGGCGTCCCACTCCAGGTGGCGAGTGGTCGGCTGCGCGTCATCGGTCACGGAGTGCGGATCAGGTCGGGCCATGGCGACGTCATGCCACGGGCCTCCTTCGTGCTCTAGCGGCGGCGGTTCCAGTAGTAGCCACCACCTCCGCCGAAGACGAGAACCAGGAGGACCAGGAGGATGAGCATGTTGGTGTTTGTCATGCGCCTGCCTTGTGCACCCTTCGGGCCGCAGGCCGCTCCGAGTGGATCCGCTCAGTCGGCTTCGCGGTGCGCCATCAGTCTGATGCGGCCCTCCTTCAATTCGACGTAAGGTCAGCAGGTGATGAGGCGCCTGCTCCTGCTGCCGTGGTTGTTGTGGGGCTGCGAGTCGGTGCCCGACGTCATCGCCAGGCACCGCTCCGGAGTGGAGAAGAACTTCGCCCGCATTCAGGCGCTGCAACCGCGCGTCGCCGCCGTCGAGCCCGGCACCGCCCCGAAGATGAAGAGCGCGCCCCTCGTGCTGGAGCAGTCGGGCAAGGCCGAGTCGAACGCGATGTTCATCTACGCGGAGGACGTGCCCAAACCCGGTGAAGCGAAGGCGGTGCACCTGCGCACCCTCGACTCCGCGCCGCTGCTGCAGTGCGGCTCGTTGCTCGGCAAGCAGAGCTACTTCGGCGACACCTTCACCCGGCCGGTGCCCAGCGTGGTGGCGTCGTATCTCACCGACTGCGAGCGGCTGAAGTACGTGCTGGTGATTCGGCTCATCGAGTTCACACCGCCGCAGCTGTCACTGGAGACGAAGAAGTTCGTCAGCGGCCGGTATCAGGCCGAGGTGCTGGCCTTCGACTTGAGTGACGGCGCGTTGCTGGGTGGTTTCGTGGTCAACGCGAAGAACGAAGACAGCGTGATGCTGCTCGATGGCGATGCGGATCACACCAAGCGGTTGATCAGCAACCTGGAGTCGACGGTGTTCAGTGCGCTGCGTGAAGGCGCGCGCAAAGCGATGCCCGGCTCGCTTCCTCCTTGAGAAAACCTCTCCTTGCGAAGCGGGGAGAGGTCGGTCCGAAGGACCGGGTGAGGGGCCCACCTCCGTTGCCCGGACGGCCCCTCACCCCGCTGCGGCGCAGGGAGAGGGGGAACAACTTGGAGCAGCGGAGTGCCAGTGTGCAGCGTCGTTTACGTTCGTAGGTGAAATCTCTGGCGAGCGAGGTTCGAGAACTCCCTTGAAAAGGAGTTTCACCATGCCCTCCGTGTCCTCCGTTGGTTCGGTTTCTCTTGCTGCGACGTCTGGCTCTTCACCCACGCTCAAGGTGGGCTCGAGCGGCGGTTCGGTGCGCGACCTGCAGAATGCCCTGCGCGCTGCGGGTCACAACATCTCGGTCGACGGCCAGTTCGGCCCGCAGACGAAGAACGCGGTGCTCGCCTTTCAGCGCGCGCGGGGTCTGACGGTCGACGGCGTCGTGGGGCCGCAGACCTGGGGTGCGTTGCGCGCGGCGCCGATGCCCACCTTGAAGCAGGGCTCGAGCGGCGCGGCGGTGCGTGACCTGCAGAACAAGCTGGTGGCCAGGGGCCTGGGCATCGCGGTCGACGGTGAGTTCGGCCCGCGCACCCGCAACGCGGTCATCGCCTTTCAGCGCGCGAACGGGCTGACGGTGGATGGCGTGGTGGGGCCGCAGACCTGGGCTCGTCTGAATGGCGGCGGCTCGGTGGGCCCGGTCACCAACGGCGGCGTCACGGGCAAGCAGTCACTGGCCGATGCCGCGCGCAACGTGGCGCTGAGCATGGGCGGCTACAACTCGCAGGGGCTGTGCGCCACGGGCGTGAGCCGCGCGATTCGGGCGGTCTATGGCTTCACCGTGTGGGGCAACGGCAACGACATCGACAACAACCTGCCGCGCGACAAGTTCCGCCAGGTGAACATCTCGCTGGCTGAAGCGCTGCGGATCCCCGGCCTCATCCTCACCTGGGAAAAGACCTCGACGCGCGCGGGCAGCATCTATGGCCACACCGCGGTCACCCTGGGCGACGGCCGCAGCTCTGCGTCTGACTTCATCGAAGGCAACACCCTGGCCGCAGAGGGTGGCCGTCAGGGCCTGAAGATCTTCATGCCCATCTGAAGCGTGAATCTTCGCGGGAGCGCACGCTCGTCTGGCGGAGGGCCGCAGAGGTTTCGCTGAGATGTGCCGGCGGCGCAGGGTGCCTACCGTGCGCCGCCATGAAACTGATTCAGAAGTCGGCCTTCGTTCTCGTGGCCCTGCTGTCGTCGGGCTGTCTGCAATACATCATGGTGATGGGCACCGACCGGCAACAGGCCGACGCGACCCGAAAGGTGTTGGGAGAAAGCGTCAAGACGGCGCGAGAGAAGAAGGATTGCGAGGCCTGGATTTCGGGTCTCAACGCTGCGCGCGAGAAGCTCCCCGTCATGAACGTCGGAGGGAAGGGCACGAGCCACTACGGCACGCAGGTCGATGACGCCTACGAAGACTGCCTTCACGCGGGCCTGTTTGCCTTCGAACGCTCGGAGGGCAGCGAGCCCGAGCATGAACGGCTGACCCGCCTCGTCGCCCGCATCGACCTGGTGCTGTCGCTGCCGCTCGAGCAGCAGATGGGTCATGGCCGCAAAGACACCAAGACTCCCATTCCCGCCAAAGAGGAGCTGCCCGCGCTGCGCGCGAAGCTGACCGCGCGGCTCAGCGAGCTCGACCGAGTCGCCGCAGAAGCGCTGGCGCGGCAGACCCGGCGCATCGACGCGGCCACGCTGGCTGAGGGCAAGGGCTGGCCGGTCGCGGCGCTGGCGGCGTGGCTCGCGGTCGCTCCTGTCGACAAGGCAATGAAGACGCGCCGCGACGAGGCGGTGGCTCGGCTCGGGCCGCTGGCGCGCGCGCAGGTCGCCGTACCGGTGGCGCTGGTGCCGGCTGCCACAGGCGGTGCATCAGCGACGATGGTGGCCCAGGTGCGCAGCGCTGCGGCGATCTCGAGCAGGCCCACCGTGCGGCTCGTCGACACGCCTTCAACCGCCACCGTGAAAGTGCAGCTCGGCGTGGGCGCCTTCACCACCGACAGGGCCCAGGAGCTCGTCTCCTTCGAGCACCGCTACGTCTCGGCCACGAAAGAAGTGCCCAACCCCCGCCTCGAGACACTCAAGAAGGACCTCGCCTACCACGACAAAGAAGCGGCCTACTGGCGTCGCAAAATCACCGAGATTCGTTGCACGGGCAGCGGGCCGTGCAAGCCCCGCATCTCGGCGCAAGACAACGCGCGGCGCGAAGAAGAGAAGGCGGCCCACGATCGCCGCGATCTCGCCCAGGAGAAGCCCACCGTTCGCAGCGACGTGGTGTCGGTGTACCCCTACTCGGGCCAGAAGACGGTGGTGACGGTGTCGGCGCCGCTCAGCATCACCCTGGAGAGTCAGCTCGCGACGGCGCCCGCCCAGGTGACGGGTGTCGCGAAGGTGCAGCGCGCCGCCATCACCTCAACGGCCAACTCCAAAGTCGGCCTCGCGGGGCGCAGCGACCCGGTGCCGACGCCGGCCGAGCTCGACGCGGCGCTCACATCTGAGTGCGCGCGGTTGCTGGCCGAAGCAGTGCTCGCGGCGCCGGCGCTGGCGGCATCCGAGTTCGACCCTCAGGCCGCCGCGGCCACCGAGCCCCTCGAGAAGCTGCAGTACGCGTTGGTGCGGGCCGCGCGCAGCGGGAAGGCCGCAGATGTCGAGGCGGCCGGCGCCCTCGAGACGTCGTTGCTGGAGACGAAGGCAGACCCGGCGGCGCTGCTGCGCGCGCTGATGGTGCCCAGTGAAGGTTCAGCGCTCCGTCAGCGGTGACGCCGAGGTCGCCAAGATGAACGGCGCGCTCTCGAGCCAGAAGAACCAGGCGTGAGGATGAAGTCATCGAGACCACCACCGTCATCCGGTGCGCCCTTCGGGGCGTCGCGCTGCGGCGAACTGGGTCTTCACGCCTTTGGCCAGCTCAACCCGTTCACCGTTCGGTGAAGGCCTTCCAGGTGCCGTGCGCGCTCTCCTCGAGCACGATGGTGCCTTCCCAGCCGGTGCCGTAGAGCGCGGTCTGCACCGTGTAGCCCTCGAAGCGGCGTTGCCCGAGCGCGACCTGCACGTCTCGCGGAGGCCGGCTGCAGCCCAGGCCCGCGGTCACCGTCTGCACCGCCGTCTTCCGCGGGTGGCCGTAAGCCCAGGCGGTCCAATCTTCTTCGCGGGTCATCGAGCCCATCGACAACACCGCCATGCAGGGCGTGAGCGTCTTCATCAGGCCCATGGTGGTGCCGTTGGCTGAGCCGTGGTGGCCGACGATGAAGACGTCGCTGTTGAGCGTGGTGCCGTGGGCCGCCAGCAGGGAATGAATCGCTTCGGTCTCCAGGTCACCGGTCACCAGCACCGGGTGGCCGCCCACGTCGATCTTGATCACCAGGCTGTGGTTGTTCGCGTTGGAGAACACCTTGTTCTCCCAGCCTTCGGTGTTCTGCTTGAGCCCGCCCCAGAACACGGTGATCACCGGGTCGACCTCGCCGCAGCTCACCGGGTCGATCTGCGCGTCGGTCACGCCTTTGCCCGCTTCGACTTCAGCGCGGGCCACGGTGCGCAGCGCGCCCTTCTTCTTCATCGCTTGCTCCGCGAGCTCTTGTGTCTCGCCGCCCGATTCGAGCACCAGGCCGTCGACGCCGCGGGCCTGGCCGTTGGTGATCAACTGACCCACGGTGAAGTCCTTCATCACCAGCGGCAACCCGCGGGTGTGGTCGATGTGCGGGTGGGTGATGAACACCGCGGCGAGAGTGCGGTTGAGATCGGCCCTGCGGGCGAAGAAGGCCTCCAGGTACTCCTTGAGCTTGCGAATGGAGTCGAAGTCCGAGGTGCTCTCGCCGCCGGTGTCCACCAGCACCGCCGCGCAGGGGAACTCGAACAAGGTGGCCGCGCCCTGGCCGATGTCGATGACGTGCATGCGCAGCGCCTCGGGCGGTTTGGCGTCGGCGCCGGGCAACCCGATGTTGGCTTTGGTGGCGCTGCTCACCGGCCGCATCCGCGCGGGAACCCGGTAGCGGGCCCGCGGGGGACAAGCGGTCAACACCAGCAACAGCAGGACGAAGAGGGGCCGGAACATCACCGCTGCTTCTTAACAGGAACTCCCTCTCCCTTCGGGAGAGGGTCGGGGTGAGGGCCGAAGGTCAGTACACCGTCGTCACCAACCCCATCTGCCCGCTGCCCGCGTTCGAGAACCCACCGAAGCCCCCGCTGCCCGCGGTGACGGACGAGCCCGTGGCGCTCCACACGGAGCCACCACCGCGCACCACGCCCACGCTGGGACCGCCGCCACCTGCACCACCGGCACCGCCGCTGCCACCATTGCCGCCGTTGCCGCCGGGCCCACCGTTCGAGCCGTCGTCCTGCTCGCCGCCACCACCGTAGGCATTTCGCGGTCCACCCGTGCCGCCCGAGCCGCCCGCGCCGCCTGCGCCGCCGTTGCCGCCGTTGCCACCGGTGGCCGAGGTCACCGTGCAGTTGGTGGCTTGCGCCGTCGAGGCCCAGAGCATCAGCCCGAACGAGCCGCCACCGCTGGTGCCGTTGGCGCCGCCGGTGCCCAGGCAACCACCACCACCGCCGCCGCTCCCCGAGCCGCCGTAGCTGTCGCAGCCGCTGTCGCCGCCACCACCGCCGCCACCACCACCACCTCCGTTGCCGTGAGCGCCGCTGGCGCCGGGGCTGGTGGCGGCGACCGTGTAGCCGATCGCGCTCAAGGTTCCGAAGTCGAGCCCGCTGCTCCCGTTGCTGCCAGCGCCGCCGCTGGTGCCGTTGCTGCCCCAGTACACCAGGGGCGTGTTCCAATCGCCGCCACTGTGCGGCGTGCCGGGCCCTCCGGCGGTGCCCACCACGCCGGGCTGCCCGGGGCTTCCGGCGACGTTCGAGCGGCCTGCCGCGCCGCCGTTGCCGCCGGTGCGCCCACACGAGCTGAAGCCGCCTGCGCCCACCGCGGGTGCAGAACAACCGGCGCACAAACCGCCCGACTCTTCGCAGCCCGGGTTGCCGCGGCCGCCCGCCAGGCCAGAAGCCCCGTTGCTGCCGGCGCCACCTGAAGTGCCCGCGCTCCCGTTGCCGGCCTGCAGCGTCAGCCGCTCCAGGCGCACCGAGTTCGAGTTGGTCACCAGCCCCGCGTAGGCCGGCTGGGAGACGCCCACGGCATTGGCCCCGATGAAGTTGATCGCCTGCACCACGGTGTTGTTGGCGTTGCTGATGCGCAGCGGCGTGTTCACGCCCGTCACCGTCACCGAAGTCGCCAGGCTGCGCGCCCAGGTGCCCACGGTGTAGCCGCCGAACACGCCCTTGTTCGGCGTGTTGATGAGCACCTGCTCGAGGTACGTGCCTTGCGCCACCAGCACGTCACGTTTGCCGCTGGTGGTCGCGGTGGACACGCCCGCGCTGATGGTGGCCTTGGGCGCGGTGCGCGTGCCCGGGTTCGAGTCGTTGCCGCCCGAAGCGAAGGGCGCCACGAAGACCGAGTTGCCGAGCTCTCCGTCGATGCCGTCGCAGTTCGCGTCGACCAGGTTCAGGTCGGGCTCGTCGGTCGAAGAGAGGAAAGTGCAGACGTACTCGCAGCCGTTGGCCGTGTTGCCGTCGTTGTCCCACCGGTTCGCGGGGCAGGTGTAGCCGCAACTGCCGCTGGTGCAGGTGTTGACCGCGTCGGGCGTGGAGCACTGCGTTCCACAGCCGCCGCAGTTGTTCACGTTGGTGGCGATGTCGACTTCACACCCGTCGACCGGCAACGAGTTGCAGTTACGGTTGGTGCCGATGCAGCTGTCCACCTGGCAGGTGCTCGCGGTGCACACCGGGTTGGCGTTCGGCAGATTGCAGGCGTTCGCGCAGGCGCCGCAGTGGGCGAGGCTGTTGGTGGTGTTCACTTCACAGCCGTCGGAGAAGCCGCCGTTGCAGTTGGCAAAGCCGGTGGCGCACTGCAGCACCCCACACGAGCCGGTCACGCAGCGGGGCACCGTCACGTTGGGCGCACTGCACACCGTGCCGCAGCCGCCGCAGTTGTTTACGTCGGTGGCCAGGGTGAAGCCCTCGTCGATGCTGCCGTTGCAGTTGTTGTCGAGGCCGTCACACGCCTCGAGGCCGCCGTTGCTGGGCACGCACGCGTATTCACACCCGTCGGCCACCAGCCCGTTCAAGTTCACCCACCCGGCCTGACACGCCCCGATGCTGCACGTGCCCGCCGCGCAGACCGGAGCCGCGTTCGCCGGAGCACACTGCACACCGCAGCCGCCGCAGTTGGCGAGGTTGTTGGTGATGTTGATTTCACAACCGTCGTTCGCCTGACTGTTGCAGTTCGCGAAGCCCAGGTTGCAGCTGGAAATACCGCAGCTGCCGGTGGTGCATTGGGGCGTGGCGTTGGCCGTGGAGCACACCGTGCCGCAGCCGCCGCAGTTGGCGAGGTCGCTGCCGCCGGTGTTCACCTCACACCCGTCGGCCACCGTGCCGTTGCAGTTGGTGAAGCCCGGGTTGCAGCTCGAGATGCCGCACGCACCCGCGCTGCAGCTGGGCGTGCCGTTCGCAGTGGCGCAGGCCACGTTGCACGCGCCGCAGTTGTTGAGGCTCGTGCCGGTGTTCACTTCGCAACCGTCGGACGCCTGGTTGTTGCAGTTGGCGAAGCTGGGATTGCACGAGAGCACGCCACAGGTGCCGCCGACGCAGCTCGGCGTGCCGTTGGCCGCTGAGCAGGTGTTGTTGCAGGCGCCGCAGTTGGTGAGGCTGGTGTTGGTGTTCACCTCGCAGCCGTCGCTCACCTGGTTGTTGCAGTTGTCGAAGCCCGGGTTGCAGCTCTGGATGCCGCAGCTGCCGGCCTGGCAGCGGGGCGTGGCGTTGGCCGTGGCGCAGGTGTTGTTGCAGCCGCCGCAGTTGGCGAGGTCGGTGCCGGTGTTCACTTCACAGCCGTCGACGTAGGCGTTGTTGCAGTTGGCCCGGCTGGTGTCGCACGCGGTGACCGCGCAGGCCGACGAGGAGCAGGTGGTGGTGGCGAACGGTGCGCTGCAGGCGCGGTTGCACTGGCCGCAGTGCGAGCCGTTCGAGGTGAGGTCGAAGTCTTCGTCGACGCGGTTGTCGCAGTCGTTGTCGATGTTGTCGCACTGCTCCACGCCGCCCGCGGTGCGGATGCAGGCGTACTCGCAGCCGTTGGAAGCGAGGCCGTCCGCGTCCCACCAGTTGGCCGCGCAGGTGAAGCCGCAGGTGCCGTTGACGCAGGTGTTGTTGGCGTTGGCCGCGTTGCAGACGTTGCCGCACACGCCGCAGTTCGCCAGCGCCGTCTGGGTGTTCACTTCACAACCGTCGCCCACCTGTCCGTTGCAGTTGCCAAAGCCGGTGTTGCAGCTGGCGATGCCGCACATGCCGCCGTCGCATGCCGGAGTGGCGTTGGCCGTGGTGCAGGCCTGCCCGCAGGCGCCGCAGTGAGTCACTTCGGTGGCGAGATCGACTTCGCAGCCGTCGCCGTACTGCTGGTTGCAGTTGCCCCGGCCCGGCACGCAGCTGCCGATGCCGCACACCCTCGCCACGCACGCGTAGGTCGACACGGTGGTGCCGGTGACCGAGCAGATGAGGTTGCACTGGCCGCAGTTGCTGGGGTCGTTGATCAGATCGAACCCGTCGTCGACCGTGCCGTCGCAGTCGTTGTCGAGGCCGTCGCAGATCTCCATGCCGCCGTCGGACACGCAGGGGTACTCGCAGCCGTTGGCAGCGACGCGGTCGAGATCGCTCCAGCCGGCCACGCAACGCTCCACGCCACAGGCGCCCAGTTCACACTTCGGCACGGCGTTGGTCAGCACGCACACGGTGTCGCAGGTGCCGCAGTTCACCACGTCGGTCTGGGTGTTGAAGCCGTCGTCCACCGTGCCGTTGCAGTTGTCGTCGCGGTTGTTGCAGGTCTCGGCGTTGGGCATGCCGGGCGTGCAGACCTGGGTGGTGCCGTTGGCGCAGGCCGCCACCGAACGTACGCAGTCACCGGTGCCGCAGGTGGCGTCGCCGAGGTTCTCGTCGGTCATGCCGTTGCAGTCGTCGTCGATGCCGTTGCACACCTCGCCGGTGGGCGTACGCGCGGAGCAGACGTCGTAGCCGACCGGCGGCCGGCACACGCTGATGCCCGAGCAGGTGCCCGAAGCGTTGGTCACTTCGCAAGGCACCTGCTGGCCGGCGGTGGCCGCGATGCACTCGCAGGTGCCCGAGGTGGGCTGGCACTGTTTGGGGGCGAGCGCGCCGTCGACGGTGGTGGCTTCTCCGCAGCGGAAGGAGGGCGGGCAGGCGTCGTCGAAGCTGCAGTCGCGGCCGCAGTAGCGGGTGTCTCCGAGGAGGAGGCACTTGTCGGCCGCCTGGGGACAATCGGAGTCGGTCTGGCAGGTCTTGCAGAGGCCGGCCTTCTCGGGAACGCAGGCGTAGCTGCCGCTCTCCAGCCGGGTGCAGATGTCGGAGCCGCGGCAACCCTGGGTGCAGGTGCGCAGACACACGCGCGGGTTGCCGTTGGCGGAGTCACACAGCCCCGTCTCGCACCGCTCGTTTTCTTCGCAGCCCTGCAGCTCTGCGATCGGCGTTTCGATCGCCGGATCTCGGCGCTGGCAATTACAAGCAGGGAGTGACGCGACGACAGCGAGCGTCATCGCGAGGTTCAGCCAGGAGCTGGGGCGCATCAGGGGACCGGGGGCAGGTGGGGACGCGGCGAAGCCGATGGTAGCTCCAACTGAACTCGAAAGTCAGTTCACTCCCTCTCCCCTCGAGAGGGGAGAGGGTTGGGGTGAGGGGCCACTAGTTGAAGCTGCAGGCCTTCTTGAGCTGTTCCGTGCTGAGCGCCTTCTTCTCCACCAACGTCGGACACAGCTTCAACGCAGCCGTACGAGTGGTCCCCTCCTTGAGCACCTCCGCAGAAATCACCGGCTTGAACTCATCCCAACAGGTGCCAGCGGCCTCGTTCGCCTCCGCCGTCCACGAGCCCTCGGCGAGCGCCCCCAGAATCGTCTGCTGCACCTCGGCGTCCTTGCACGCGGCCTTGCCACCCTTCGCCAGCGCGGACTTCACGAACGGAAACGAGACCACCGCCACCAGGCGGCTGTTCACCAGCTTGATCGCCCGCAGGTTCAGGTCGGCCGTGAGCGAATCCGCCGCGACGAACGTCTTGAGCCGGTCCATCCACTGATCATCACCGCTGGAGTGCCGGTAGTTCTGGAACGTCCAACCGAACGCCTTGAACCCCACGTCGGCGCGTTTGCCCATGAAGGTCTTCGAGTCTTTCAGCCAGCCGTAGCGCTTCATCAGCTCGTCGATTTGATCGAGCGTGCGTTGCGAGCTCGCGGGGTCCTTCAGCTCTGAGGGGTCGAGCACGCCGGTGCAGGCTCGTTCGGCGATGGCCTTCCACTCGGCGTCACGCTTCGAGGGCACGATGTCGTTGAGGTGCTCCACCAACTCGCGCCACGACTGATCCTTGTCGAGGGCCTTCAAGTCGGCCAGCTCGTACGCCGCAGCCGAAGCAGACAACGGGAGAAGCAACGAGAGCAGCAGCGCGTTTTTCATGGTGCGCGGAAGCCACCACACTTGCCCGCATCAGTCAGCCCAGATCACCCGCACCGTGGCGCTCGGCAGCTTGACGGCGTGCACCGTGACTTCCCCCGTGCGGCCCAGCACCTCGAGCCCACCCTGGAGAATGCCCACCCAATAATTCGGAGAACCCTGCACCTCGTTGATGGTGACCAGCGCCTCGTTGGCACCGACCAGCTCGGTGGTGGCCCGGGTGAAGTTGTCGGAAGTGCGGAACGCCCGGTCGAGCCGGGTGAGCGTGCGTGCAGGGCCCAGCAGCCGCAGCATCACGGACATCGCCGAGCCCATGGTGGTGTTCTGCCACCCGCGAATGAAGTGCAACGCGAGCAGGCGCATCGCCTCTTCTTCCGCGACCTCGGGCCAGCAGAAGGTGGCCGCGGCGCGCAGGTACGGAGTCCACACGGCCATCGGGATGGCGGGGGGCACGTGCTCGACATCGAGGCCCTTCGCCTTGAGGTGCGCCTTGAACTCGGGCGTCGCGCGAGGGCCCAGGCCCTTGAGCATGCCTTCGACCGCGGCTGGGAAGACGTACCGCGCGTCAGCCATGGCTGTACGTCATCACCAGGTGCATCCAGCAGTCTTCGCTGGCGGGGTTCAAGTACACGTGCGGCACATCGGCGCCGAACACGATGGCGTCACCCTTGGCCAGCTCGTGCCGCGTGCCGCTGAACTCGACCACCAGCTTGCCCGAGGTGACCACCAGGTTTTCCCGGGTGCCCGGCTGGTGCGCTTCGGCTTCTTCCCGGCCGTGGCCCTTGAGCCAGAGCTCGTAGAACTCCACGTTGTTGGCTTCACCGAAAGGAAACAGCGCGCGTGACGAGAAGCGGCCGTCGGCGCTGATCAGCCGCTTGGCTTTGTCGCTGCGGAGCACCGCGGTGGTGACCTTGGTGTGCGCAGCCAGCAGCGCGGCGAAGGGCACCTCGAAGGCGCGGGCGATCTTCCACACCACGCCCACGCTCGGCGTGTTGGTGCCGAGCTCGATCTGCCCCAGCATCGCGCGGCTCAAGCCGGTGAGCCGGGCGGTCGCGTCGAGCGAAAGACTGCGCTGGGTGCGCAGCTCGCGCAGGTTGGCGCCGATGACCGCGTCGAGCTCGGGCATCACGGCGTCCATGTCGGCGGGGGCCTGCTCCGTCACCACGGGGGCGACCGGCGCACGGGGCGGCACTTCGATGGGCAGCCCCAGGCGGGCCCACTCTTCGGTGCCACCGTCGATGGTGTAGACCTGCGGCAGGCCGAGCTGATCAGCGAGCCCGGCAGCGGTCTGACTGCGCCCGCCTTTCGCACAGACGAACATCACCGGGCGATCCTTCGGGAGCTTCTCGGCCGGGTGGAGCCGCAGCGTATCGAGCGGAACGTGCCGCGCGCCGGGCAGGTGACCGGTCGCCCACTCGCGCGGCTCACGCACGTCGATCAACTCGACGCCGCCCGCGGCCAGCAACGCCTCGGCTTCACGCGGCGTGACGTGCTTCATCGGCCAGCCTGCAACCGGTGAAGCGCAGCCACCAACGCGTCGATGTCTTCGTACGTGTTGTACGGAGCGAGCGACGCACGCACGGTGGCCTCCACCCCGAGCCGCCGGAGAATGGGCTGCGCGCAGTGATGACCCGAACGCACCGCGATGCCTTCTTTGTCGAGCAGCGCGCTCATCTCTTCGGTCTTCTGGCCCTCGAGCGTGAAGGACAACACGCCCGCCTTCTCCGCCGCGGTGCCGTACATCTTCAAACCCGGCACCAGGAGCAGCTTCTCCGTCGCATAGACGAGCAGCTCGTGTTCGTACGTCGACACGTTCTCCAGGCCCACCCGGGTCAGCCAGTCGAGCGCCGCGCCCAGCCCCACCGCGTCGGCGATGTTGCCGGTGCCCGCTTCGAACTTGTTCGGTGCCGGTTGGTAGACGGTCTTCTCGAAGGTGACGTCGGCGATCATGTTGCCGCCGCCCTGCCAGGGGGGCATCGCCTCGAGCACCTCGCTCTTGCCGTACACCGCACCGATGCCGGTGGGGGCGAAGACCTTGTGCCCTGAGAAGACGAAGAAGTCGCAGTCGAGCGCCTGCACGTCGACGCGCAGGTGAGAGACGGCCTGGGCTCCGTCGACCAGCACCCGGGCGCCGTGGCGGCGGGCCATGGCGATCATCTCGCGCAGCGGCGTGATGGTGCCCAGCGCGTTGCTCACCTGGGTGAGCGAGACCAGCCGGGTCTTCGGGTTGAGCAGCTTCTCGTACTCTTCGAGGATGATTTGGCCGTCGTCGTCGACCGG
>JANODF010000381.1:0-4485 GCA_031412555.1 Archangium sp. | reverse complement strand
GGCGGCAACAAGCAGGTCATCTTCAACGCCGAGCTCGAGATTCCCCTGCTCGAGAAGGTCGGCATTCGGGGCGTCATCTTCCTCGACGCAGGTAACGCCTTCGGCCGCGACGCACGCGGCCGCGACGCAGCCTTCTTCGATGTGAGCGGCGACGCGGTGCTCTCTTCGATGAACCTGCCGCTGGGCTTGCTCTACTCGGTCGGCTTCGGTATCCGCTGGTTCTCGCCGATCGGTCCGCTGCGCTTCGAGTGGGGCATTCCGCTGACGCCTCGCCCGGGTGACTTGCCGATTCAGTTCGAGTTCACCATCGGCAACTCGTTCTAGTCATCTCGGTAACCGCTCCTCCCGAGTAGGGACCGGCTTCGCCGGCGATTTCCTCCGAGGGAACAGACGCACACCGTTCGCATCGAGCCCAGTCGAGATGCCACTTCCGCTTCGTGCGCCAAGTAGCCTCTCGGGGCGAACGGTGTGGGCTGTTCCTTAGGAGCGGAGCCGAGGGGGCACTTGATTCGTTATCGGAGCACCCAACCCGCAGCGACCACGCCCAGCAGCGTGAGCGCGATGCCGGCGCTTATCAGCAGGGTCTCCACGCTCAGTCGTTGAGGTGCTGCCGGCAGCTCGAGCTGGGGCGCGGGTTCAGCGGCCTGCGGCACGGCGATGGGCGCGGGCACCAGCTCTTCGGCAGCCACCACGGTGCGTTCTTCGGGCGCCCGCTCGGAGGTGTCGAAGCGGAGAATGGTCTGGCCGACCTCGACCACGTCGCCGGTCTTGAGCACCGTGTCCTTCTTGAGCAGCAAGCCGTTCACGTACACGCCGTTCATCGACGAGGTCACCAGGCTCAGCTTGAAGTCGCGGCCGTCACGCACCAGCCGCGCGTGCTGCCGGCTCACCGCGCGGTCTCGGATGCGAATGGTGGCCTCGTCGGCGCGGCCGATGATGTTGTCGTCGAAGGGAATGGGGAAGACCCGGCCGGCATCGAGACCGGTGACGCAGGTGAAGGTGGCGGCGCGCGTGTCTTCGGCGTGCAGATCACCTGAGAGGAGCTCCTGCGCCACGAAGGCGGTGGCCATCAGCCTGCGCGTGGCGCGCTTCTGCTGATCGACCACGCGGCGAATCACCACGTCGTTGGGCAGCTTGAGATCTTCACCTTCGATGAGCAGCCGCGCCACGCGGGCGGGGAAGAGCGCGTCGCCCACTCTCACCGAGCGTTGAGCGGTCACACTGAGGTGGCTGCCCTGGAGACGGAGCGTGAGCAGCCCATGCGGGAGCCCATCGATGCAGATGCCGTCAGAAGGACTGCCTCCAACGGTCGCGAGGCCGTCGGCGAGGTCGACGGTGGTCGTCGAGTCGTTCCAGATGAGGTCGATGCGCATGGCGGGGAAGGGCAAAGCATGGACAGTGCCGCCCTCAAGCCACGGGAATGACTTGGCCTTTCTTGGGGGACGGTCTCCGATGAGAGGCGTAGTGTCCGCGCCGCGATGCGCTTGATTCGATTGTCTCTGGTGGTGGTGCTGGCCCTTGCGGGCTGCCGTGATGAGCAGGCGGGCCCGAAACCGAAGGCGCCCCGGGGCCCTGCGCCCGCGCCCGTGCAAGGCGGGCAGGTGAGGGTGCTCGACGCGCCGCCTGCTTCGTTCACGCATTCGAGCGGGGCGACGTGGTCGGGCGGTGCGGTCACCTACCTGGGCTCGATCGTCGAGCCGGCGCGCCCCAAGGCGGGCGATCAGGTGCAGCTGCGGCACTACTTCCGCGCTGACGGGGCGGTGAATGGGCAGTGGCGCTTCTTCATGCACGTGATGGATGAGACGACCCGCCAGCAGGTCGGCAACCTCGATCACGAGCTGCAGAACGGCGCGGCGCCGCTGGGCAGTTGGCCGCGGGGGAAGATCATCGAAGACGTGCACGGGTTTCAGATGCCAGCGATTCAGGGCTCGCTGCGGTTGTTCCTCGGCTTCTGGAGCGACTCGGGCCGGTTGCCCATCGACACCGCTGCGCTGTCGGATGGTGATGGCAGGGTGCTGGGCCCGAAGCTCGAGGCGCCCGGGCAGGTGGCGCTGCCGGAGTACGCGATGGTGCGTGCGGCGAAGGCGCCGGTGATCGACGGGAAGCTGGACGATGCGGTGTGGCAGACGGCGAAGGAACAGCCGCTGACTCGCAGCTACGATGGTGGCCCCATCAGCCGGAAGACCACCTTCCGCATGGTGTACGACGATGCGTTTCTCTACGTCGCATTCCGCGCGGAGGACCCCGATGTGTGGGGCTCACTGCGGAACAAGGACGACTCGATCTACAACGAGGACGTGGTCGAGGTGTTCCTCGACGCCGACGCGGATGGGAAGACGTACAACGAGCTGCAGGTCTCTCCGCACAACGTGAACTTCGATGCGAGCTTCGTGGCGCGGCGCAGTGATCTGCCGGCGGCCATGAAGTGGGAGTCGGGCATGAAGAGCGCGGTGTTCGTGAAGGGCACGCTCGATGATGACTCTGATACCGATGAGTACTGGACGGCGGAGATGCAGATTCCGATCGCGAACCTCACGTCGGTGCCGCATGTGCCGCCGGTGAAGGGGGACCGGTGGCGGTTCAATGCGTACCGGCTCGAGCACATTGCCCGGAGGACGAATATCGAAGGGCAGTCGTTCTCGCCGTTGTTCGTCGGCGATTTTCACGCGCTGCCGCGGTTTGGCTGGCTCGTATTTGAATGAAGTGCTCCCTCTCCCTGCGAACGCGGGGAGAGGGTTGGGGTGAGGGGCGCGCTCGGATGCTGCCCAACAGCTCGCGCTGCTCCAGAAGCGTCTCTTGGCCTTGCCTTGTCGGGTTGCGGGCTTCGAATCGGCCCCTCACCCCGCTGGCGCAGGGAGAGGGAGACAGTTGTTATTCGTCAGCGGCCGGCGGCATCGACTCGATGCCCCAGATGTCCTTCGCGTACTCGCGGATGGTGCGGTCAGACGAGAAGAACCCCATGCGCGACACGTTGATGATCGCCGAGCGCCACCACGCCTTGGGGTCGTTGTACTTCGCCGCCACCGCCGCCTGCGCCTGCACGTACGCATCGAAGTCGGCGAGCACGAGGTAGGGATCCTCGTTCAGCAACGAGTCGACCAGCGGCCGGAACAAGTTCCGATCTTCCGGCGAGAAGAAGCCCGAGCCGATGAGGTCGAGCACTTCCTTCACCGCAGGGTTCGTCTCGTAGACCTGCCGGCCGCGATACCCAGCTGCCTTCGTCTTCGCGACCTCCTCCGTCGTCTGCCCGAACAGGAAAAAGTTCTCCCCGCCGACCGCATCGCGGATCTCGATGTTCGCGCCGTCGAGCGTGCCGATGGTCAGCGCGCCGTTCATCGCGAACTTCATGTTGCCCGTGTCTGAGGCCTCCATGCCCGCCGTGCTGATCTGCTCCGACACGTCGGCCGCCGGAATGATCCGTTCAGCCAGCGACACCCGGTAGTTCGGGATGAAGCTGACCCGCAGGCCCGTCTGCTCGGCCTCGCTGTTGACGACCTCACCGATGCCGGTGATCAACCGGATGATCTGCTTCGCCGTGCGGTACCCCGGCGCCGCCTTCGCACCGAACAGGAATGCGCGCGGGTGACCGATGCTCTTCGGGTCCTTCCGCGCCTTCGTCCACAAATGAACGATGTGCAGCGCGTTGAGCAGCTGCCGCTTGTACTCATGCATCCGCTTGATCTGGACGTCGAAGATCGCGCCCGCATCGAGGCTCGTCCACATCACGTCGCGCAGGTGGTTCGCCAGGTCGACCTTGTTCGCCTGCTTGGCGTCCTTGAACTTCTCCACGAACGACGCGTCGTCGGCGAACTTCTCCAACTCGGAGAGCCGGTCGAGGTTCTTCGCCCAACCATCGCCGATCGCCTCGGTGATCAACCCCGCCAGTCGCGGGTTGCACGCGAGCAGCCAGCGCCGCGGCGTCACGCCGTTGGTCTTGTTGTTGAAGCGCTCGGGGAACATCTCAGCGAAGTCGTTGAGCACGTCTTGTTTGAGCAGCTTCGAGTGCAGCGCGGCCACGCCATTGACTGAGTGGCTGCCCACCACGGCGAGGTACGCCATGCGCACCTGCTTCTCGCGGCCCTCTTCGATGAGCGACATGCGGCCCAGGCGCGCTTGATCGAACGGCCAGTGGATCTGCACGTGCCGCAGAAACCGCGTGTTCACCTCGTAGATGATCTGCAGGTGCCGAGGCAGCAAGCGCTCGAACAACGAGACCGGCCACTTCTCCAACGCCTCGGGCAACAGCGTGTGGTTGGTGTAGCCGAACACCTTCTGCGTGATGCCCCACGCCTCGTCCCACGGCACGCGCTTCTCGTCGATCAGCACGCGCATCAGCTCGGCGATCGCGATGGCGGGGTGCGTGTCGTTCAACTGAATCGCCACCTTCTTCGGGAAGTTCACGAAGTCGGTGTGCGTCTTCAGGTACCGCCGCATGATGTCGGCGATGGAGCAGGCGACGAAGAAGTACTCCTGCTTGAGGCGCAG
>JANODF010000380.1:0-3353 GCA_031412555.1 Archangium sp. | reverse complement strand
CGAGTTGATGGCGTCGATGATGGTGCTGCCGCGCGCGACCTTCGCGAGCACCTCACCGTCCAGCATGGTGCGTGCGTGATCGACCACCGCGGTATCGAGGGGGTCGGCCACTGCGATGGCGATGAACTCGCCCTCGCGCTTGAGCGGAATGAACTTCGCCTGCTTGGCGAAGTTGATGGGCACCTTCTTCACCAGCTCGGGGTCGACGTCGTCGAAGCCGATCACGTCGACGTATTCGAGGTCCAGCTGCGCGGCCAACGCGCGGGTCACCTGCTCATCGGTCACCGTCTTGAGGCCGATCAACACCTCGCCCAGGCGTCCACCCTTTTCCAGCTGCGCGGCCAGCGCTTCGTCGAGCTTTTCCCGGGCAAGGCCGAAGTTGGC
Source organism: Archangium sp. (assembly GCA_031412555.1). Taxonomy (GTDB): domain Bacteria; phylum Myxococcota; class Myxococcia; order Myxococcales; family Myxococcaceae; genus Archangium_A. The sequence continues at coordinate 2,969 of JANODF010000380.1, read as the reverse complement.
CACCAGGATCTCGCCCAGCGGGCGGCCGAAGAGATACGCGGGCCCGTGCGTCACGACATGCGTGCGCTCGGTCAGCGTGCTCTCCAGAATTTCGCCCACGACGCTCATCAGTTGATCTCCGGCGGCTGCACTTTCAGCGTTTCAGGGTTCGGCTCTTTGACCGGCACCGGCGCAGTGCCGTCTTCAGGCGCCATCACCGGGTTCGCGGGGGTGACCGGCTGAATCAACTTCTCGGTGCCCGTACCGGGGCCGCCGTTCTCGAGGCGATTCATCTCTCTGCTGATGATCTGGCCCATGCGCGCCATCGGGCCCGACTTGCGCTGGAAGTCGATCGCCACGTCGTAGGTCGTCGACGCACCGTAGAACTGCTCTACGAACTCCTGACGCTCCTTCATCTTCCGCTCGAAGATGCGGCGGAAGTCGCTCGACTCACGAATGATGTACGGCGTGAGGAAGAGCAGGAGGTTGGTCTTCACCTTCTTCTTCGTCTGTTGCCGGAAGAGGTTACCGATCAGCGGGATGTCGCCGAGGATCGGGGTCTTCGAGACCGACTCGACGATGCGGTCTTGCATGATGCCGCCGATGACGACCGTCTCCTGATCCTTCGCGATGACGGTGGTCTTGGCGCTGCGCTTCGAGGTGGTGGGGCCGAGCACCGGGTCTGACGAGGCGATCTCTTCAATCTGCTCGTTGATGACCAGGCGCACGTAGTCGCTGTCGTTGATCTGCGGCTTGATGGTCAGCTTCAGATCGACGTTCTGCCGCTGGATGGTGCCGACGGGCCCACCGCCCAGGCCGCCGCCCAGCCCGCCCAGACCACCCAGGCCGCCCAGCGCGCCACCCAGCCCAGACTGACCCGCCAGGCCGGCGAGGCCGCCCAGCCCACCGAGGCCACCGGCCGAAAAGCCCGACTGGAAGGGCACGTTCTGGCCGACCGTGATCTCCGCTTCCTCGTTGTCGGTGGTCAAGATGTGCGGCGTGGAGAGCACGTTGACGTCGCTCGACCTCTGGAGCGCGTTGATCACGAGGCCGAACGCGGGGATGGGCGTGCCACCGATGTTGAGGCCGGGGACCGTCGGGCCCTGCAGGCCGGCGAGGAAGCCGCTCATGCCCAGCAGGCTGGTGAGGTTGAGCGAAGGCGGCACTGAGCCGCTGTACTTGGTGCCGAACAGCACCGGCATGGTGCCGCCCTGACCGTCGGGCAGCGGCAGGCCGCCGTGCAGGTTGATGCCGAGATCCGAGTTGCGATCGAGGTTGACCTCCATGATCACCGCTTCCACGAAGACCTGGCGGCGGCGAATGTCGAGCTTCTCCACCACGCGCACCAGGCTGCGGAAGTCGTTCTGGCTGGCGATGATCACCAACGAGTTGGTGGCCTTGTCGGCGCTGATCTTCACCTCACCGGCGAAGAGCTCTGCTGCAGCACCACCTTTCGCACCGGCAGCCCCCGGCGGAGGCGGCGGGCCCGCCTTGGGTCGATTGGCCGTGCCCTGCGCAAGCGTCTGCAGCGTGGAGGCGACGTCTTCGGCGCTCGCGTTCTCCAGGGGGTAGACGTTGATGCGGCCTTCACCCGAGATCGGAATGTCGATCTCGCGCACCAGCGCCATGATGCGCTCGAAGCCCGCGGGGCTGGCGATCACGATGAGCTTGTTGGTGCGCTCGTCGGGAATGATCTGCGAGAGGGTGGCGGTACCGCCGCCTTCAGTCGAGCCCGCGGCTCCCGGGGCCGGCGAGATCGCGCCCGTTCCCGGAGGCGGTGGTGGGGCGGCGATGATGCCGGGGCGCTGACCGGGTTTGTTGCCCTTCGACTCGAAGAGCTTCTGCACCTTGTCGGCGATCTCCTGCGCGGTGGCGTACTGCACCTGGATGATGCGGATCTCGTCGGCCGCGGCGCGCGAGTCGAGCTGGTTCACCACCTTCTCGAGGCGGTGCATGTTCGAGCCGAGGTCGTTGATGATGATGGTGTCGGGCTGGAACGGAATGGTGTCGCCCGAGGGCGTGACCAGCTGCTGCAACACGCCGCGCAGCTGCTCGATCTCCACGTTCTTCACCTTGAAGATGCGCGTGACCATCTGCTCGTTGGTCGTGTAGTTCTCGCTGGGGTCGACGATGGTGGGAATGGGGAACTGCTTGGCCCGCTGCTTGTCGACGATCTTCAGGAACTTGCCGTGCTCGTAGACGGCGAGGCTGTTCGAATCGAGCGCCGCCAGGAACGCCGCGTAGAACTGATCGGAGGTGACCTCGACCTTGCCGTTCTCCGGCCCGATGATGGAGATCTTCCCGCGGATGTTCTCAGGGAGGATGAAGGTGCGGCAGGTGACGTCAGCCACCGTCTGCACCAGCTTCTCGATCTCGACCTTGTCGAAATAGATGTTGTAGCGGCCCTTGCGGCGCTGCTCCTCACAGCTCGCGCGCTTGTTGGGCGTGATGGGCTTCTCTCCGGGCGGAGGAGGAGCGGGTGCCGGCTGGGCGGCAGCGAAGAGCGAGGCGGTCGTGAGCAGAGCGAAGATCGTTCGGTTCATTTTCGGGTACTTCACTTGACGTTGTAGGTCTTGCGGACAGCGGCCCCGTTGCGCTCGACTTCGATGTCGATGCGCGAGGACTCTTTGAGCTTGGAGTAGATCTCGAGCGCTTTCTCAGGGCTGTTCAGGTCGAACCCGTTGATGCGCTTGATGACGTCACCGTTCTGGATGCCGATCTTCGAATAGATGGAATCCGGGCGGATGGAGAAGAGCTTGAACCCCTGCGCCACGCCGTCTTTGAACGCCGGCACGATGCGCGCCTGCATGGCCACGTCGTTCAGGTTGGCCAGCGTCTTGTCGATCTCTGCGCGGGGGATCTCGTAGTCGTTGTCGCTGATCTGCTTCACGCCCGCACCCAGCGCGACGGAAGGCGGCGGGCCGCTGTCGACGGCCTTGGCCGAGATCACCGGCGCTGGCGGCGGCGGTGCACCGCTCATGTCGCCGGGC
>JANODF010000379.1:0-11024 GCA_031412555.1 Archangium sp. | reverse complement strand
CGCTCCTGGGCATGGATCTCGTGCACGTCGTGCGCGGCCGCGCCCGAGGGGGTGGAATCGTGGAGACGGAGGCCTATGTCGGCCCACACGATCTCGCCTGCCATTCATCAAAAGGACGTACCCGACGCACCGAAGTGATGTTCGGACCCGCGGGGCACGCCTACCTCTTCCTCGTCTACGGCATGCATCTGTGCGTGAACGTGGTGGTGGGTGATGGCGCGGCGGTGCTCATTCGGGCCATCGAGCCACGAGCGGGAATTCCCGAGGGGGTTCGCACCGATGGGCCGGGCCGCCTCACCCGCGCGCTGGGGCTCAGCTTGAGCCTGAACGCACTCCCGCTCAATCAGCCGCCGCTCTTCATCGCGCGTGGTGAATCGGTAACGCCGCCGCACATAACGGCCAGTCCGCGGATTGGCGTGGATTACGCAGGGGAATGGGCCCAGAAGCCGTTCCGTTTTCACGATCGTCGGTCTTCCTTCGTGAGCCATGCAGGCAGGTGAAACCGGAACTTTGTCGGCCCGTAAGACCCCAGGGTGGTCATGTCGCTTGACGCTGAGAGTCGGAAAGTCCACGGTGCCGCGCCTTTGATTCCGTCGGAAGACACGGAGCTGTTGACCCGCGCCCAGCGTGGAGACGTGGCCGCCTTCGAGGGGCTCGTCGAGCGCCACCGGGCACGTGTGTTCGGCCTTGCGCTGCGCATGCTCAACTCGGCCGACGACGCCGCCGAAGTGCTCCAGGAGTCCTTCCTCTCCGCGTACCGCAACCTCCAGAACTTCCGGGGCGACGCGCAGTTTGGTTCGTGGGTCTACCGGATCGCCGCCAACCACGCGTTGATGCGCCTGCGTCACCGCAAGGTGGTCAACCAGGTCGAGTCACCGCTCGACGGCCCGCAGTTCAACGAACGCGGCAGCCTGGTGGATGAGGTCTCCGACTTCAGGGATGCCGAAGGCGAAGCGATGGACAAGGAGCTGCGCGAGGCCATCGAAGCGGGCGCTGCCCGGCTGGGAGATGAGTACCGCGAGGTGTTCGTGCTCAAGGACCTCGAGGGTTTGTCGTACGAAGAGATCGCCGAGCTCACCGGGGCCACCGTTCCCGCCGTGAAGAGCAGGCTGCACCGCGCTCGACTTTCTCTGCGCGCAGCCATCGATCACTTCTACGCTGAGCGCTCGTGAACCCTCTGTTCATCCGTTCAGTGGCCCTGGAGCACTGCTCCAATCTCCGTTGCATCTGGGGGGCTTGCGTAACAATGAAGGGCTGTCCTCTCCTGATGGCCCCTCGATGAGCGCTTCCAACTGCAAAGACAGCGTCGAGCACCTGCTCGAATACCTGGACGGGGAGCTAAACGCGGATTTGCGCGCCAAGCTCGAAGCCCACCTGGGTGGGTGTGCTCCCTGCGAAGACTTCTGGAGGAGCTACAGCGCCACCCCGGGTTTGTGCCGCAAGGCCCTCATTGCCGAGATGCCCCGGGAAGTGGCGAACAAGCTCACCGACTTCCTGCGCCTCGAGATGAACAAGGAAAACAAGTAGGCCATCGGTCAATCGACCGACGGTCGAACGACCGACCTCGATCTTCGCCCGATGCCGGCGCGGAGATGTCGCGTGAGACCGTGCCTCCTGTCGCCCACCAGGAGTCACACCATGAGCAAGACCCGCATTCTTCTCGGCAGCGCACTCGCGCTCTCGCTGGCCGCTTTCATGTCGGCCGTCACCAAGCCGCGCCCCGTCATCGCCAAACCCGGAGAGGTGTCCGTCTCGAAAGGTGGCGGCGTGCGCATCGAAGCGCGCCCCAGCCACACCGCGGTGCATGAGAATGGCAGCGAGCTGTTCGTCGAGCTGACGGTCACGCTCGAAGAGAACGCAGAAGCGAAGATGGATCAGCCGATCTCTCTGGCGCTGGTGCTCGACACCTCGGGTTCGATGTCGGGTTCGAAGATGGAAGACGCGCGCAAGGCGGCGCACCGGCTGGTCGATCTGCTGACCGAGCGTGACGAACTCTCGCTCGTCGCGTTCGGCACCGAGATCACCGACTTCGAGCTGCGCCGGGTCAACGCGGAGAGCCGGGTTGCTTTTCACGCGGCCATCGATGCGCTGCAGCCGGCGGGCAGCACCAACATCTCCGGTGGCGTGACGGCGGGGTGGGGTTCGTTGCGTTCGGCGACGGGCGCCAAGCGGCTGGTGCTGGTGAGCGATGGCCAGCCCACGGTGGGGCTGACCACCGAGCCTGAGCTCGCTGCGCTGGCGGGCCGGGTGCACGACGAAGCGATCACCCTCACCGCGCTCGGCGTGGGCGCTGACATCGACGGCGCGTTGATGCTGCATCTGTCGGAGCGGGGGGGCGGCATGTACGGCTACCTCAAAGACGCCGGCGCGCTGGAGGAGATCCTCGGCCGCGAGGTGACCGCCGCGCGCAGCGCCATCGCCCGCAACGTCGAGCTGCGTTTCGACACCACCCGCTTCCGCGTCGCTGAGGTGCCCGGCCGTCACCTGGACATGGTCAACGGTCACCCGGTGCTGCACCTGGCCGACCTGCGCCCCAACCTGCCTACCCGCGTGCTGGTGCGGCTCGAGTCGTTGCCGGCATCGGTGGGCGAGGTCGCTTCGTTGGAGTCGACCGTCACCTGGCGTTCGCTCGACGGCGCGGTGAAACAACGCGAAGTCGGCTTCAGCACGGTGGTGGTGGAAGACGCCGACGCGGTGGCCCGCTCGCGTGACGAGGCGGTTTTCTCCCGCGGCATCGGTGCGGTGGGCAACTTGAAGCTGGTCGCTGCCGCCGCCGCCTGGGAACGCGGTGACACGGCGCGCGCGGGCAGCCTGCTCGATGATGCCAAGGCGTTGTTCGGCATGAGCGCCGACGCGCTGGCGGGCGACACGCAGGTCAACGAGGTGCGCCAGGGGCTCAGCCGCTCGACCAACGCGCAGGCCAAACGCGAGTACGCCCGCGGCCTCGAGCGCAAGAAGCTCACCGACTTCGGTCTCGAAAACTCGGGGTACTGACATGAGCGCCCTCGAAGAGACGTGGCAGCGGCTGGGTTTCGAGAACCCCGCTGAAGTGGAGAAGCGGTTGCTGCACGGCACCGCCGTGGGCGTGCTGGGCGGGCTGGCGGGCGCCTGGCTGGGCGGGGTGCTGCGGCCGTATGACGTGGGAGCGCCGGTGGCCAGCCTCGCGGTCGCGTTCGCCGCGGCCCTGCTCATGCTGGTGCTGCCTCGCCTGGCGCCTGGCTACCGGCTCGCGCTGCTGGGGACCACGGGCCTCACGACGCTGTTTCTTCCGTGGGCGAGCGCCTCGGTGTTGCCCTTCTTCTTCACCGTGCCGCTGGGGTTGGTGCTCTCGCTCGAGCCGGCCACCTGGTGGCGCAAGCTGTTGGCCTTCGTGGGGCCGAGCCTCGGCGCGGGGTGGTGCGTGGTGGTGGCGTACTGGTTGTCGGCGCGCCACCTCGGCCTCGGCACGCTGCCCGCGTGGGTGTCGATGGCGGGCGCGGGCTTGTTCATCACCGCCGGTGCGGTGTTGGCGTCGGTGACCTTCGCGGTCGACACCATGGAGCCGAAGCTCGTCGATCAGCCCAAGGTGCGCCTGGCCTGGCTGCGGCTGCGCGCGGCGCTCGACAGGTTGCCCAAAGGCGAACCGCGCCGGCAGCTGGAGAGTCTGGCCCGTGAAGGCGCGACCCGTTGCGTGAGCGCGAGGGCCGAACACGATGACGTGGCCAGCTCGCTCGATGGCGCCGCGGAGCAGGACGCCCGGGCGGCGGTCTTCGCGCTCAAGGAGAAGCTCGAAGAAACCACCGACGCCGAATTGAAGACGCACCTTTCGCAGTTGCTGCGCGTGCATCAGGACACGCTGGAGCAGTTCGACGGGTTGCGGCGGAAGTTCGAGCGGCTCGAAGCGCGCACCGCGGCGGAAGCGGGGTGGCTGGAGACGGCGGCGTTCTCCATCGAACTGGCGCCGAAGAGTGAGCTGGGCGTGCGAGAACTCGCTACCCGCCTGCTCTCCCTCTCCCCCTCGGGGAGAGGGTCGGGGTGAGGGGACGACACGACTAGAACTTCAGCTTCTTGACCGTGGTCTCGTTCGCCTTGATCTCCACCTCGATGGAGTTCTCCGAGTTGCTCTCGGGGTTGACCAACCGCAGCAGGTGTTTCCCCGCCGGCAACGGCACGTTGAGCAGCGGGGTGTCACCCAGCTTCTTCTTCCCCAGGAACACCGTCGTCCACGGCGTGGTCTTCAAGGTCAGCTTGCCCGCCGCCGCCACCACCAGCGGCCGCCGCGCCGGAGGCTTCACCGCGATGAGCGGCGGCTTGTTCACTGGAACGGGAACGGGATCCATCACGGGGACCGGAACGGCGAGCAGGGCCAGCTCGACCATCACCCGTTCACCAGGCCGCGCGAGCGTCACCGACTTCGACGCGGGCTGAAAACCCTCGAGTGAAGCCTGCACCTGGTGACTGCCGACCCCCAGCGCTTCCAACGTCTGCGGGCTGGGGCCCCGCTCCACGCCATCGACCACCAGCATCGCGCCCGCGGGCACGGTGTCGATGACCAGCACAGGAGGCTCGGCAGGTGGGGCCTTGATCGCCACCGGCTTGACCGGTTCCTGATTCACCTCGGCGGCGTCATTCATCCGTTTGATCACCGCGGCGCCGATGCCCAGCACCAGCACCGCCATCGCCACCAGGGCGATCACCGGGGCCCGCCGCCGCAGGCCATCGCCGCCGCGGGTCGAGGTGTGACTCGACGAGGTGCCCGTGCTGGCGGCCTGGCGCGCCACCATGTTCGACAGATGTTTGGCCGAGCTGGGCGTGAGCTCGGTGGTCATCGCGGTCTCGATCAACTGGCGCCGCTCGTGAATGCGCCGCGCGAAGACGGTGCGCAGGTAGTCGGCGATGTCGCCGGCCGAGACGTGTTTGCCGCTGTCGCGCAGCCAGGTCTCCAGCGCCTCGTGCAGCTCGCGCGCGTTCTGGTACCGATGCTCGCGCCTGCGGGCGAGCGCCTTTTGAATGATGGGCTCGAGCCCCGGCGGCAGATCCGCGCGGCGCTCCGAAGGCGCAGGCAGGGGATCGGTGCCGCCCATCAAGGTGAGCAGCTCGAGATCGTTGAGCTTGGGCAGCAGGCGGGTGCGGGTGACCACCTCGAACAACACGATGCCCAACGAGAAGACGTCGGAGCGCGCATCGAGCGGCTCACCCCGCGCCTGCTCCGGCGACATGTACGCCAGCTTGCCCTTGAGCTTTCCCGAGTTGGTGTGGTGCGTGGCCAGCTTGGCGATGCCGAAGTCGACCACCTTGAGGCCACCATCGAAGGTGGCGATCAGGTTCTGCGGCGAGATGTCGCGGTGCACGATGCCCAGCGCCTTGCCGTCGATGCCGGTGCGGGTGTGAGCGTAGTGCAGGCCTTCGGCGGCCATCGAGATGAGCTTGGCCGTGTAGTGATCGAGCAACGGCAGCCCGTGCTTCTGACCGGTGCGGCGCACCACGGAGAGGTCTTCTCCGTCGAGGTACTCCATCACCATGTAGAGCGAGCCGTGTTCTTCACCCAGCTCGTAGATCTGCACCACGTTCGGGTGGCTCAGCTGCGCGGCGAGCCTCGCCTCGGTGAGGAACATGTCGACGTACTCGGGGTCGTGCTCGAGCGACGTCATCATCCGCTTGATCACCACCAGCTTCTCGAAACCCTTCAACCCCGATTGGCGCGCCAGCCAGATCTCGGCCATCCCGCCTTGAGCGAGAGGAGTGAGCAACGTGAATCGTGCGACAGGGGTTCCCGGCTCCCAGCTGGCCACCCCCGGCGCGCTCGTTGTTTCGAGAGACGCCACCGGCGGAGTGTGGGGGGCGGAAGCGGCTCCGTCAATTTACGACTGATCCCATCCAGCACCCCACGAGGTAGGCTCGGCCCCTTGCCCATGCGCGCCCTCTCCCTCCTCGCAGTGACGGCTTGGGTCTGTGCTGCCACCCCGGCTGTGGCGGCGTCTTCCCCCAAATTAGAGGAGGCCCGGAAGCTCATCGACGACCTCGAGATGGAGGCCGCGCTCAAGGCCCTCGATGCGGCGGACAAGACCGAAGGCAACGACCGTGCAACGGTGCTCGAGATCTACACCCTGCAGGGCATCGCCTTCGGCAGCTTGAGCAAAGAAGCCAAGACGCGCGACTCCTTCCGCAAGCTGTTGATGATCTCGCCCGACGCCACCCTCCCGAATGATCTGCCGCCCCGGGTGCGGACGCCCTTCTTCGAAGCGAAGGAATGGGTGGGCGCGAACGGCCCGCTCACCGTCACCGGCTCGGCGGCCGTGAACGAGGGCCAGGTGAAGTCGGTCAGCCTGGTGGTGGAAAAAGACGTGTTGCGGCTGGCGCGCATCGCGCGGTTTCACCTGCGGGCGACCGACGGCAGCAAGCAGACCGTCGACGTGTCGTTCACCAACGGCAGGGCCGAAGCGGCGGTGGGGAAAGCCGGCCTGTCGTGGTGGGCCGAGGTGCTCAGCGATCGCAAAGGGGTGCTGCTGATGGTGGCCGGCGCCGATGCGCCCCGGCAAGACGGTGAGCTCGCACCGGTCGCGCAGGGCCGCGAGCCGTTGGAGATCGAGACGCAGCCGGGGGCGCCGGTGCCGGGTGGGTGGCGGCGGCCCACGGGCTTCGTGCTGCTCGGTGCCGGTGCGGTGGCCGCGGGCATCGGGGTGGGGCTGGGCGCCAGCGCGGCCGGGGCCCGCTCGCGGCTGACCAACGCGACCAAAGACGATCAGGGCCGGGTCACCAGCATCACCCAGGCAGAAGCGGGCCCGCTGGAGGCTTCGGCCAACACCCAGGCGACGATCGCCAACGTGCTCTTCGGCGTGGGGGGCGCGTTGGGGGCTGCGGGCGTGGTGTTGGTGATTCTCGGGCCTGCCAGTGAGCCGACGGTGGCGCTGAGTCCTGCGCCCGGTGGCCTGCTGGTCAGGGGAAGTTTCTAACTCTGGTCTCCCTCGCCCTGCGAAGCGGGGAGAGGGTCGGGGTGAGGGGCCATCGAAGCTCCGGACGCGAGAGCCTTCTCACCTGCAGCCGATCTGAGTCGCGGTCGCCAACGACGCAGCGGTGCACACGCCGCCGTTGATGAACGTGGCCGCGCCTGCGGTGAACTTCCCGCAAGCACCCGGCAGGGCAAACCCGGTGGGCGAATCACACGTGGTGCCGATGCCGCTGGTGGTCAGGCAGGCGCCGTCGAAGAACAGCGTCACCCCCGGGGTGGTCGACGCGCAGTACGTCGCGGTGGTGTTGGCCGTGGTGCCACCCGCGCAGTCGTACTCAAAACTCCCGTCGCCGCGGTGGGTCACGAAGTACGTGGTCTGGCCGAAGCGGGCGTTCGAGTTGAGGTCGTAACAATCGACGAAGCTCGAGTTGCAGTTGGCGCCGCTGCTCTGAATGCAATCGCCGCGGCCCATCCAGTAGCCGCCCGTGCCATCGGCGTAATAGGTCCGCCCGCTCACCGTCGAAGTCGCCCCCGCGCATTGCGAAGCGTCCGTCACGCTCGACGGGTAGCCGTCGCGATCGTCATCGGGCACCACGTTGTTGCGGGTGGTGAACAACGCGCCGCTGCTGGTGTTGCAGTCGCCGCCCAACGAGGTGGTGATGTACGGCAAGGCGCCCGAGATGCTCCGGTAATAGGTCCGCCCGTTGACCACGGTGGTGCTTCCCACGCAGACCGCGGTGGCCGCACCGTTGGTGTAGCCGTCCTGATCGGTGTCATCGAAGACGGTCACCGTCTGGAAGACCACTGCCGACGCATCGTTGCAGTCGCCGCCGGTGGCGGACCACCCGGTCTGCCGAGGGCACTGCACTTGGGCGTTCGCCGTCACCCCGCGCCCGTCGCCATCGCCATCGAGGTAGTAGGTCTGCGGGAAGACGCTCCCATCGGTGTCGTTGCAGTCGATGGCCGTCGAGGCCGACGCCAGCAGCGAGAGCGCGTTCGCCGCGTCGCGATAGTAGGTGCGGCCGTTCACCACCGAGCTCGAGCCGGCGCAGCGGCTGGCCGTGGTGGTGGTGGTGGTGAACGAGTCTTGATCCGCGTCGGTGGCCACGGAGCGCGTGGTGTGAATCGAGCCGTTGCTGTCGTCGCAGTCGGTGTTGTTCGAGACCTCGCCGGCGATCGGCATGCAGCGCGCGTTGGCTGCGCCTGCGCCGAAGCCGTCACCATCTGCGTCGACGTAAGAGCTGGAGGTGCCGGTGATGGCGGCGTTGCCGTCGTTGCAGTCGGCCGCGGGGGACGCGCTGCCCAACCAGTTCGGATTGCCCGAGGTGTCGTTGTAGTAGGTGCGCGTGTTGATCACGCTGGCTGCCCCCACGCATTGAGTGGAGGTCGAGGTGCTGGTGGTGAAGCCGTCGTGGTCCACGTCGAGCGCGGCTGAGCGGCTGGTGAAGACGTCGGCGTCGCTGTCGAGGCAGTCGCCGCTTCCAGTTGCGGCGCTCAGGTCGAGGTAGACGAAGGCACCCGCGGTGTTCGCGTAGTACGTGCGGCCGTTGATCACGGAAGAGACACCCACGCAGGCCGAGAGCGTGGCGCCGGTGGAGTACCCATCGCGATCGGCGTCGAGCACCGTCATCGGCCGCGTCTCGAACACGTCGTCATCGGCGTCGTTGCAGTCGGCCATCGCCGAAGCAGAAGCCAGCCAGCTGTAGGCGCCGGTGGCGCTGCGGTAATAGGTGCGCCCGTTGACGGTGGTGGGCGCGCCCACGCAGGCAGCGGCGTCGAGCGTGGTGGTGGCCGTCACGCCGTCTTGATCTCCGTCGCGCGCCGCGGGCAGCAGGTCCTGCACGAAGGCGCTGGAGTCGTTGCAGTCGCCGCCGTCGGCCACGGAACCGGGCGGAGCCGGGCACATGGTCTGCGGCATGGTGAGGTCGCCCAGGCCGTCGCTGTCGGCGTCGAGGTACGTGGTGCCGGGAGTGCCCCTGCACACGCCGTTGCTGCAGGTGTCTCCGGTGCTGCAGGCCTTGCCGTCGTCGCAGACGGTATCGTCGGGTTTGTTGACCACGTCACAGCCGCCATCACCCAGGCACAGCCCCGCCTCTTTGCACGCGGTCACGCCGGGGCAGGCGTAGCTGGTGCCCGTGCAGAAGCCCGCGGTGCTGCAGAGGTCGCCGAACGTGCAGCCCACGCCGTCGTCACAATCGGTGCCCACGTTGCGCGGCGTCACGTCACAGCCTCCGTCGCCCGCACACACGCTGGTGGAGGCGCACTGGTTGGGCATGCAGGTGTAGGCCGCACCACCGCAGGTGCCGCCGGTGCACTGGTCGTTGAAGGTACACGCCACGCCGTCATCGCAGGTGGTGCCGTCGGTCACCGGAGTGACGTCGCAACCGCCGTCCCCCGCGCAGGCCACCGCTTGCTGACACTGATCAGGCGCGGGGCAGGCGTAGAGGGTGCCGCTGCACGCGCCCGCGGTGCAGGTGTCTGCGAACGTGCACGCCACGCCGTCACTGCAGCGCTCGCCGTCGGGCTGAGGCGCGCCTTCGCAGATGCCGCCGTCACCACACGGCTCGGCCAGCCGGCAGGGGAGAATGAGCCGGCAGCTCGAAGAGGCCTCGTCACACACTTCACCGGGCTTGCAGCCGTCGGCGCAGGGCACCGGAGCACAGGCGCCCGCGCGGCACACGCTGCCCGCAGCGCACGTCACCTTCGCGCACGAATCGGTGTTCATCACGCACACGCCACCGGGCATGCACACGTCGCCGCTGGGGCAATCGAAGTCGGTGACGCAGGTGCAGCGCGAGTCGATGCAGGTCAACGCGTCGCCCAGGCGATCCGAGCAGCGCCGCCCGCACTCGCCGCAGTGGAGGGGATTGCTCTCGAAACCGGGGCCGCTCGCGGGGGCACACGAGGCCCAGCCTCCGTCTTCACCACACGGCCGCTCGCAGCTGGCCACCGCGCACGTCTGGCGCTCCCCGGGGAAACACGAGCCTTCGGGGATGTCGTCGGCGCGGCACTCGCCGCCCCGGCAGGCGTTTCCAGGCAGGCAGTCGGTGCTCGCCTCGCAGGCGAAACGGGTCTGGGTGACCGTGTCCGCACAGGTGCAGCCCCCGAGGGCCGTCACCGTCATGGCAAGGAGAGCGCGCTGGAACGATCGCATGGGGGGCTGACTATCGCCCGCGTTCGCTTCCGTTGCCAACGCATCCCCCGACGGGTGTCAGGGGTGGAGTACGCTCTCGACTCCCCTCCGCATGCGCGCTCCCACCCTGCTTACCGTGACAGGTCTGATGTGGTGCCTCACCGCGAGCGCAGCCGCGCCGAAGCTCAGCGAAGCCCGGAAGCTGATCGACGACCTCGAGCTGGAGAGCGCGCTCAAGGTGCTCGACGCCGCCGAGAAGGCCGAAGGCAACGAACGCGCGACGCTCGAGGAGATCTACACCCTGCAGGGCATCGCCTACGGCACCCTGGGGAAAGAGGCGAAGACGCGCGATTCGTTTCGCAAGCTGCTGCTGATCGCCCCTGAAGCCACGCTGCCCGCCGATCTGCCGCCGCGGGTGCGTACGCCCTTCTTCGAGGCCAAAGACTGGGCGGGCAACAACGCGCTGATGGCCCGGCCCGGTGCCGAGCTGGGCGACGGCCAGGTGCGTTCGGTGAAGGTGGTGGTGGAAAAAGACGTGCTGCGTCTCGCGCGATCGGTGCGGTTCCACTTCAAGGTGAACGGGGTGGATCAACCCGTGAAGGTGCCGCTGAGCGCAGGCAAGGCGCAGGTGACCGTGGGCAAGCCGGCAGCGACCTGGTGGGCCGAGGTGCTCAATGAACGCGAAGGCGTGCTGATCGAGCTGGGCACCGCGGAGAAGCCGCATGAAGAGTGGACGGGCGTCGCTCCCGTTTCGACCGTGCCCCGGGTGGAAAATGAAGGTGCCGTGGCTGGGGGTTGGCGCCGGCCGGTGGGCATCGCGGCGCTTTCCGCGGGCGTGGTGGCTGCGGGCGTCGGCGTGGTGATGGGCGTGCAGGCGAACGACGCGCGCAGCAAAGTGAACAGCGCGACCCGCGACGAACAGGGGCGGGTGACCTCGCTCACCCAACGCGACGCGCAGGCCCT
>JANODF010000378.1:0-9937 GCA_031412555.1 Archangium sp. | reverse complement strand
CTGCGCGAGTTCGCGTTGGCCCCCCTTGGGCTGACCGGCTGGAGACCCATCTCCCTCGATGCCCCCTCGACGGCGCGCGCCCTGGCGCGACTGATCGGGCTGGGTGCCACCCTGTTCGTCGCCCTCGAGCTCGGAAGGCTCGACGCCGTTCGCCAGCGGCTGGCCGGCCTGCAAGCGTTGGTCGGTCTGAGCATTGCGCTGACCGGTCTGGGTCACATGCTCGCCAGCGCGGAGTCGCTGTTCGGCCTGCATCACTTCACGGCCACGCTCAGCCTGCTGACCCCTTTCGGGAACACCAATCATCTGGCGGCGTACCTCGCCCTGAGTGCGACGGTGGCGCTGGGTCTGGCGCTGGGTTCGAAGTCTCGTGACGCTGCGATTGGTTGGGGTGCGGTCGCGTTCGTCTGCGGCGTGACGGTGTTCTTGAGCTTCTCCCGAGGTGGCATCGTCACCTTCGTCGCGACCTGGGCCTTGGTGGGCGCCGCGGTTCTCGCTCAGCGGGGCGGGGGGATTCGCTCCGTCATTCCCTGGGTGCTCATCGGAGCGACCGTGGTCTTCGCGAGCCTGCTCGCATTCGAGCAGTTGGTCGCGCGGGCCGAGACCGTGAGCAGCGTCGAGAAGCTGCACTCCACGAAGGTGGAGCTGTGGCCCATGCTGTGGAGCGGCGAACTGAACACCTGGCCTCTGGGCATGGGCGCTGGTGCGTTCGAGCTGGGCTTCACTCGCTGGCAGACCGAGCAGCTCGACGTGACCTTCACGCACCCGGAGAACATCGCCTTCCAGGGCCTCGCGGACTGGGGCCTTCCGCTGACGCTCGCGCTGCTGATTTTCGCCCTCGTCGTGGTGCGCCGCGCCTGGGTTCAGGTCTACGCACTGCCTCTCGAACGCACGGTGTTGCTCGCTTTGGTGGGGGTGCTGCTGCACGAGGTCTTCGACTTCTCGCTGGAGCTTCAGGCCGTCGCCGTCGCTGCGGCGATCCTGTTGGGGCTGGTCGTGGGGGCAGGCGCGCAGGGTGAAGCACGCAGGAACGTGAGCTGGCATGGCCCTCTTCGCGCAGGAGGGGTGCTGATGGCCGCGATGGTGGCGCTCTGGTTCGGCAATCCGACCCACGCCGCCGCCGAGGCTCGTCTCTCGCAAGCCATCGGAGAACGCCGGCCGGTGGGCGAGGTTCGTCTGCTCGCCGTTCAGCTCATCGATCGACATCCCTCCGACTGGGTCTTGTACGCCGCCGTGGCAACTGACTTCGCCCAGCGGGCAGATCCGCGCGAGACCCTGGCGTGGGTGAACCGGCTCCTGTTCCTCCGGCCGAACGATCGACACGCTCACGTGGCTGCGGGCAATGCGCTGCTCCGGCTGAGGCAACCGTTGCAGGCCCTGGGCGAGTTCAAAGCGGCCTGGTCGGTGGGCGATCTCTCTTCGGTGGATCTCGCGCTCGCGGTGGCGGTGAAACATCAAGCGCTCGATCGCCTTTTGCTCGACCGGCCCGGGCAGCTGACTGACTTGTGGCTGCGCCTGCGTAGGAAGGAGCTGAACGCGGACGCGGCTCAACTCCTCGAGTCAGTGGAGGTGAGCCCGGTCGGCGAGGCGGTGCGCACGGAGGCGGCCGTGCTTCGAGTGCGGCAGCAAGCCGAAGCCGGAGACCCTCATGCGGCGCTGGTGGCGTGGGAGCTGCTGCCCGAGGCGGAGCGGCAGAGCGCCCCTCAGCTGCTCGTTCGCGTGGGGCTGCTCGGCAAGCTGGGACGGACGGACGAAGCGCTGTCGACGCTCGAGAAGCTGGTGGCGCGCTCGCCCGAGCAGCTCGAGGTCACCCTTCGTTTCGTCGATATGCTTGCGGCTCGCGGCCGGCCCACAGCAGCGCGCACGGTGCTCGAGCGGGCCAGGCCGTTCTTTACGGGTCCGCAGCAGCGTTCGATGCTCTTTCAACGAGAAGCGACCCTCCTGATCCAGGAGCAACGTTGGGGTCGGGCGCTCGAAGCGTTGCAAACCGCTTCGCGCATCGAGCCGACCCGCCCCGATCTTCACTACCGAATGGCCGAGGTCCTCGAGCGCATGGGCAGTCTTCACTCGGCGCTCGATTCGATTCGGAAGGGCCGCCTCCTCGACAGCCCAGCGGGGGCCAAAGCCCAGGACGTCAATGTCGATCGGCTGGAAGCCGCCATGGTGGGGGCCGGTCAGTAATCTTTCCGAGGATTTGAACTGGGGCCCAAGGCGGTGGTACTGAGGTCAAAGTGTCCGCCCCTGCCGATGGAATGATCAGCAATGTCGGGAGCGACCCCCGCTACTACCTCCGCATCTTCTTGCGGCGAAAGTGGCTGATCCTGCTCATCTTTGCGGTCTGCACGGGCGTCGCGAGCCTCTACGCCACCCGACAGCCGAAGGTGTTTTCGTCGCAGATCAGCTTGATCATCGACCCCAAGGAACCCCGGTTTCTCGACGCCCAGATTCAGGACGTCAACACCGAGGCGGGCAGCTTCTACTGGGCCAACAAGGAATACCTTGAGACCCAGTACCGCATCATCCAGAGCCGCTCGGTCTCCCAGCGGGTGGTGGAGAAGCTGGGTCTGGCGACAGACCCCGAGTTTCTCGGGCTGACGAAGGTGACAGACGAGAAGCGCCGCCAGGAGATCATGGCGAAGATCGACGTCGTGGCGATCGTTCAGGCGAAGATTCGGGTCGAGCCGGTGAAGGAGAGCCGCGTCTCACTCATCAAGATCGAAGACAGCGACCCCACGCGCGCCGCCCTGCTCGCGAACGAAGTGGCGCAGGCCTACATCGATGAAGTGCTCTCTCAGAAGTTGAAGCTCACTGAGAATGCCTCGAAGTGGCTCGATGAGCGGCGTGACAGCCTTTCCGACTCGGCGCGGGCGAGTGAGCTCGCGCTCTACAACTACCGCAAAGGCGCCGACATGCTGGCAGCGTCGATCGATGATCGAGCGAGCATGGTCTCCCAGAAGCTTCAAGAGACGAGCAAGGCGCTGACCGAAGTGCAGCTGAAGATCGCCGGCTACAAGGCGCGCGTCACCGCGATTCGCGGCGTGCAGGCGACGCAGGGGGCGGAGGACCGCTTGTGGGCTGAGGCGCTGCCCGCTGCTCGGGAGAACCTGGTGCTGGGCAAGTACAAGGATTGCGTCATCGTCCTGCGAGTCGAGTGCACCGACCTCGGCACGCGGTACCTGGAGGGCCACCCCAAGCTGTTGGAGTGCCGAGAGAAGCTCGCCACTGCGGAGAAGGAGTTCGCCCGCGAGTTGTCAAACCTGGTGCTGGCAACCGAGGCGGAGCTCAAAGAGGCGCAGGAGAAGGAGAAGAACCTCAAGGCGCTCTTCGACCAGGCGCGCCTCGAGGCGTTCGAGGTCGAGAAGAAGAAGCTCGAGCTCGATCAGCTCAGAAGCGAAGCCGACAGCAACAAGCGGCAATACGACGTGGTCTTCAAGCGCCTCAAGGACATCGAGCTCTCCGGCATGTTGCGCACATCGAACGTGCGCGTGCTCGACGCGGCACGGCCGGTGATGGCTCCGATTCGGCCGAACGTTCCTCAGGGCGTGTTGATGGGTGTGATTTCTGGCCTGGTGCTTGGGCTGGGCCTTGCGTTGTTGCTCGAGTTGCTCGACTCGTCGGTCGTGTCGCAGGCCGACGTGGAAGAGCGCCTGGGCCTCACCTTCCTCGGCTTTCTTCCTTCGATTCCCGAGGGAGAGAAGGGCTCTCGCGACCTTCACATTCATCGAGAGCCCAAGTCACTGATCGCGGAGTGTACGCGAGCGATCCGCACGAACCTGCTGTTCATGTCTCCTGATCGACCCTTCAAGCGCCTGCTCGTCACGTCGAGCGGGCCGCAGGAAGGCAAGTCGACCACTGCGATCAACCTCGGCATTGCAATGGCTCAATCGGGCAATCGGGTGCTCTTGATCGACACCGATATGCGCCGGCCGCGTCTGCACAAGGCCTTCGGCGTCTCGAATGAGAAGGGGGTCTCCTCGGTCGTGGTTGGCGAGGGAAGAATTGAAGACGCGATCAAGTCGACAGAGATCCCGGGCCTGTTCGTGATGCCGTGTGGTCCGATCCCTCCGAACCCGGCTGAGCTTCTTCACACGCAGGCGTTCGGAGATCTCCTCAACAAGCTCGGCGAGCGCTTTGACCGTGTCGTCCTCGACACGCCACCGGTGGGTGCCGTTGCCGATGCAGTGGTGCTCTCGACGCAGGTCGATGGCGTGGTCGTCGTGCTCAAAGCGGGTCAGACCAATCGCGATCTCGCCAAGCGCACCGTGCGCGCGCTCCGTGATGTGAAGGCCAACATCTACGGCGCAGTGCTCAACGACGTGAATCTCGAGAGCAGCAAGTACGGCGACTACTACTACGGATACAACTACCGGTATTACGGCGAGAGCGACAAGAAGGGCGCCTGACTAACGACGTTCCGCGAGGAACTGATCGTAGTTACGGATGTAGTCGGCGCCATCGTACTGGTGTGAAGCGAAGACGAGGAGCATCGCGTCTTCGGAGTACCGGTACTGCACGCCCCACGTCATCGGAGGCAGGTAGATGCCCAGGTTGGGTGCGCTGAGCTTCCACTCCTGGCGCTGCTCGCCGTCATCGGCCATCACCGAGCACGAGCCCCGCACACAGACGAGAAACTGGTGGCACACCCGGTGCGCGTGCTCGCCGCGAACTTCGGCGCTGGGGACCGCGTAGACCAGGAAGTACCGCTTGGGCACGAACGGCACTTGCCGCTCGAACTCTCCGACCGAGAGTGCCCCGCGCATGTCTTCGAATACGGGAAACTCGTGGAGTTGCACCCCGCGCACTTTGGAGGGCTCGGCGTGCCAGCCCGGCTTCCGGCTCGGGGCTGGGAGCTGCGCCGCCTCCGAGGGGCGGGAGTCGACGTACCCCACGATTCGCGCAGGATTGCCCACCACGATGGCGTTGGGCGGAACGTCGCGCGTCACCACGGCCCCGGCGCCCACCATTGCCTTTTTGCCGATGGTGACGCCGGGCAGGAGAGTCGCATTGCCGCCCACCGAGGCCCCCTCCTTCACCACTGTCCTCGCGAACTTCTCTGGGTACTGCTTGCTGCGCGGGAAGGCGTCGTTGGTGAAGGTCACGTTCGGACCCACGAAGACGTCGTTCTCCAACGTCACCCCGTCCCAGACCTGCACGCCACACTTGATGGTGACGCGATCGCCGATGACGACGTCGTTCTCCACAAAGACGTGGTCACAGATGTTGCAGTCGCAGCCGATCCTCGCGTTGGGCAGCACGTGAGCGAAGGCCCAGACGCGCGAGCCTGTGCCGACCGTCTTTGATTCACACAGACCCTGAGGGTGGACGAAGAAGTCGCTCATGGTCGCCAACTGTTGCACGCGTCGACGACGCGGCTGCAATCGTCATCCGTCATGAACGGATGAATAGGGAGAGAAACCTCGCGGTCTGCGAAGCGCTCCGCGACCGGGAACGTTCCACGTGGGGAGAGCGAGTGGCCCGCCTCGCGAAGTGCGTTCTGACCGGACATGAGGATTGGGTAATGGAGAGCAGTGGCCACGCCCTTTCTCTTCAGATGGTCGCGGAAGACTTCCCTGTCACCATTCACGATGACGGGAAAGAGGTGCCACACCGACGCGGACCCCGGTGGAATGGGAGGTGGTTCGAGTTTTTCGTTTCGCAGGCCCTCAAGGTAACGGGAGGCGATGACTCTTCGTCGAGCGGTCTGCGCAGCGAGCGCTGGAAGTTGCACAGAGCGCAGCAGCGCTGCTTGGAGTTCATCGAGGCGACTGTTCATTCCCACGTGCGTGTGCACGTACTTTTCCGTCTGCCCGTAATCCCGAATCGAGCGAGCCAAGGTCTGGATGGCCGGGTCGTCGGTCAAGAGGGCGCCACCATCGCCGAGCGCTCCGAGATTTTTGGTGGGATAGAAGCTCGTAGCGCAACATCGGCTCGCGCTTCCGACCGGCTTGCCGTCGCTCATCGCGCCAATGGCTTGAGCGCAGTCCTCGACGATCTCGACGTCAAAATCCTGGGTGAGCTGGTTCAACTCGGCCAGCGACAAGGCCTGCCCGTAGAGATGTACCGGAACGATGAACCGCACCTTATGGGTGGTGTCCGCAAGACGGGCGCGCACCAACCGCAGATCCATCAGGCCTGTCGCGTCGACGTCGATGAACTCAGGGATCCCTCCGACACGCAGAATGGCGAGCGTCGTTGCGAACGCGCTCAGCGGCGTCGTCAGGAAGCGATCACCCGGTTGTGCCCTTAGACACCGAAAGGAGATCTCGAGCGCGTCGAGCCCATTCGCCACGCCGACCGCGTGACGGAGCCCCCAGACGCTGGCGAGCTCCTTCTCGAAAGCTTCGACCTCTCTTCCAAGGATCAGCCAGCCTGACCTGCCTACGCGGTCGACGGCCTCTAGGTACTCGGCGCGATGGGTATCCCAAGCTGCCCGAAAGTCGGCGAGTTGAATGATTTTTTGGGTCATGGCAACCGATGGTCCGTGTACCACTTCGTTCCTCGCGGTCGCGTGACATTCAGGGCGTCGTGCGAGCGCTGTGGTAGGCGATGGGTGGACCCATGACTGCCGACCTCGCCCACTTTCGTGCACGGCTTCATCTCATCGCGGCGTTGGCGTGTGGGCTGCTCCTCCGTGTCGGATGCCTCGGCGGAGTCGAATACAGCTTCGAGCATGGGGATGCCGCATCATATCGGGCGGCTGCGATGACACTCTTGGACCAAGGGGTGTTTTCGTCCAGCACCGAGGCTCCTTACGAGCCTTCGGCCTATCGCCCTCCTGGCTACACGGCATTTATCGCGCTGGTCGCTTGTGTGTCCCGAGCGACCATCGCGGTGCAGCTTCTGCAGATCGTGCTGAGCGTTTGCTACGGAATCTTGTTGTTCTTGGTGGCTCGGCGAATCGCTCGGGGGACCGAATACGCTGTGCTCTGGGTCGGAATGCTGAACCCATTTGACGCAGTGTATTCAGGCGCTGGTCTCTCGGAGTGTGTCACCACGGGGGGGTTCATTCTCATCGCGGCCGCGCTTGCGTTTCTTGAGGGGCGACGTCGGCTGATCGTCGCAGGTGCGCTGCTCGGAGTGCTTTGCCTCTTCCGCGACATCTATTTGGCGCTCCTTCCATTCGGCGGAGCACTCTTCCTGCTGGCTGGGGGGCGTCAACAGTGGCGCGCGCGGGTTGGCCAGGTCGCGGCTGTGGTCATTGCTGCGGCGTTGGTCATCGCCCCGTGGACCGCTCGCAACTTCATGCACTTCGGCCGCGTCATCCCGATCAGCGCCGGCCGGCTCGGCTATGCGCTTTGGATGGGCACATGGGCGGTCGACGGGTCCTTCACCTCTAGCGACGCGACCGGGCGTTCCTATCCCGAGAAAGCCTTCATGAGCGACGTTGATCGTGACGTGGTGTTGTCCGCTGGGACGGACATCGCTACGAGCGAACCCCTCTTCAAGCGCTTGTTCGTCGAGCGCATGAAGGCAGAGCCTCACCGGGTCCTCGGGCGCTGGGCAATGCGTTGGCCACGCTTGTGGCTCGGAACGCGATTCGACATCTTCGAACTCAACCGCGCGGCGTTGCCCCATGGGTCGCTCCCCTGGAAGATCACCAAGGCAGGAATGTTCGGACTGAATGCCTTATTCCTCGCTGGAGCTGCCGTTGGTGCGGTGCTTGCGTGGCGAGCGCGCTTGGCTGTTCGCTGGGCGGTTCTTCCCGTCGCGTTCACTTCGCTCATCTATCTGCCGCTCAACAGTTTCGAGAACAGATACTCGCAGCCGATGTTCCCCTTTCTCACACTGCTGATCGGAGTCGCGGTGCTGACAGGGCAACAGCGATGGTTGAGGGGAAAGCCGAACACCTTATGAGCAACGACCAGCTCTGCTCTCTCATCATTCCTGTCTATCGGAACGAAGGGTCACTTCCCGACCTGTTGGAAGCCTGTCGCGGGCTCTCGGCCACGCTTGCTCAGCCGCTTGAGGTAGTGGTCGTCGTCGACGGCAGTCCGGATGGGTCGGCGGCTTGGCTTCGCAAGCACCTGCCGCATCAACCCTTTGCCTCGCAGCTTTGTGAGCATTCACGAAACTTCGGCTCGTTCGCCGCGATTCGCACGGGGCTTGGTGTGGCTCGAGGAGACTGCTTCGCGGTCATGGCTGCCGATCTCCAAGAGCCTATTTCCCTGGCTCAGTCATTCTTCGAGAAGCTCTGCCGCGCGGAAGCGGACGTCGCGATCGGTGTCCGTGAGAGCCGAAGTGATCCGCTCGTTTCCTCGCTCGGCTCGAGGCTCTTCTGGTGGCTCTACCGAAAGCTCGTTCTCCCGGAGATCCCTCCCGGAGGCGTGGACATGTTCGGCTGCAATCGTGAGGTCCGTGACACTCTCCTCACGTTGCACGAGCGCAACTCGTCACTCGTGGGCCAGCTGTTCTGGGTCGGCTTTCGACGAGTGGAGGTAGGCTACGTGCGCCAGGTTCGAAAGCACGGGGCATCGGCGTGGACGTTCTCGCGCAAACTCAGCTACCTGCTCGACAGCGTCTACTCGTTCTCTGATCTCCCGATCCGCCTGCTGAAGTGGCTGGGCACTGCCGCCATCTTGCTTTCTCTTGGGAGTTCGATCGCCGTACTCGCGGCGCGCTTGAGCGGCATCACCGATGTGCCGGGCTACACCGCGACCATCCTCGCAGTGATCTTCTTCGGGGGCCTCAACTCACTGGGGCTCGGCGTGATTGGCGAGTACGTCTGGCGCACCTACGAGAACACGAAGGGACGCCCTTTGGCGATCACTTCCAAGCACCAGCAGTTCCCCAAGCAGAACGAGTCAGATCAGGAACCGGCGGTGGTTTACAGCAAGTCGTAACGAGGCTACGAGACCCCGAATGTTCGAATCGGTGCTGCGGGATTATCTCCTCTGTCCGACGTGCCTCACCGGTCCACTTCGACCCACGGCATTTGAGCGTAACGGCGACGACATCCTCAACGGGATCGCCGTGTGTTCCGGCTGTGCGGGTTGGTATCGCATCGAGGATGGGCTTCTCGAACTGCTCCCTGCCTCGCTCAGAGATGCGGACCGCGATCTGCATTTTTCTCGACGCTTCGTCGCCAACTGGGACGGCCCACTGCCGACCGGCAAAAAAACTGCCGCACAGGCCGATGCCGCTGCGGTCGACGCGCACAAGCTCGAGCAGAAGCAGTTCTACGACGACGACGCCGTTCAGTACGAAACGCAGATGGTGAAGTTGGCCTTCTGGAAGGCGTTCGACCGCGAATTCATCGACGACATTCGCGGCTTGGCCTCGGTGGGGGATGGCGTTTTGTTGGAGATCGGCTGCGGCACCGGGCGATTCTCACTACCGCTCGCCTCCACCTACCGGCAGATTTTGAGCTTCGACATCTCCGAGGCGATGGTTCGTACAGCTCTTAAGAAGCGCGCCGAGTTGGGAAGTTCGGTCGCGCACACCTGCTATTTTGTGGCCGACGCAGAGCGAATCCCGGTTCGAAGCGCGGTCGCCGACGTGGCCTTGTTTTCAGGCATTCTCCACCACGTCGAGCGGCCTGCAGAGGTCATCGCGCACATGGCACGAGCCCTGAAGTCTGGTGGCCGCTTCATCGGCAACGAAAACAACCGAAGCGCCTTTCGGCCAGCTTTTGATTTTCTGATGCGGCTACGCAAGCTCTGGAATGAGAAGGCGCACGAAGAGCACTTCATCATGTCGGGCAGCCAACTCGACAATTGGTTTGCGAGCGCTGGCGTTCGAAATCGTTCTTGGACCAGCGTCTTTCTCCCTCCCCACTTCTACAATCTGCTTCCAGACGATGGGGTTGTTCTCGAAGACGGGTGGCACCTTGCTGTAGATCATGTCCCGCCGTTCGCGGGCCATCGATTCCTGCAGCGCCTGCACCCCAGGCACCGCTAAGTCCCGTTCGGGCACCGTGATCGGCAGCGGCCGTTCCTCTTCC
>JANODF010000377.1:0-2402 GCA_031412555.1 Archangium sp. | reverse complement strand
CGACACCAAACCCGAGCAGGTCGCCGAAGCGCTCGAGGTGGCCACCCGCATTCTCCATGACGTCGGTACCAGCGCGCCGTTGAGCCAGAGCGAGCTGCGCGTCTCGAGTGACATCGCGGTCAACGCGTTCGCCTTTCGCTTCGATGGCGCCGCGCGGATCGCCTTCGAGCGCGCCACCTACGATCTCTTCGGTTACCCGAAGGACTACCTCTCGACGTGGCGCGAGAAGATCGCCGCCGTCACTCCGGAGCAGGCCTCGAAGGCCGCGCAGCAATTCGACGACGGCCTGCAGATCATCGTGGTGGGGCCGCCCGAGAAGCTCGGCGATCTCTCCCGCTTCGGGCCGGTGAGCACGATCACCGACGTCGAGCAATTTCGCTGAACCGCGCGCCCGAATTTTTGACCGGTTGCTGCAGGCCCGTACGCTTCGCAACAGGTCGCTGCAGCACCGCAGCGGCCTCAACGCACAGGAGCGACGCGAATGAGCAACAAGCGGAAGCAGAACCGGGTGAACCTGGACATCTACCTGAACAAGTACGTCGCCGGCGTTCCGTACATGGCGCGCACGTCTGACATTTCGCGCGAAGGTGTGGGTCTGGCCCACCTCATCGAGCCCGACATGGCGGGCAAGCGCGTCGGTCTTCAATTCCAGCTGCCGGGATCCGAAGAAGTCATCTACGCGGAAGGTGAAGTGGTTCGCGAGTGGTGCGACCTGGATCAGAGCGAAGAAGGCTCTGGGGTGCGCTTCACCCTCCTGACCGAACGGCACCGCCGGCTCATCGACCAGTTCTGCACCCGCAACGATGTTCAGTAATCGGTGTTGAAGGTCGGCGAGCGCCGACCGTAGATTGGGCGTTCTCTTTCTCCTCTCGGGGGCGTCCGACATGAAGCGCTTGGTTCTGGCCGTGGTGCTTGTTCCGTTGATCGTCATCGCCCAGGGCAAAGACGCCAAGGCCGATCCCTCCAAGCCGCAGCCCGGTGTGAACTGGGCGGGCCAGGTCGTTCGTGCCACAGGGCAGGGTGCGCCTGATCTCAAGGCGCAGAACCCCGCTCAGGCCCGGCTGGGTGCCGAGATGGCCGCCAAGGCCGACGCGCTGCGCAATCTGCTGGCCCAGGTGAAGGGCATCTCCGTCGATGGCACCCGCAAGATGGGCGACCTGATGGAGAAAGACGAAATCCGCACGCGCGTGGAAGGCGTGGTGCGCGGTTTCAAGATCACCAACAAGCGCTACTTCTCCGACAGCGGCGTCGAGGTGGAGATCGAAGTGCCCCTCGCGATGCTGACCGACGTGGTCGATCCCGACACGACGCAGATGCTGGCCGCGCCCGCCAAGCCCGAAGCCGACAAGAGCAACACGGGCCTGGTGATCGACGCGCGCGGTCTCAAGGTGACCCCCTCGCTGATGCCGCGGCTGCTCGATGAGGCCGGCAAGGCCGTCTACAGCATCGACTTCCTTTCGAGCGACGCGCGGAAGGCCTCAGCCGTCGCCGCGTACGTGCAGAACATCGACGACGCCCAGAAGTCGCAGAAGGCCGGCGAGAAGCCGCTCGTGCTCAAGGCCGCCAAGGCGACCGGGGCTGACCTGCAGCTCGCTCCCGAAGACGCGAAGAAGCTCGCC
Source organism: Archangium sp. (assembly GCA_031412555.1). Taxonomy (GTDB): domain Bacteria; phylum Myxococcota; class Myxococcia; order Myxococcales; family Myxococcaceae; genus Archangium_A. The sequence continues at coordinate 783 of JANODF010000377.1, read as the reverse complement.
GCGTTGAACAGCAGCTTCCTGGCTGACGGCAAAGTCGTCATCGTTCTCAACTGATCCTCCCCATGAAAACACTCAAGCTGACGCTGCTCTCGTTGACCCTCGCGCTCACCGCCTTCGCGCAGACCGTGGTGACCACGGAGGGCACCGGTGAAGCCGCGGTGGTGAACAAGGACGAGATCAAGGCCTTCGACGAAGCGAAGGACAAGGCGCTGCGCGCCGCGGTGGAGCAGGCCGCGGGCGTGCGCATCGACTCCGACACCGTGGTGGTGAACAACCAGCTCGTGCGCGACCAGGTGTTCTCGAACACGTCTGGCTTCGTGAAGAAGTTCGACATCGTCGATCGCAAGACCGACAAGGGCGTGGTCACCGTCAAGGTGAAGGCCGAGATCATCACCGAGAACCTCGAGAAGGATCTCGTGGCCGCGCGTGACCTGGTCAAGCGCATGGGCAAGCCCAGCCTGGTGATCGTGATTCAGGAGCAGACCGTGCCGCTGGGTCAGAAGACCATCATCAGCTCTGAGTCGCTGGCCACCGTGCTGACCGACGCGATGAAGGCCGACGGTTGGGACATCAAGGACGCGCAGGCGATGAACAAGAAGCTCAAGCTCGAAGGCGCGGCCACCATGGGCGCCACCGACTTGAAGGAGATCGCCGACCTCACCAAGGCCAACTACGTGCTCTACGGCAAGGCGGTCATGCGCCACCAGGAGACGGGCGGCATGCTCCAGGGCGCGACCTTCTACCCCATCACGGGCGAGTACGACCTCGCGCTCGCGGCCACCG
>JANODF010000376.1:0-3716 GCA_031412555.1 Archangium sp. | reverse complement strand
TACAGCGGCCAGACGGTGGTGGCGCCCGTGCAGCAGGTCGAGGCGGAAGAGGCGAAACGTTCGGTGGTGGGACACCGCGAACTGAGTGGAGATGCTGATGCGAAGCCCGCCATGGCTGACCGCGGCCGGGCGCAGCTTCACGTTCTCGCCCATCACGATGGTGCCGGTGCGCTCGCTCACCACCACCTTCGCCTTCTGATCGACCTCGATGGTGAGCGCCTCGAGCTTCGAGAGGAACATCACCGGCGAATCCTTGTCCGCGTCGGGCACCTTCACCTCGACCGCCGCGGAGTCGAGCGCCTTCGCGTTCTGCGCCCCGACCAGGGCTTCGATGGCGGTGGCGATGCGAGCGGCGTTGGTGAAGTCCGCGCGCTTGAGACGCAAGGTGAAGGACCCCGTATCCATCTTCGGAGTGACCGCGCGTTCGACCGTCGCTCCACCGGGGATGGTGCTGCTGGTGGGCGTGTTCTTGCGCACCGAAGCAAAACCGCCGGTCGCATCGAAACCACCGACCTGCACCGGACCTTGTGCCACCGCGTAGGTCTGACCATCGGCGCCGGTGAGCGGCGTCATCAGCAGCGTGCCGCCCTGCAGCGAACGTGCGTTGCCCATCGCCGATACGGTGACGTCGATGGTGGCGCCGGTGCGCGAGAAGGTGGGCAACTTCGCAGTCACCATCACGGCGGCGACGTTGCGGCTGCGGATGTCGCGGGGATCGACGCGAACACCCAGGCGGCCGAGCATGCCGGCGACCGACTGCATGGTGAAGAGCACCTGCTCGCTGTCTCCGGTGTTGGTCAGGCCGACCACCAGGCCGTAGCCGAGCAGCGCGTTGTCGCGGCTGCCCTGCACGTCGACGAGCTCCTTGAGCCGAGCAGAGGCCGCGGGGGCCGATGACGCCACACAGATGATCGACAGGAGGAGCGAGCGCATGGGAGAGCCTTAGAGGGGCGAGAAGGCGTTGAGCAGGCGGGTGAAGAACCCGGGCTTCTGGTTGTCGGTGAGCACGCCGCGGCCGGTGAACTCGATCTCGGCGTCGGCGACGTAGGAGCTGCGCACCGAGTTGTCCTGGGCGATGTCGATCGGGCGAACGACGCCGGAGATGTAGAAGTGCTGCTCCTCGTTGTTCACCAGCACCACGCGGTGGCCTTCGATGAAGAGGTTGCCGTTGGGGAGCACCTTCTTCACCACTGCAGGAACCGTGGCCGTCAGCTTCTCGGTGCGCGCGGTGCGGCCATCGGCGTTGAAGCTGTTGCCGAGCTTGAGGGCCGCGGTGACGTCGACCTGCGGGGTGGTGACGGCGACGGTGCGCAGGAAGGCCTGCAGCGACGCGGAGAACTCGGTCTCGCGGCTGATGTTGGTGTCGGCGCTGCGGCGTGCGTCGGCGTTCTCTTCGATGCGCACGACGACGAGGTCCTGCTCGCGGAAGGCGCGGTAGTCGGAGAACAGGTTTGCGTTGCGGCCATCGGAGCGCCACAGGCTGCCGTCGTTGTTCGCAGGCTCAGCGGAGTTCTTCTGGGCGATCGACTCGTAGTTGCGCTGCTTGGGAACGTACGGCTCGATGTGAGAGACCGCGCAGCCCGACAAGGTCACGACCAAAGACACAAGAAGTACTCCCTCTCCCCGAGGGGAGAGGGTCGGGGTGAGGGCGCTCACAATTGCCCCCCAACCACGAGCAAGCCGTCGCTCCACACGCCTGAAACCCTTTTCCCACTGGGCAGAGTCGCGCACGTCTCACTGCCGCTGCACGAATTCACGGTGCCGCGCTGCTCGAGCGAAAGCCCGCCCATCATCACGCGAACGGTGATCGAGCTGCCTGGCTTCGGCCCAGTGCGAACATCATTCGCGCCGACGGCCATGCCTTTGCGAAGCCACCGCGTCGCAGTGGCCCCCTTCGGGACCTGGGCGAGCGCCGCACCCTGCGCCTCGGCCTCGGTCACCGTCCACGCGCCGTCCATCGACTCGTTGGTCTTGACGTCACGCGACAGGGTGGCGACCGCGACGAACACCCGCACCTGCGCCCAGCCCCAGGCCTCGCACTTCTTTCCGCGCACCCTCACCGGCACCCGGCCGCTGGTCTCGAACGGCGCCGGAGCGAACGTGCCCTTGCAGCGGCGAGGCGCATCCCACGAGGTCAGCTCGACGCGCGCGCTCTCGCGGGTGACCGCACGCTGCAACGCGGCCTCGAGCGAAGGGTCGACGACTTGAAGCAACATGACGGTGAGGAGCGGGCTCATGGCGGTTACCGGAGGTTGCTGAGCTTCTGGAGCATCTGATCGGCGGTCTGGATGACCTTCGAGTTGAGCTCGTAGGAGCGCTGCGTGGAGATCATCGCAACCATCTCTTCGACGGCCTTCACGTTCGACGACTCGAGCGCGCTCTGGAGAATCGTGCCTGCGCCCTGTTCGCCGGGCCGGCCGATGATCGGCTGACCGCTGGCGGAGGTCTCGATGAAGAGGTTGCCGCCGATGGCCTCGAGGCCGGCCGGGTTCACGAAGGTGCACAGCTCGAGCTGGCCGAGCTCGGTGGGTTTGCCCTGCGTACCGGAGGTCTCCACCGAGACCACGCCCTGCTCGGAGATCGACAGCCGCGTGGTGTCTTTGGGGACGGTGATCTGCGGCTCGATGAGCTCTCCGCGCTGGGTGACCAGGCGGCCCTCCGCGTCGATCTTGAAGTTGCCCGCGCGGGTGTAGCCGTACTCGCCGTTGGGCTGCGTGATGCGGAAGAGCCCGTCACCCTGGATGGCGAGGTCGAGCGGGTTGTCGGTCTGCGAGTAGTCGCCCTGGCTGAAGGTGCGTGAGGTGCCCGAGGTGCGCACGCCGAGGCCGACCTGCAGGGGTACGGGCATCGAGCCGCCCTGGGCGGCGGGCGCGCCGGGGCTGCGAATGGTCTCCGAGAGGAGATCCTCGAAGTCGGCGCGGGATTTCTTGAAGCCGGTGGTGTTCGCGTTCGCCAGGTTGTTGGCGATGGTGTCCATCTTGGTCTGCTGGGCATCCATGCCGGTGGCGGCGGTGTAGAGCGAGCGCATCATGGTGGTGGGTCTCCCTTTCTTTCAGCGAACGCGGCCGACTTCGGACGCCTTTTCATCGAGACGGCGGTAGGTCTGCAGGGCCTGCATCGAGGTCTCGAAGTGGCGCTGCGCGGCGACGAGCTGCACGGCCGCCTCGAGGGGGCTCGCGTTGCCGGTTTCGATTTCACCCAGGCGCAGCGTGCCGTTCGACGGTGTGATCGACTTCGCGTCGTGCGGTGCGATGAGTGAAGGGCCGATGCGGTTGATGGGGCCGGTGACGTCGAAGAGCGCGAGCTCTCCGATCTTCGCGTCGTTGGCGAAGACGCTGCCGCTGGTGTCGAGGCGAACGCGCGCGCCGACGGGGGTGAGAATGGGGTTGCCGTCTTTGCCGAGGAGCGGGCGGCCTGCAGCGGTGAGCCCACCGTTCTGCTCGACCTGCACGTGACCTGCGCGGGTGAGCGCGATGCCGTCAGCGGTCTGCACCGCGAGGAAGCTGCGGCCGCTGGGCACCACGTCGAGCGGGTTGCCGGTCTGAATGATCGCGCCGTTGGTGAGATCGACCTGCGTGGAGACCGCGGCCGGGTAGACCTTGCTGCTGTTGTGCGCGTCGCCTTTGGCGAGGAAGGCCTCGAAGCTCGGGCGCGTCGCTTTGAAGCCAGGGGTCTGGGCGTTGGCCAGGTTGTCCGAGACCGACTCGAGCTGCGCC
>JANODF010000375.1:0-8107 GCA_031412555.1 Archangium sp. | reverse complement strand
GTGAGGCGTTAGACAAAGGGCGTCATGGTTCACGAGATTCTGGTGTGGCCGAACCCCGTCCTGAAGCAGAAGGCGCATCCTGTCGCGAAGGTCGACGACAGCATCCGCACGCTCATCAAGGACATGTTCGAGTCGATGTATGCGGCAGACGGCGTCGGTCTGGCCGCTCCGCAAATTGGTGTGCTCAAGAACATCATCGTGCTCGACACGACGCCCCGGCAGCCGACGTCGAAGCCCGTGGCGATGGTGAACCCGGAGATCCTCACGCTCGAAGGCAAGTGCCTCTACAAAGAGGGCTGCCTCTCGGTGCCCGGCGAAGCCGAAGACGTGGAGCGCGCGGCGATCGTCACCGCCCGCTACCTCGACGAAGACGGCAAAGAGCAGACGATTACGGCCGACGGCCTGCTGGCGATCGCGATTCAGCACGAGTGCGATCACTTGAAGGGCGTGATGTTCGTCGACCACATCAGCGCGCTAAAGCGGGAGATCATTCGCAAGCGCATGAAGAAGATCCAGGCCTCGATGGATGAGGACCGGGAAGAAGAAGCGACCAGCAGCAAGCAGGCCCGCAAGTCCCAGGCCGAACTCCGCTGATCAAAAGCAGGTCCCCTCTCCCTCTGGGAGAGGGTCAGGGTGAGGGCACTACTTCTTCTTCACCTTCACGCCCTTCTTGGGACACAAATCAGCCACCACACATCGATGACACTCCGGCCGGAGCGCGTCACAGCACCGCCGCCCGTGCCAGATGATCAGCTGATGCGCCTTGAACCAAAGCGGCTCGGGAAAGACCTTTCTCAAATCCGCCTCGACGTCGTCGGGGTCCGTTTTCGAACTCAGCCCCAGGCGCTTGGAGAGCCGGAGAATGTGCGTATCCACGGGGAACGCCGTCTCCGCCCCGAGGTGAATGGTCACCACCCCCGCAGTCTTGTTGCCCACGCCCGGCAGCTCGGCCAACGCCGCGCGTGACGTCGGCACTTCGCCGCCATGCTTCTCCACCAACACCTGCCCCAGCTTGATCAGGTTCTTGGTCTTGTTCCGAAACAACCCGACGGTCTTCAAGTACCCCTCGACCTCCGCCGGCTCCGCTTTCGCGTAATCGGCCGCGGTGGGGAACCGCTGGAACAACGCCGGCGTGACCAGGTTCACCCGTTTGTCGGTGGTCTGCGCCGACAGCGCGACGGCCACCACCAGCTCCAACGGGCTTCGGTAATCGAGCTCGATCTTCGCCTCGGGCATGGCGTGATCGAGCCGCTCGATGATCTCCACCGCACGAGCGCGTTTCTGCGGCGCCGGCTCCTTGCCCTTGATGATCCCCAACGCTGGCATCCCGCCCCCTTACAACTCCGGAGCCGTCAGCGCAGGCAAACAAGAAGCCCGTGGTACCCTCCGAATGTGCTGCGCGGGCTCCTGTTCTCCCTCTTGCTGACCGGGTGCGCGATCACGCCGCCTCCGCCTCGCATCAGCTTCGACGAGGTCACCCGCACGGCCACCCCGGAGAACACCGGCCTGGAGACTTCTTTCGCGCGCTTCCTGGAGTCAGCCCGCAAGACCCGGCTCACCGCCATGGTGGGCGCGCCGATGCCCGCTGCCCAGGCCGAGGCGTGGAGCCTGCTGCTCGACGACACCGAACACTTCGTCGCCCAGAAGTCCGACGCGCAGTGGACCCAGGAAGCCATGCGCGCCCGGCTGCAGCTGGAGACCGAGTTCCAGACCGACGCGCGCACCTTCGGAGACGTGCCGCTCGCGCTCGCAGAACGAGTGCCGCGCACCTTGCGCGCCTTGTCTCGCCGCATCACCGCGCTCACCACCCGCACCCGCCAGGTCGATCCCAGACGTTTTCGCTGGCCGGTCTCGCCGCTGATCGTCTCGTCGCCGTACGGCTCGCGCATTCACCCCATCGCGGGCGAGACGAGGTTCCACGCCGGCATCGATCTCGAAGCGCCGCTCTCGCAGCCGGTGCGTGCAGCCGAAGTGGGCACCGTGGTGTTCTCCGCGTGGAACGGCGCTCACGGCAAACAGATCGAAGTGCAACACGACGCGCACTGGGCCACCCGCTACAGCCACCTCGACACGTTGTTGGTACGCCCGGGCACGGTGGTGAAGAAGGGCCAGATCATCGGGCTCGCCGGGCAAACCGGCCTCACCACCGGGCCCCACGTGCACTTCGAGCTGCGCCGCGATGGCGACGCGCTCGATCCTGAAGTCTTCCTCCAGTTGCCGGCCACCGGCCCCGCACTCATCTCGGAGCGGCCATGAGCCCGATCCTCGAACAACTCCAGCAGCTCGCTTTTCACCGCGCCTCGCCCCTGGCCGCCAATGAGGCGATCGAAGACGTGCGCATCGCCCGCTCGGAAAACCAGGACGCGGTCAGCTACGAGATCGCCCTGCCCGCGCTCGCGCCCGACGAGTTCCTCACCACCAAGGCGCTGCCGAAGCTCGTCTACTTCCTCGATTGCCGCGGGGTGAAGGTGCCCGCCAGCGGCGCGGTGTTCGTCTCGTTGTTCACCACCGACGGGCTGCTCTTTTTGGAGGCGGGCCCGATGGTCGAGGTGCTCGCAAAGGCGCGGGGCCTGACCCTGGCCGAGGTGGTGCGCCGCTACGGCTCCGACGGCAAGGGAGACCCGGCACTCCTGGGCGGCTGATGGCTCCCCGCAACGCAAAAGGCCCCGTGCCGGAGCACGAGGCCTTCAGCGAAACAGAACCGAAGAAACGCTCAGAGCGTGTTCTTGAGTTCCTTGGCGGGGCGGAAGCCGATGGTCTTGGTGGCCTTCAGCTTCATGATCTCGTTGGTCTGCGGGTTGCGGATCTTGCGCGCCTTGCGGGTGCGGATGGTCCACGTCCCGAAGCCCGGGTAGCTGAACCGGCTGTCCTTCTTCACGGCGCCGCCAATGTTGTCGAAAACGACATCGATGAGCTCCGCGGCCGACTTCTTGGTCAACCGGGTCTGCTCAGCAACTGCCTCAACGAGCTCTGCCTTGGTCATGTGTGCTCCCTCCCGATCGCGGCGTCCACTCCGCGAAGGCGGCAGGAAATAGCGCAGCGAAGTGCGGCAAGTCAATGTAATACATACAGATTTCCGACAATCGCGATGTCTGATCTGAGAGATCAGTGCACCGATCAGCAGGCGCTGCCAAAGCCGCGATTCGCGCCGGGAAATCGGCTCCAGCGTGATCGGAGACGGCGGTTTTCCGATCTGAGTCGGGTCGTTCTGCTGCTGGTGACCGGCTGTGTCCGCGCCCCCGCCCCCATCCCCGCGCCAGAAGTACACCGGCCCGAGGTCTGGGTCGACGCCTTTTCCCCAGCCGGGGGTGATGGCTCTTCCGCGCATCCGTTCAAGACGGTGCCGCAGCCGGTGGCGCCGGGGTCCACCGTGCATCTGCGCACCGGTCTCTACCCGGGCCCGTTCGTGCTCGGAGAAGGCACCCGCTTCGAAGGTTCAGGCGAGGTGGTGCTCACCGGTGAAGCGGGCGAGACGGTGGTGAGCGGTACCGGCGCGACGCTCGAGCGGCTCTCCGTGCAGGGCGGAGCCATCGGGGTGGAAGCGGGGCCGAACATGACGGTGACGCGCGTTCACTTCAGCGGCCAGCGAAAGCAGGCGGTGGTGGTGCACGGCGCGTTGACGATGTCGCAGGCCACCCTCGAAGCGAGCGTGGAAGGCATCGAGGGCATCTCGGTCGAGCGCGGCGCCACGCTCAGGCTGCGGCAGACGAAGTTCCTGGGCGGGTTTCGCCGGGCGGTCGCCACCGAAGGAGGCACGCTCGAGCTGAACGACGTGGCCGCGGAAGGCCCGAAGACTCTGCTGCACGCGATCGACGCGAAGTGCACCCTGGAGAAGCTGCGCTCGACGCTCGGCAGTGGCCCCGCACTGTTCTTCGCGGGCGGCGCGGTGAGCCTCCAGGACGCTGAGCTCCTCGGGCACGAATTTTCGGTGCAGCTCTCTCGCGGCGTCGACGCGAAGCTCAGCGAGGTGAAGGCCCGCGGCGCGCTCGAAGGCTGCATCAGCGGCATCAACGTGAAGCTGAGCCTGTCGCGTTCCTCGCTCGACACATGTGGAGCGGGCGGCGCCGTTTCTCTGCAGGGTTCGAACGCGGTGCTCACCGACGTGGAGATCTCTTCCGCGCAGGACCTGGGCATCTTCGTGAAGCACGGCGCGCTGGCGCTCTCGGGCATCACCATCTCCAGGGTCGCTGCCGACCGTGACGGAGTGCTCGGCGATGCGCTCCACGTCAGGGCCGAGGCGGAGGTCACCGCCACCGGGCCCATCACCGTGGTGGATGTCGACGGCAGCGCATTGTTCGCCAGCACCTACTCCACGGTTCGGCTGCCCCGCCTGAACGTGGAACGCGCGCGGGCCTCGGCGCTCTTCGTGGAGCTGGGGGCGTCGGTCACCATCGGCGATCTGCTGGTGCGCGGCGGCCGGGGATCCGCGGTGGTGGTGCCGGACAAGGCCAGCGTGCAGCTCGATTCGCTCTCGGTCGCGGGGGGCAACGAGATGCCGGTGTACGCGGAGTGCAGGCAGGGGGCGCAGGTGACCGTGGGGCGGCTCGAGTCGACGATTCAGCAGCTGCCCAGCCAGTGCGTGCGGGTACCTGCGAAGCCGAAATAGGAAAGACCCCGAGCAGGGACCATTTCCTCCGAAGGAAGAGACGCACCCCGTTCGCATCGAGCGCAGTCGAGATGCCACCTCCAATTCGCACTGCAAGTGACCCCTCGACTGGGCTCGGGAGACCGGTTGGCGCAGCGCAAGAACCTGCGCAGCTGGAATGCCCGCCAACCCAGCCGGTTCAACCCGCCATGGCCGAGGGCGCATCACGAGACAGGGGCGACGTCGAGCGTGAAGAAGTGCCGACCCAATCGAAGGTCGATCGACCACCGCCGCGCCGCACACAGGCTGGTATGGTGCCGCGCTCCATGAAGCTGCGCGACCTGATGTTCGTCCTGCCCAACCTCTTCACGGTCTCGTCGATCTTCTGCGGTTTCTACGCGATGACGCTGTGCACGGGCGAAGCGGGGCCGACCCAGCTGTACCAGGCGGCGATCGCGATCTTCTTCGGCATGTTCTTCGATGCCTTCGATGGCCGCGTGGCGCGCCTGACCAAGACGCAGAGCCTCTTCGGCCAGGAGCTCGACTCGCTGGCCGACGTGGTCTCCTTCGGCGCCGCGCCCGCGTTGCTGGTGTGGAAGTGGGCGCTCTCGGGCCTGGGCATCGTGGGCGTGCTCGCTTCGTTCCTCTTCGCGGCGTGTGGTGCGCTGCGCCTGGCCCGTTTCAACGTGTTGGCCATCAAGTCGCCCCACGGCGGCGGCGGCCACTTCTTCGTGGGCATGCCCATTCCGTTCGCGGCGTGCGGGGTGATCGCCATGATCATCGCCTTCGAGAACGCCCGCGGTGGTGTGCTGCCCAGCGAAGCGCGCTGGCCGGTGCTGGGCATCGTGGTGTTCCTCGCGCTGCTGATGGTCTCCACGGTGCGCTACCGCACCTTCAAGGACGTCAAGCCGAGCCCCAAGAGCGCGATCATCCTGCTCACCATCATCGTCACCGGCGTGGTCGTCGGCGTGATGTCGCACCCGGCCTGGGTGCTGGTCACCTACTTCGGGCTCTACCTGCTCTCGGGGCTGGTCGAATCCACCCTGATGTTGCGCAAGTACCTGATGGAGAAGCACGCCCCCGCCGATTCGATCGCCGACGTCATCGATGAAGACGAAGACAAGGACGACGAAGACGGCGTGGAGGACGAAGAAGTGCTCTGACGTGCCTTGCCGGGTGGGCTACACCCCGCAGCCGTGCGCATCGAGACGATCTGTACCGGGGACGAGCTCCTCACCGGGCTGACCAGCGACACGAACAGCCGCTTCTTTCAGGAGGCGCTGCTCGACCGCATGGGCCTGACCGTACGCCGCGGCGTGGTGGTGGGCGACGATCGCGCCGACATCATCGAGGCCCTGCAGCAGGCGGTCTCGCGCGCTGACGTGGTGCTGGTCTCAGGTGGGCTGGGCCCGACCTCCGATGATCTCACCGCCGAGTGCGCGGCTGCCGCGGCGGGTGTGCCCCTGGTGCAGAGCGACGCAGCGCTGCGGCACATCGAAGAACGGTTCAAGGCGCGCGGCATCGTGCTCTCCGACAACAACCGCCGGCAGGCCCAGGTGCCGCAGGGCGCGGAGGTGGTGCTCAATCAGGAGGGCAGCGCGCCGATGTTCATCCTTCCGTTCCCCCCGCGAGACGGAAGCAAACCACCGTTCGCATCGAGCGCAGTCGAGATGCCACCTCTTCGCGCGGCAAGTGACCCCTCGACTTCGCTCGGGGGGAACGGGTGTCTGGTCTTCTTCGTACCCGGCGTGCCGCGCGAGTACCGCCACCTGGTCGGCCTGCACGTGGTGCCCCGCCTCGCGGCGCTCAAGGGCTCGACCGAAGTGCGCAAGCTCGCGCTGCTCAAGACCACCGGTCTTCCCGAGTCGCACCTCGATGAACGCGTGGCGCCGCTCGCCGCGAAGTACCCGAAGGTGGTGTTCGGTTTCCGAACGCACCCGCCTGAGAATCACTTGAAGCTGCTGGCCACCGGCGACACCGAAGCCGAAACGAGCGCGCTGCTCGAGCAGGTGGTGAACGAAGCGCGTGCCGTGTTGGGGCCGACCTGTTTCGGCCGCGACGCAGAGACGTTGCCCGGCGTGGTGCTGGCACGACTCGAAGCGCGCAAAGAGTTCCTCGCCCTGGCCGAGAGCTGCACCGGCGGCATGATCGCCGAGCAACTCACCGCCTCACCCGGCGCGAGCAAAGCGTTCTACGGCTGCGCGGCCACCTATCTGGACGAAGCGAAGACCCAGTGGCTGGGCGTGCCTGCAGGGCTCCTCGCGCAGTTCGGTGCCGTCTCGAGTGAGTGCGCCGAAGCGATGGCCAAGAATGTGCGCGAGCGCACCGGCGTGCAGTGGTCGGTGAGCACCACCGGCTGGGCTGGACCTTCCGGTGGTGACGCTGAGAATCCCGTGGGCACCGTGTACATCGGGGTCGCGGGGCCCGACGGCGTGAAGGTCGTGAAGCATCGTTTCCACGGAGATCGGGAGCGCGTGCGCAGCTTCGCCACCGCCACCGCCCTCGATCTGTTGAGGAAGCGTCTCGAAGGGGAGTCGTCATGAGTCAGCAGCTCGCCGCACCTGCCAACGTTCCCGCTGGAAACAGCGCGTTGCGGCTGTGGTTTTCCGCGTACCGCACCGAAGTGACGTTGTTCGCCGTGGCGTTCTTCGTGCTCGCCGCGTTCAGCGCGCAGCGTTTCTGGCGCCAGAGCGCCGCGCCGCACTTCGTGTACCAGAGCAAGGCGTTCCTCGAGGGGCGCTCCGACATCGATCCCGAGGTGCTCCCGAACCTGGAGGACTGGGCCTGCGTGCGCGACCTCGGAGGAAAGAAGGTGCGCTGCGAAGGCCAGCCGCTCTCGACCGATCGTTGGTACTCGTCGTTCCCCTGGTTCCCCGCGGTGGTGATGTTGCCATTCGTCGCGGTCAACGGGTACCAGCTCAACGACACCAGCTTCGGCGTCATCGTCGGAGCACTGGCCATCGCGCTCTTCTTCACCCTGCTGCGCGTGCTCAAAGAAGTCGAAGGCACCCCCACCAGCGCGATGGACGACGCGCTCACCGCGTTGCTGCTCGGCTTCGGCACCCTGTTTTTCTACGCAGCGATCCGCGGCGAGGTCTGGTTCTCAGCCGAGGTGATGGGCATCGCGCTCACCGCCCTCTACCTGCGCAACGCAGTCGGCGCGCGGCGGCCGGTGCTGGCCGGCATCTTCTGGTCGATGGCGGTGCTCACCCGCACGCCGCTGTTCTTCACCGGGTTGTTCTTCCTCATCGAGGTGCTCGCGCCCGAACGCGGCAGCCGGCTCGCGCAGGTGCGCGCGTTCTTCAAGACGCCCGGCCCGAAGTTGAAGACGCTGGGCCGCTTCGTGATGGGCGCAGCGCCGCTGGGTCTGCTCGCCGCCGGCTACAACTTCGCGCGCTTCGGCAGCCTCACCGAGTTCGGCCACAAGTTCCTCTTCAACAACCGCGTCAACCGCGACATCGACACCTTCGGGCTCTTCAGCCCGCACTACCTGACGCGCAACCTCGACGCGGCGTTCTTGAA
>JANODF010000374.1:0-2668 GCA_031412555.1 Archangium sp. | reverse complement strand
GCGCCAGCAGGCCCACTTCGTTCTCATCAGCTGCCCGGCTTCCATCTGCCTGCAGTGGCAAGGTGAGATGCGGCGAAGGTTTGGTCTTCACTTCGAGGTGATGACTCGCGCGTTTGTCGCCCGTCGACGCAGGCAGCGTGGTTTCGGAGTGAACCCGTGGGCAACCCACCATCGGTTCATCGTCTCCCATGCCCTCTTGCGTCGTCCCGAGTACCGCGAGCCGCTCCTGCAGCTCCTCGGCGATCGCGCTCAAAAAAGCATGCTCGTGCTCGACGAGGCACACGTCGCGGCGCCAGCCACGCGGAGTCGCTACGCCGTCGACAGCGAGATAACGACAACGATCCGCGACCTCGCCCCCCGCTTCGACAATCGTCTGTTCCTGTCAGCAACCCCTCACAACGGGCACTCGAACAGCTTCAGCGCACTCCTCGAAATCCTCGACCCAATCCGATTCACACGCGGAGTGCCGGTTGAGGGGAAGAGCGACCTCGCGCCCGTAATGGTTCGCCGCCTCAAGCGCGACCTCAAGAAACTCGGAATCGAGAGCGTGCCCGACCGCATTCTCGTTCAGATCAATCTCGTGCACGCGTCAGGGGAATGGTCGGCGACCGCCGAGCGCTCGGATGGGAAGGTTGCTCCTTCCGTTGACCTGGGAGCCGGTGAGGCAATCGATCTCGAACTCGCGCACTCGCTCGCTCGCTACACCAAGCTGTGTGCTCCTGAAAAAGGCGTTGGCCGCCTTCCGTTCATTCGGCTCCAGCAGCGGCTCCTCTCAAGCCCAGAGGCGTTTGCAAAGAGCCTCGAGGTCCACGCGCTCGCCGTCGAACGACAAGGCGGCCCTAAGCTCAAGGCGTCGCAGCCCGAACTCCCTGAACAAGAGTCCGATGCCGATCTCTTCGGGCCAACAGACGAGGCTCTTCAGGCTGAGGAAGATGCGGCCCTCGCAGCGGAAAGCGAACGACTTGCAACACCGACCGAGGAGGCAGCCAGCCTACTCAAGGCCCTTCGGGCGAACGCGGAGCGAGCACGCCGCGCCCCTGACGCAAAGGTTCGCGCGCTGATCGCGTGGATGCGACAGCATCTGTGTCCATCCATCGGAAAGGGAGACGACCGCTCCATCTCACGTGAATGGTCCCGTCGCCGCGTCCTGCTGTTTACAGAGTGGGCCGACACCAAGCGCTACCTGGTGGACATCCTGCGCGAAGCCGTTGCCCATATGGACGGAGCTGAAGAGCGCATCGCAACCTTCTCGGGTGGAATGGGCGATGAGGCACGCGAGGAAATCCAACGTCGCTTCAACGCGGACCCAGATGTGGAGCCGCTGCGAATCCTGGTTGCTACCGATGCAGCGCGCGAAGGCATCAACCTTCAAGCGCACTGCTCTGATCTGTTCCATATCGACTTGCCTTGGAACCCGGGGCGTCTCGAGCAACGCAATGGGCGCATCGATCGCTTGCTCCAGCCCCAGCCAGAAGTGCTCTGCCACTATTTCGCTTACCCGGCGCGAGCCGAAGACCGCGTCTTAGAAACGCTTGTCCGAAAGATCGACACCGTGCAGCGAGAGCTTGGCTCCCTCAGTGCCGTGCTGCTCGACGAAATGGAAGCGGTTCTCGTGGGCGGTATCCGTGACGGCACTGCCGACAGGCTTGAGGTTGTCGGCAAGGACCAATCGACGCGAACTGTAGAGGACGAACTCGAAGAAGCCCGCCGGGACGAGAAGCTCCTTCGCGAGGAGATTGTTCGAGCTGGCCGCCGTTACGACGCCTCGCGACGCGCCCTGGAGGTCAGCCCGGACGCGCTCCGCCAAGTCGTCGATGTGGGACTTCGACTGGCGGGCACGAATGGCCTCATTGAAGACGGGAAACATGAAGACAAGGCTCGCTTCCGTCTGCCCGAACTGGATCGTTCGTGGGACGTGACGCTTGATGCGCTGAGGCCCGCGCGTCCCCGCGACGAGTCGTTCTACGACTGGCGCAAACGCTCGCCGCTTCCAGTCACTTTCTCACCAGTCGCGCGGCTAGCTGGCGACTTGGAACAACTCCATCTGGCCCACCCGTTTACCAAGCGCATTCTCGATCGTTTTCTCGCACAGGGGTTCTCGGCGCATGACCTGCGGCGCGTCGCCGCGGTGATCGACCCGGAAGTGGGAGAGGCGCATGTGATCGCCTACGCGCGGCTCACTCTTTTCGGCCCCGGAGCTGCCCGCCTCCACGATCAGCTCGTTGCTGTCGCGGCTCCGTGGGATGGCAGCGTCGAAGGCGCCAGGGCGTTGAAGGGACGGGCTGACCGCGAAAAGACGACATCCCTCGTGAAGGCGACCGAGGCTGGGCTCGTAGCTGGCGCGCCTGCCCCTAAAGGTCGGGTCGCCTCATCCATCGCCTCGTCGGCGGGTATCCTGATGACCTCGCTTTGGCGCGCCCTCGAGGACGAGGCCGACGCACATGCTGTGGCAGCCAAGAACGGGCTGGCGGCGCGTGCACGTGCTGAGGCGGACGGCATGCGTACGCTGCTCGACCGGCAGAGGCGCTCGATTCAAAAGACGATGAGGTCAATCGCGCAGCGCGATCTTTTCGAAGGTCTCGGAGACTCAGTCGATGCACGCGAACAGAAACGCCAGCTCGCGTTAGATCTCGAGCACATGGGTCGGCGCGATAAGGCGATGGCGACC
>JANODF010000373.1:0-16738 GCA_031412555.1 Archangium sp. | reverse complement strand
TGATCACCGGAGGTTTTCCGGGGCTCTGAGGCTGGCGCATCACTTGCTCCTTTCACAGGGCATGGCTCTGCTCCGAACGACCTCGCTCACCGTCGCGCTGTTGGCGTTCAACGTGTTCGGTGCGAGGCCCGAGGTCAGCGGCGGTGATGATCCACCGCAAGATCTGCGGCTGACGGGCTGCTCGCTCGACGCCGATGCGATCAGCCGCGGCCGGTTGTTCGAGCTGAGGCCCGAGGGCGCGACGACGCAGATGCTCTGGGTGGGGCTGGTGGGCAGCGCAGAGCCGCACCTCGTCTTCGCCTGGTATCCGCGCGGGCGCCCGGCACGTGCGCGGTGCGTCGACGCAGGGCTGGTCGACCCCTGGGCGCTGGAGTTCTCCACGCTACCTTCGTTGCCGCTCGTTCGCGCCACCCAGAGCCTGCGCGGTGGTTGTTACACCGTGAGCCGCACCGTGGTGCTCGCGTGGACCAGCGGCGCGCATGACTTCGAAGTGGTGAGCAGCCGCACCGGAGGCAGCGCGAGCGTGGAATGTGGGTCGCCTTCTCTCGAGCCGCGGCCCGAAGACGAACGGCTCGCGCGCGTCGAGGCCATGCTCACCAAAGGCGAGAACCACGATGCCGAGCGGTTGATCCTGGGGCTGGTGGCCGAACGTCCGTGGGATCCCGACGCCCGCTCGGCGCTCTCGCACGTACGGCGGGCACTCAGTGCGGCTGGACGTCGTTGAGGAGCGGGTCACGAATGCGCGCGTCGTCGGGGGCGAGGTCGTCGACCCTGCCGGTCGAGTTCACGCAGCGCAACGTTGGTGAAGTCGCCAGGAACAGCATTCGTCGCACGAGCGGCGCGCGTCACCAGAAAGGCCTTGAAGAAGGCGGTGTGTCAGGCTCACTTCGTTGCCCTTACCGCGCACGCCTCTCTCTTCGAACGTGGATGCTCATGTGACCAGGTCGTGCCGGGGCGACTTTCAGGGCTGTCACAACGCTGTAGTGACGCGTAGCAACTGGGTTGTGACACGCTGGAGAGTCATCCCGGGAGGACCTGGTCACATGAGCATTCTCGCTCGTGGATGAGAGGCCAGTTCAGCTCAGCAAGGAACCAGACCCGTCCCCACCGCCTTCCTTCAGGCCCGCAGGCCACTGAATTTACTTGGCCTCCACCTCGGAAAGATCGCGACGCACCCTCGCCCGTTTCAGCTCGTCATGTTCACCACGCTCGCCGCTGCGCTCATCCTCTCCTGCAAGCCCTACCAGCACCCGGAGCGCCCGCCCGTGAAGGTGACCTGCGAAGGCAGCGATCAGGTGCAACGCAATCACGACGGCATCGAGCTCTCGCGCGTGCTCAACGCCTGCACCACGGTGCGGTGTGAAGGGGCCGACCAGGTGCGCCGCACGTACGAGGGTTTTCAAGTGTCGCGCGCGTTGAACGCGTGCACCGTGGCGCGCTGTGAGGGTTGGGACTTCGTGGTGCGCACGAATGACGGCCAGCCGCTCTCGCGCGTGTCATCGGCGCGCCGCTGTGTTCCTCCGAGTTCTCCCCCGCCTCCGCAGCCGCAAAACGATGCGCTGCAGTACGGCCTCTCGTACCGCTGACGCCAGCGGGTGGCATCTCGACTTCGCTCGATGCGAACGGTGTGAGATTTCTCTCAGGCCCCCAGGCCTCGGAGAGCTAGCGTCTGCACATGCGAGCGCTTCTGGGCGTGGTTGCGGTGTGTGGTCTGGGTTGTGTTGGTTCGCAGGTGCAGGTGCTCACCTCGTTGACTCCGGTCGACGCGAGCCGGCCCCACTTCATCCTCGAAGCGCAGAAGGGTGACGCCTGCGGACCCGACGCCGTCGTCCGCGCGGTGGAGAATCTGTTCCGCATCAAAGCGGACGGGTTCGTGTCGGCCGTCATCGAACAGAAGCCCGACGGCTGCGTGATCGTCACCGCCCACCCGGTCGTCTACGGCTGCACGTTGAAGGAACCGCGGAAGTTCGCCGAGTACCCCAGGCACGTGGTCCCCAGCGGTGAAGCGTGCCCCGGGGTCGTCGATGTTTGCGTGACAGACTGCACCGCCTACAGCACCGCGCTCGACGGCGGTGAGTATGCGCGAGCTGCGAAACGCGAAGACTGCGTGAGGCGCTGCCGCCAGCCCGACACCGAGTTCATGAAGTGTGTGCGCAGCGGCGCGCCCGCGTGCGACGCCCCGTGAGCTGAAGTTCCCACCCGCAGCACCCTCAGAAGGCAGGCTTGCCGTGCCCGTACCTCAATACGTCGCCGAGCTGAACGTGATGCTGCAGGCGCCCAACGCCGCCAGCTCCGCTTCGTTGGTCAAGATGCTGCGCGACGAGCCCGACCTGGGCCGGCAAACGCGCCCGCTGCTGGTGCGCGATCCCACCTTCGCGCCCGCGTACCGCGTGCTGAACCCCAGCGCCGACTACGAGTACCACAACGTCAACATGCCGATGCCGCGGGCAATCAAGAGCCCCAACAACCTCGACTCGCTGATGCGCGCGGTGCAGGACGGCGCGGCGCAGTTCCGCACGCTCAAGGCGATGGGTGATGGCTGGGGGTTCGCCAACGCGGTCTTCACGCCCGACTGGCTGGTGCACTGCCTGGGTCTCGACGACGTGTTGCCGCTGGAAGAAGACACCCTGCTCGCCACGGCGCCCGCAAGCCTCGTGCGGTTTCAGGCCGGCATCACCTTCGCGAAGTTGAACGCAGCGCTCGCGCAGAACAATCGTGCGCTGCTGCAGCAACCCGGCTTTCAAGACCTCACGTACATGGGCTGCGCGTCGGCTGGCGGCCACGGCTCGGGGCTCTCGATTCAAGGCATCTCGTCGCAGATCGAAGCAGTCGAGCTGGTCACCCTCAACGACGCCAACCACGCGCGGCTGGTGCGCATCGAACGGACCCAGGGCATCACCGACCCGGCGAAGTGGCGCCTCAAGTACCCCGCGCCCACCTTCGACATCGTGCAAGACGACGGGCTCTTCCACGCCGCGCGGTGCGGGCAGGGAAACCTGGGCATCGTCTACGCGGTCACCTCGCGCACGCAGCCTGCCTTCTTCTTGTCGGAGACGCGGGCCCTCAGCACCTGGTCAGCGGCGTGGCCCGACGTGCAGCAGTCGTTGATCGACCCCACCATTCACAGCGTGCACGTGTGGATCAACCCGTACCTCAACGCGGGCAAGACCGACCCGACGGTGCTGGTCACCAAGCTGAACACAACCACTGCCACCCAGCGCTCCGGCACCCGCGGCATCGGCATTCGCCTCGGCGGCATGAACCCCATCACCGAGCTCATTCGCCTCTACATCTCGCTCAACCCGAAGGCGGTGCCCTTCCTGATGGATGAGGCGCTCAAGAGCTGCGTGGCCGCGAACGTGGTGATGCCCTCCACCGAGGCGCTCGACTTCGGCGCGCCGAACTCCGTGCCGGTGCACGCGAGCAGCCTGGGCTTCGCTGCGGCGAACGCTGATCAGGCGCTCAAGGCCCTGGTCACCCAGATCAACGGGTGGACCACGCAGAACCAGTGGATCAGCTCACCCATCGGCATGCGCTGGGTGAAGGCCTCGGAGGATTTCCTCTCTCCGCAGTACGGGCGCGACACCATCATGCTCGAGGTGCCCATCATGAAGGGCACGCCCAACGCGACCGAGACGCTCGATCGGTACGCCACGTACATGATGGATGTGTGGGGCGGCCGGCCGCACTGGGGCCAACAGAACCCGATGGGCAAACAACGCTTCCAGAACGTGTACGGCGACGCGGTGCCCAGGTTTCTCGCGGCGTATCGCACGCTCAATCCGAACGGGTTCTTCGACGGCCCGCTCGCTCGGCAACTCGGCCTCCGGGATCTCGCCCATGTCCTCTGAGCGGTTGGTCTTTCCGTCGTTGCTCGACGGCTACGTGAAGGGCCTTGGCCCGCGTTTCTCTGCGGAGACGCGAGCGAAGCTCAAGGCCGCGGGCCTCGACATGGACAAGCTGCCCCCGGCGATCAACGCCAGCGCGATGATTCCGTTCATGGACATCATCGCGAGCGGCGCCTTCCCCACGGAGCCACGCGAAGAACGACTCCGCCTGCTGGGCCTCTCGGCGATTCGGGGTTGGCAGAGCGGGCTGCTCGGCTCAGCGGCGGCAGCGATGATTCGGCTCATCGGGCCCCTCCGTGCGCTCACCCGGCTCGACCGTGCATTCTCCACCACCAACAACTTCAGCAAGGCGAAGACCGAGCTGCTCGGCCCGAAAGAAGCGTTGGTCACCATCAACGACGTGCAGGAGATGCCCACCTATTGGATCGGCATCTTCCAGGCCGCGCTGGAGATGCTCGGGCTCGAGGGCACCGTGGTGGTCGACCACCAGACGCCGCCTGAAGCGACTTTTCGCATCACGTGGAAGTAGTCAGTGGTTTCGTTGCAGTGAACGAGGCCGCACCTTCGAGGGATTGCGCCACCCGGTGAGCCGGGCCTGCAGCGCCTCGTCGTCTTCGCGCCGGGCCCGGGTGACGACCTGTTCCCACACGTCTTCGCGCACGTAGACCACCTGGGCGTCGAGGCGCACCGGCTGCGGCGTGAGGCCTTGCGCGAACTCCGCCCACTCGCCGTCGGTGAGGTCCCAGACGAGCCGGAAGGTGGTGGTGCGATCGATGCCGGGCTCGGGGCTCCACGCCAGCGATTCCTGGCCCGTCTGGTGATCGTAGAGAAAGTTGAAACCCTGTGGAGCGATCAGCAGCGTCGGCAGCGGTCGCGGAATGCGGCGGATCAGCTCGCGCCAGGCGGCGTACGGCGGCGTGGAGTGCGGATCGAACCCGCTGCGTGCGAGCAGAATGATCAGCAGCACCGCGAGCCACGCGCCTGACCTGCGCAGTGGCGGTGAAGCGAGGAGCAGCACGGGAAAGGCGAAGACCGGCGCCATCAAGACGAGCCGATAGCCCACGTCGAGCGAGTCACTTCGCCAGAACGGAAACAGGCAAACCGCCAGCGGGAGCAACAACGCGCCCAGCATCGGCCTGCGCTCTTTCACGCGAAAGAATTGCCACGCACCGAACGCGAGCGCGGGCCAGGCGAGCAGCAGCTCCACCCGTTGCGGCCAGCGGGTGTCACGCAAGGCGAAATACGGCAGCGGAGGAGGAAGCCCGGGAGAGAAGGTGAACTGGGTCTGCAGTCGATCGAGATCAGCCGGGTGCAGCAGGTTGGGCAGGCTCGCGCTGAGCGCTGTGAAGAGCACGCCCAGCCCCAGCGCGACGAGCAGCAGCCGGCGATCACTGAGCTTCGAGAACACGGCGCCCAACAAGGTCCCCACCGCGGCGGCGATCAGCAGCGCGGCTCCGAGGCGATGGGCGAGCGCGGCGGCCAGCACGCCGCCCACGAGCGCAAGAAGCTTCCCTCGAGAGGCGAGTACGAGCAGCAGCGGCGCGACCACGCCGAGGTTCTTGATGAAGTCGCCCGCGAGGTGCGTCAGCGTCGGTGAAGCAGCCGCCCAGCAGGCGAGCAGCCACGCACCGTGGGGTGGCGCGAGGTGATGTCCCAATCGCCACGCAGCAGGCACGACCAGCGCGGCCAGCAGGCAAGCGCCCACCTTCACCGCGAGGATCGCCGACGGAATGATCAGGTGAAGCGCGCCCAGGAAGTACGTCACCCAGCTCGCATCGGGCCAGTGCAGGCGGCCTTCGCTGACGAGCCGCTCCACCTGCACCACGTACGAGTAGCCGTCCCACCCCGTGGGCTCGTCGCTGGAGAGCAAGAGCTGCAGCCTCACTGCAAAGGCCAGCACCGTGAGCAGAAAGAGCCGCACCCGTCAGCGTCGTTTCTCGATCACCGGCATCGCGCGCGCGAACCAGCCATCAGGCACCGATTCGAGATCGCCTTCGACGCGGGCCTCATCGAGTTCTGTCGCCATCGACCTGCGAATGTACTCAGCCGCGCGTCAGGGTGAGCGTGATCTCAGCACCCTTGTAGAGCCTCGAGATGGGGCAGTTCGTCTTCGCGTTCTGCCCGAGTTCCTGCAGCTTCGCGTCGTCGATGTCCTTCACCTTCGCCAGGCACACGAGCTCAATGCGCGGAATGTTCAGGTCGCCGCCCTTCATCTCCAGCGAAACCCGAGCGGTGGTCTGCACCTCGTCGACGGCGAAGCCCGCCTCGGTGAGCACGCCCACGAACTTCATGGTGAAGCAGCCCGCGTGCGCGGCGCCGGCGAGCTCTTCGGGGTTGGTGCCGGTGGCGTTCTCCACGCGCGAGGTGAAGGAGTACGGCTGATCCTTCAGCACGCCGGTCTCGGTGGAGATGATGCCTGAGCCTTGTTTCAAGTTGCCCATCCAGCGGGCCGATGCAGTGCGGATCATGGTGGTGTCTCCTTCACCAGCACGGCTGCAATTCCGATTCCCGCTCGCTGGACGGGGAGGTTTGCGCAGTAGGGTGCGCGCATGCTGCGCCGTCTCGTCCGCCGGATCGTCCCTGTGCCGGTGCGGGTCGCGCTGCTCCAGTGGCCCTCGATGCTTTCGTTGCTCAAGCTCGAGCGGCTTCCTGCCGATGGCGCCAGGCGGGATCACGTGGTGGTCAGCCGAAGCACCCCGCTGCGGCGCGAGCGGCTCACCTACGACGAGTCACTGCAGCGCGCGAAAGAACAGAACGTGGCCCGCGCGGTCACCCTGCTCGACGGCCTCACCATCCGGCCTGGAGATCTCTTCTCGTGGCATCGACACGTCGGGCCGCCCCTGAGGCTGCGCGGTTTCGCTGCGGGTCCTGAGCTTCACGGGGATCAACTCGAATCGGGCGAGGGTGGTGGGTTGTGCCAGGTCGCCAACCTGCTCTTCTATCTGGCAGTGCACGCCGGGCTCGAGGTGGTGGAGCGACATCGCCACGCGCTCGACCTCTTCCCCGATGACTCGCGCACCGTGCCTTTCGGCTGCGGCGCGACGGTGTTCTTCCCGAAGAAAGATCTCCGTCTCCTCAATACCAGCGGGTCCACGCTCACCTTGCGCCTGTCGATCGCCTCCGGCGCATTGCAGGGCTCGTTGCACTCCACCTTCCCTCTTCCCTTCCGCTGCGAGCTCATCGAGCGCGACCACCGCTTCGAACACCGCGACGGCGCTGTCTTCCGCCACAACCGGCTGTTCCGCCGCTGGAACTTCGATGATGGGAGCACCCGAGAAGAGTGGCTCGCTGATCACGATGCCCGCGTTGCCTACACCGTCGCCGCACCAGGCGGGCAGCCATAAGCGAGCCTGCTGCCGTCGTTGGGTTAGGGTTGGGGCATGCGTCTCGCCCTCGGCCTCATTCTTCTCTTCGCGGCGGGGTGTGGCGCCACCAGCGTCGACGAGAGCGGGCTTGCGCTCGAAGAACGCAGCGAAGCCATCGACGGCATCGTCTTCGTGCACGGCATCAACGGCTCTGGCGCCGACTGGGACACCATGATCGAGCGCTTCAAGGCCGATGGCTGGCCGGCCGAGCGGTTGATCGCCCGCGGGTACTCCGACGGGAAGTGGGGCTGCAACACCAGCAACGCCGAAGAGCTCGCGCAGTGGGTGGATGAACTGGCGGCCGGCGGCGCGAAACACATCGCCATCGTCGCGCACAGCATGGGCGGCCTCAGCTCGCGCTACTACCTGCAGCGCCTGGGCGGCACCGAGAAGGTCGCCACCTTCATCACCCTGGGCACCATGCACCACGGGCTCTTCGCTTCGTGCCTGTCGCCGGTGAAGGTCTGCGTCTGGCAGGAGCTCTGCCTGGCCGGTGACTTCATCAAGGACCTCAACACGCTGCCTGCCACGCCCGGGCCCACGCGGTGGGTGTCCATCTTCAGCACCGGCGATGAGATCGTCTCGGCCGAGAGTTCACGCCTGCCAGGCGCGCAGAACATTCAGCTCGAAGGCCTCGGTCACGATGGCCCCAAAGGGCTGCAGGACACCGACGAGGTCTATCAACACGTGCGCGACTCGCTCTAGGTGCTGAGCGACTCCAGCTCGGAGAGCGCTCGCTCGAGGCCTTCCAGCGTGTCGGAGAGTTCGTCGGGGATGGCTCCATCGAGGGCGGGTTGCGGTGTTCGCACCCATTCACGTGCTCGCGTTTCGCCGAGGACCTTCGTCGCCACCAGCAGCAGCTTTGCGCGTCGGAGTCGCAGCACGGGGACGGCGCAGTTCACGCGGTGAGCAGAGCGTCATGGCTCGGGGAAGTCGAGAGGCGACTGCCCTCTCCCCGACCGTTGTTGTTGTCATCGAGGTCGTTGGTAACCACGACCTCGGCTCGCACGTAGAGCCGGGTGATGCGACTGATCCTGCTCCTCACGCTGGCCTCCTGTGGTCCCGCGACCGTGAATCCCGAGGTGACCGAGATGATTTCGTTGGCTCGCGCGGGCACGCACCGCAGCTGGGCCGGTGAAGCGGCCCCTCACCCCTCCGCGGGCCCGCACGCCACCGTGCGCACCTTCGTCAACGAGCCGCTGCTCACCTCGCTGCGAACGGGCGCGGACACACACCCCACCGGAAGCATCGCCCTCAAGGAGCTCTCCGACGGCGAAAAGCTCACCGGCTACGCCATCGACTGGAAGGGCGACGACGGCGAGTGGCGCTTCTTCGAAGGTTTCGAACCCGCGCTCAACGAGTACTTCTACAAGGGCACGGACAACGGCTGCGCGGGTTGCCACCGCCCCGGCAAAGACTTCTTCCTCACGCCGGTGAGTGCGCTGAAAGATCCGTGACGCTGCGCCCCGGCTTGTCGATCAACCACGCGGTGAGCGAACCCGCCGCGTACATCCACAGGTCGGTGAACTGAAACGTGGTGCCGATGACCACGCTCATCAGGCTGCCGCGCGAAAAACCCAATCGATCTGCGAGCCCGAACAACTGCGCGCACTCGATCGCCACGCCCAACGAGAACACGAAGACCGCCAGTGGCAGCGCGCGCACCGAAGGCTGCGCCGCCTTCGCCACCGCGTAGAGCAGAATCACCACGAGGTAGTCGCCCAGGTCCGCGCGCACGAACGGCACGCCGGACCACACGGTGGCGATCAACACCTCGGTGATGAACAGTCCGAGCGCGAACGGCGCCCAGAACGAGCGCCGGTGCAGGCTCATTGCGGAAGCCGCAAACTACCACCAGTCGGACTACAACCCGGGCCCATGCTCGACCTCGTCGCTGCCCTCGTGCTGTCGCAGGCGCCCATCACCGTGCAGGCGCTCGTTCCGACTTCTGGCGCGAACGCCGAAGCGCTGCTCGATGGCAAAGCGGAGACCGGCTGGACGCCCGAAGGCGACTCCGAGGGCGAAGGCATTCTCTTTCGGTTCGAGGGCGAAGCGGCGATTCACAAGGTGTTCGTGCAGAGCTGCGGCGGCAAACGCACCACGCTCACGCCCTTCGTCAACGGCATCGACTTCAGCCAGGTGACCGTGCAGGGCAAGAAGACGCCGGTGGTCACGGTGAGTTCTCGCAAGGTGCGCTCGCTCTTCTTGCGCATCGACGAGACCGGCCCGGGTGCGTGCCTGGCCGAGGTCAGCTTCGAGGCCGACAAGCCACTCGAGGTGCGTGCGCCCCGCTCCCTGCCCGCCACCGCGAAGGCGTCGTCGGTGCTCGCACCCGCAGACGCGTACCACCCCGGCTATCTCTTCGATGGCCGCCTCGACTTCGGCTGGGTGGAGGGCGTGAAGGGCCCGGGCCTGGGCGAGTCGATGGCGCTCA
Source organism: Archangium sp. (assembly GCA_031412555.1). GTDB lineage: Bacteria > Myxococcota > Myxococcia > Myxococcales > Myxococcaceae > Archangium_A. The sequence goes on along the minus strand of JANODF010000373.1, from coordinate 7,091 downwards.
CCTTCACAGCGCCCCTCACCATCACCGCGATCGAAGTGTGGAATGGGTACCAACGCTCCGAGGATCACTTCAAGAAGAACGCCCGCGCGAAGAAGGTGACGGTCACCGTCGATGGCGCCGAGCCCATCGAGCTCTCGCTCAAAGATGCCCAGGGCAGCCAGAAGCTGATGTTGCCCAAGCCGGTGAGCACGAAGTCACTCACCCTCACCATCAAAGAAGCGTACCCGGGCAGCAAGTACGACGACCTGGTGCTCTCCGAGCTGCGCGTGTGGGACGCCGAAGGCCCGCGCGCGATCACCACGGGCGATCTGGCTGAACGCGCCTCAGCGCTGAAGACCGAAGTCGGCGCCGGGCCGCTCAAGGGCTTCGTCGACAAGACGCTGCGCTCGGCCTGCCAGGTGCCCGGCTACGAGCTCGAGGCCAAGTTCCGCAGCAACCACAGCTTCGTGGTGTACCGCTCGGCCGATGGAGACAACGGCGCCGTCAAAGAAGTGCTCGACGGCACCTGGATCCTCAAAGACGGCAAGACGGTCGAGCTGTTCGGCCGCAGCCACCGCAACGAGAGCAGCAACGACCCCTACGCGACGCCCGGCGGCAAGGAGACCACCACCATCACCGGCGGTGCGCTCAAGGTCACCCGGGTGGGCGACTTGAAGAAGCCCGACTACGACGCGCTGGTGGCGAAGTTCACCGAAGGCCCGCTCAAGTGGTCCTTCGACTGCGCGCAGGTGAAGAGCTTCGAGAAGCTCGCAGCCGCGGGCGCATACGTGGTCGAAGGCCGCGCGGTGACGGCCATCCTCACGCCCTGATCAGAAATGCAGTGAAGGCGGCCGGAAGACAGCTCGACCGCCCTCTGAACGTCAGGCCGCTTGTTGCTCGGCGGGTTCTTCGATCGCCTCCGCTGCCGCCAGCGCCTTGGCCGGGTTGAACAGGGTCGGGCGATCGTGGTGCATCTGGTGCGCGTAGATGCCGGCGAACAGCTTGTTGCCCAGCCGGTACCACGGGCCACTCAGGTTGGTCGGGCGCATGTCGTCGATCGACTTGGCCGCTTCACCGTTGTGCGTCGACCAGTTGAAGTGAATGACGAACAGCCCCGCGAGCAGGTTGCAGGGCGCGAAGACCAGCAGGAAGAACGCCGGGCCCAGCAGCCAGAACCACGAGGCGAGCAGCACCACGTTGGTGCCGTAGCTCATCCACGCGCGGCGGCGCTCACGGCCATGGTTCTCGGCGGTGTCGCCCCAGATCTCGTAGTACTGCTGAAAGAGCTGCTTCTCGACGTTCACGATCGTGTGGAACACGGTCTTCCAGAACGAGGGGAAGTTCGGGTGCGGATCGTTCTGGCGATCGTCCGAGTGCTTGTGGTGCCGCATGTGGATGATGTCCCACGAGGCGAACCGCACCACCACGCACAGGCCCAGCAGCTCACCGGCGATGCGGTTGATGGGCTTGGGCAGGTTGCCGTGCGTCGCGTTGTGGATCAGCAGGTGCGCCCAGATCAGGCAGAACAACAGCACCGGGAACACCGGCGCGAACCACCACGCCGGGCCGCTGATCAACGGCGTGAAACCAGTCACCGCGAACGTGCCGAGCACGGCCGCACACACCAGGAACCAGAACCCGTCGTACATCAGATAAAAACGTGGGTTCTTCCTGAACTGACTGATGGGATGTGAGGTCAACAGCATGAAGCCCCCGAGAGGAATTGGCTGCCCCGGAATCAAGCGGCCGGGCTTTGTACGCGGAAACCCGTACTTGAGTCCATGGAGCAGCCTTTGCGCGAGCCCCCCGAGTGACGTGTCGCACCTGCACATTCTGCGAACCGGGGGTCACTGGAAGCCGGAAAGCCCCGTGGTGTAGGAAGTGCGCCCCGTGAGACTCAAGCATCCGAGCGACTGGCGACAGCTCTTCATCGTGTTCGTGTACCTGTCGCTCCTGGCTTCCATGGTGCTGGTGCCCTGGTGCCGGAACATCGTCTTCCTGGCCACTGCCTGCATGTTCAGCTTCTACGTGCAGACGGTGACGCACAACGTGCTGCACGGCGTGTTGTTCGAGAGCAAGGCGCTCAACCGGGCCTTCCGTTTCGTCTTGAGCTTCTGCGGCCTCTTCCCGGTCTCGTCGGTCATCCCCTCGCACAACATCGTGCACCATCACTTCGACGACGACGGGCAGCCTGACTGGGCCTCACCTGCGCACGCGCGGTTCTCCTGGAACCTGCTCAACCTGATGCACTTCCCCAACATCATCGGGCCCATCACCTTCGCGGGCATCAACCGGTGGGCCTCGGTGAAGGGCCGCGCTGACTACCGCCGCCAGTCGATGCAGGAGTCCCTCTTCGCCTTCGGCCTCACCGCGCTGCTGCTCGCGTACGACTTCTGGACGGTGCTGTTCTTCGTGTTGGTGCCGCAGCTGTGGGGCGCGCGCTGGTTCCTGCGCGTGAACCTGATCCAGCACGACGCCTGCGACACCGACTCGGAGATCGATCACTCGCGCAACTTCGGCGGCAAGCTCCTCAACTGGTTCTCGGTGAACGCCGGGTACCACACGGCGCATCACAACAAGCCGGGCCTGCACTGGACCGAGCTGCCCGCCAATCACGTGAAAGACGTGGCGCCCACCATGAACCCGCAGCTGCTGCAGAAGAGCCTGCTGGTGTACCTGGCCCGCACCTACGTGTTGCGGTTCTCCCGGCCGACAGCGGTGGTGCCGAAGCTCGTGCAGGCGCCTGAGACCACGCGGCGGCAGGAGGCTGCGTAGCCATGTTGACCCGAGAAGTGATGGGCCTGGCGTTGCTGGGGCTGGCCTGGGTGACCGCGTTGATGGTGGCGCTCGACGCGTTGATCGACGCGCGCGCGATGCTCCAGCGGCTCGGTGAATGGAAGACGAACCTGCTGCAGGGCCAGGTGGTGGCGCCCGAGCTGGCGGTTCACGAAGTCGAGCAACGCGTGAAGCAGCTCGATGGTGATGAACCGGCGCTGGTGTTCTTCGATCGCAAACACGTGAGCACGGTGCTGGGCGGCCCGGTGAAGTTTGCCGACGCCACGCTCGAGGTGGTCGGTGCGCCCGGTGCCGAGGTGTGGATCGACGAAGACGCCCGGCAGGCTGCCGCCGCGTGTCCTTCGAGCTCGGCCTTCGAGAGCCTGGCCACCGGGGCCCAGGGCGCGGGTGGTGCGGTGCGTACGGTGCGCAGCTCGGTGCGTGCGGGCGCCCGGGTGTGGCTCTCGGGCAGCAAGCAGGGCTCGAACCTGACCATCGATCTGGTGGCGACCTTCGATCCGCGCACCTGGGCCAAACGCCGGTTGTTGGCCATCGCGGGTGTGATCATTCTGGATCTCGCCTGGGTCACCCTGGGCACCGTGGTGGCCTTGTGGCCGCCCGTGTTCGGGGTGGTGAGCATCGCGGGCGCATCGATCCTCCTCGGTCACTTCCTGGGCATGACCGCGCTGGCCATGGCCGCTCGCGAGAAGTCGCGCACGCCGGGGGTCGCGTTCCTGCGGGGGGCGTGGCGGCGTGACGCGGTCGAGTCGGCTTCGCCCATCTCGCTCTCGCAGAGCCGGGGGGACGGGTGAGCTGACCGCCTCGGGCTATGCTTTGGCCCCATGCGCGTCTTGCTCATCGGCTGCACGGCGTTACTGTGGTGGGGTTGTCCCGAGCCGATGACGGGCGACGCAGGGCTCGATGCCGGGCCCACCGAAGTCGACGCAGGCCCGTTCGCGTACGACGCGCGCCCGCCCAACCCCAGCTGCACCGCCCCGCAGCCGCCGCCCGGCCTGTCGTCGGTCACCACCCGGCGCGCCTTCACCAACCTCTCCTTCGCGGCGCCCCTGGGCCTGTTCCAGCCGCCAGGTGAGCCCGACCGCATCGTCATCATGGAGCGCGACGGCCGCCTGCGGTCCTTCCCCCACCGCGCCGACGCTGGCGTGGGCGACGTGGTGCAGGTGCTCGACATCAGCGGCCGGGTGAACGCTTCGGGTGAAGGCGGGCTGCTGGGGCTGGCCTTCCACCCTCAATGGGCCACCCGGAAAGAGGTGTTCCTCAGCTACACCGAGACCGGTGGTCCCGCGGGGCCGCTGCGTTCGATCGTCTCGCGCTTCAAGAGCACCGACTCCGGTCGCACCTTCGATGCTTCGAGTGAAGAGAAGCTGCTGCAGCTCGATCAGCCGTTCTCGAACCACAACGGCGGAGGCATCGGCTTCGGGCCCGATGGCTTTCTGTACATCGGCTTCGGCGACGGCGGCTCGGGTGGAGATCCCGGCAACCGCGCGCAGCGGCTCAACACCAATCACGGCAAGTTCCTGCGCATCGACGTCGAGGTGCCCTTCATCGAGAAGTACCGGATTCCGGCCGACAACCCGTACGCGGCCGACGGCACGCCCTGCAATCGCGACACGCCGAACGAAGCGGCGGCGATGAACACCCGCTGCGCTGAAATCTATGCAGTGGGCCTGCGCAACCCCTGGCGCTGGAGCTTCGACACCGCCTCCGGTGAGCTCTGGGCAGGCGACGTCGGCCAGGGCGCGCGCGAAGAGGTCGACCGCATCGTGCGCGGCGGCAACTACGGCTGGAAAGTGCGCGAAGGCTTCATCTGCTACAGCCCGGCGACTGGCTGTCCGACGGCGGGCCTCATCGATCCGGTGGTCGACTACCCGCGGGCCGACGGCAACTCCATCACCGGCGGCTTCGTGTACCGCGGCACCCTGATTCCCCAGCTGGTGGGCCGCTTCGTATACGGCGACTACGGCAGCGGCCGCATCTGGGCGGTGGAGCCCAACCCGATGGGCGGCTTCGCTGCACGCGAGCTGGCCGACACCGCGTTCGTGCTCGCCAGCTTCGGACAGACGCTCGACGGCGAGGTGTACGCACTCGATGCCGCCACGGGGCAGATCCACCAGCTGGTGCCCATGGGCGCCACGCCGCCCGACACCTTCCCGCGGCAGCTCTCGCAGACCGGGTGTTTCGAGCCGGCCGATGCGAAGCAAACGGTGGCCGCGATGATTCCCTACGACCTCAACTCGCCCTTCTGGAGCGACGGCGCGCTCAAGCAGCGGCACTTCGCGATTCCCGACGGCGCGAAGATCACCGTCGGCGCCGATGGTGACTTCGATTTTCCCAACGGCAGCGTGGTGTCGAAGACCTTCACCATCGGCGGTAGACGCGTGGAGACCCGGCTCTTCATGCGCCACCAGGATGGAACGTGGGCCGGCTATTCGTACGAGTGGAACGACGCGGAGACCGACGCGACGCTGCTGCCTGCCAACAAGTCGAAGCAGGTGGGCGCACAGACCTGGTACTTCCCCAGCCGCGCGCAGTGCCTGCAGTGCCACACCGCCGCTGCCGGCCGCACGCTCGGGCCGGAGCTGGCGCAGCTCAATCGGGCGATCCGGTATCCCGTCGGGGCGACGCGCAATCAGCTCACCGTGCTCGAGGGCCTGGGGTTCCTCAGCGCTCCGCTGGCAGGCCCAGCAGATACGTTGGTGACACTCGCCGCTCCGTTTGGTGGTGGTTCAGTCGAGCCGCGCGCGCGGTCGTGGCTGCACGCGAACTGTGCTGGTTGTCACCGCGCGGGCGCGGGACAGGGCCCCGCTGACTTCCGGTTCACACGCACGTTCAAGGAAACGAATACCTGCAACGTGATGCCCGACAACGGCGATCTCGGAATCAATGGTGCGCGGTTGATCGTTCCGGGTGCGCCGCTGCAGAGCCTGGTGTCACGGCGCATTCATGCGCTGGACGTCGCGAGAATGCCGCCCGTGGGAAGCCTGGTGGTGGATGAAGCGGGTGCGGGGTTGATCGACGAGTGGATTGCGTCCTTGAGCGCGTGCCCTCTTTGAACCTGGAGTCTTCCCATGCGTGACTCGTTCTGTTCCTCTTGCGGCACGGCCTACGCACCGCCTTTGACGTACCCGCGCGTGTGCCCGAGCTGCACGACGCAGGTCTGGTCGAACCCCATTCCGGTCAGCGTGGTGCTCGTGCCGGTGCGCCATGCGCTGGGTGAAGGCCTGCTGGTGGTGCGCCGCAGCATCGAGCCGAAGAAGGGCCTGCTCGCGCTCACCGGCGGTTTCCTGGAAGACCACGAGACCTGGCAGCAGGGCGGCGCGCGCGAGGTGCGCGAAGAGACCGGCGTGGTGCTCGACCCGTCGACGCTCTCTTCCTTCTGGTTCACCTCCACCGCGCCCCAACCCAATCGCGTGTTGCTCTTCTCGATGGCGCGGCCGATCGACGCGGCGGTGATGCCGGCCTTCGTCACCTCGAACGAGACCTCGGAGCGGGGGCTCATCTTCGGCCCCGACGGGTTGGAGACCGTCTTCGCCTTCGACCTCCACGTGGCCGCCCTGCAGCGCTACTTCGCCGCTTCAGGCATCACCGGCCCGAACCGCTACACTCCCGCATGATGATGAAGATGAAGAAGCGCGACTGCCCTGATTGCCGAACGCGGCTCCAGCCCTTCTGGGTTCCCGCGCGCCGGCTGGGCGATGAAGTGGAGCTCGACCGCTGCAGCGATTGTGGCGGTGTCTGGTTCGATGCGGGTGAGCTCTCCGACGCGAGCGGCAAGGCGGTCACCGCGAGCAAGGTGAAGACCGATCGCAGCTGCCCTGCGTGCGGCGCTTCGATGATGCAGGCCAAACTCGCCGATGGGCCTGACGTCGAGAACTGCCCCAGCTGCCGCGGCACATTCCTCGAAGCGCGCGATCTCGATGCGTTGGCGAAGAAGTCTCCGTCGTCGAAGCGGCCGCCCAACGGCACCGGCTTCATCTGCGACGGCTGCGGTGCACGAAAGCCCTTCAGCGAAGGTCAGGCCACGCTCACCGGGCTGGAGTGCGCCGACTGCATGGAGGAGCAACACCACGTGCCCGCGCCGGAGAAAGAAGCGTCGCGCTCGACGTTCGGCAAGTTCCTCGGCTGGCTGCGCGGCGAGTGAACGTGTGGACATGAAAACGCCGACGGAGCCCTGGGGCGCCGTCGGCGGATTCGACTGAAAAATGAAGGCTCAGTAGCCCGCGTTTTCCTTGGCGAAGTCGGTGAGCTTCTTCTTCTCGAGCTTGCCCTGCGACTTGCTGGTGCGCTTCTCGACCTGGGTGTCGCCGGCGAGGGCG